>CAZEAA010000200.1:0-10674 GCA_964510015.1 uncultured Sandaracinaceae bacterium
CACTTCTGCTCATAGGCTCAGCAGGACCCAGGACTTGTGATGAGTCGATAGGCGTTGACGGCGACGAGTCGGGCAAGCGGCGACGCTGGCGGACACGAGCACGAGCACGAGCAGGTCAACGAGCACGACTACGACTACGTTGACGATCGTCGCCGTCGCCGTACGACTACGTCTACGTCTCCGGGGAGGGGTGGCGGGCTTGGGCGAGACCCCGTGTTCTCGCGGGGGAGCGAGCGCAGCGATCTTCGCGTGATCGAATAGCCGGCCGGCGCCACTACCCCCGCATGTGTGGGGGTTCCCTCGTCAACCCCGCTTCCGCCGGGAAAGGTTCGGTATGCCGAGAACACTGGGTGTGGTGTGGTCGTCGTCTCTGCGTGCGCTCTCGGCGGTCGCCTGGCTGACGCTGCTGGGGCCCGGCTGTGGCAACGGGGGCAGCGCGCCGCCCGAGCCCGAGTGCGCGCTCGCGTCTGAGTGCGACGACGACGATGCGTGCACGCTGGACACGTGCAACGAGGCGGGCGAGTGCGTGAACGACGCGGGAGCCGCCGACGGCGAAGACTGCGACGACGGACTCTTCTGCACCCGCGGGGACGCCTGTTCGGCGGGCTCGTGCGGCGCGGGCGCGAGCAGTCCGTGCGGCGGGTCCACCCCGGTGTGCAGCGAAGCGCTCGACTCGTGTTCGGGCTGCACCACCGCGAGCGAGTGCGATGACGACAACGCGTGCACCGACGACGCGTGCGGCACCGATGGCGCGTGCACCAACGCGGCGGACGACACCAACGCGTGCGCCGACGACGGAGTGTTCTGCAACGGCAGCGAGCGCTGCAGCCAGGGGAGCTGCTCGTCCGATGCGGTGGACCCGTGCGCCGGTGGGTCGCTGCCGTTCTGTGACCCAGAGATGAACCTATGCGTGGAGTGCGAGGGCGCGGCGGACTGCGACGACGGCGTGTTCTGCAACGGGGTGGAGCGCTGCGTGTCCGGAGCGTGCGAGGCGCCGCTGGCCGTCGCTTGCCCAGACGCCATGAACGGCTGCGACGAGGACCGTGGCGTGTGCCTCGACTGCAACGTGGGGACTGACTGCGACGACGAAGACGCCTGCACGCTGGACCGCTGCGACGCCGGCTCGTGTGCGCATGCGGGCTGCCCCTCGGGCACCAGCTGCACGGCCGGGATGTGCTCGGGCTGCACCGACGCGGGCGACTGCGACGACGGAAACCCCTGCACCACGGACACCTGCTCGAGCGGCACGGGTGTGTGCTCGTGGCCCAACGCCGACAACGGCAGCCCGTGTGACGACGGACTCTTCTGCACGGCTGCGGGTGCGACGTGCATCTCGGGCACGTGCCTGGCGCTGGGCGGACCCACCTGCACCGGGAACACGCCCATCTGCAACGAAGAGGGCGACTCGTGCTCGGCGTGCGAGAGCGCGAGCGACTGCGACGACGGCAACGCCTGCACCACCGACACGTGCAACGCGAACGGCTCGTGCAGCCGCCTCACCATGGCGTGCGCCGACGACGGAGTGGCCTGCACCATCACCCACTGCGATCGAACGCAGGGCTGCGTGTCCACGTCGGTGCGCGACACGTTCGTGGGGCTCGCGTTCGAAGGCGACGAGACCAGCTTGTTCATACGCGGTCCGGAGCGGGACGTGCTGGTGACCTCGGGCCTCTTCCTGTGTGCCGGGCCCGCCACCTGCGACGCCGTGCCGGGGCCATTCCCCCTCACGAGCGGCAGCACCCTCGAGCTGCCCCTGAGCGTGGTGCTCAGCAACCTGCCGGCACACAGCGGTGGCGAGCTGGCGCTGTCCACCACCAGCGACGGCAGCGAGGTGTGCGACTACGTGCGCTGGAGCGACGCGATGTCCTCGCCGCCCACGGCGCTCGGGACGGCCGCGGCCAACCAGGGCGAGTGGACCGGCACGTTCGTGGACACCGCCAGCGCGCCGGCTGCACCGCCCGCGCCGGGCATCTGTTGGCTCGACGTGTGGGGCGGGGGCGAGGGCGCCACGGGCAATGACGCTCCGAGCGACTGGGGTTACTGCCCGCACTGCGGGGACTGCGCCGACGCCGACCCGTGCACCTACGACCACTGCGACGAAGCCACCTCGCTGTGCCTGCACGACGCTGCGCTCACCGAGGCGCTCGCGGCGGTGGACTTCGCCACCAACACCGTGTCCCTGCAGAACGTGTCTACGGGGGTGGACGAGCTCCCCGCGCTCATCGGTCTGTGCACCGCGGGCAGCATGGCGAGCTGCGAGCTGGTGCTCGGCGTCATCCCTGCCAGCGGTCGCGACGTGTCGCTCCAGCAGGACTTGCTGGGCGTGGGCGGCGAGCTCGCGGTGATGGTGCAAGCGGGACCGAGCACGTTCCAGATCTGCGACTACGTGCGCTGGTCCAGCACCACGCCGGTCTCGGGCACCACGCTCTCGGCGCTCGCGGAGACAGCCGACGAGTGGACCGCCGGCGCAGCCGTGTCCACCGTGGCCGGCACCCGCATCGTGCACTCGGGCGTGCCTCCCAACAGCAGCGTGCTCGAGTGGAGCAGCGAGCCCTGAGCCAGCCCCGACCCCGCGGCTGCGGGCCGAGTCTCAGCGTTCCCCGCTACGGGGTAGCGGGATCGGGGTCTTCGGCGGCTCACCCTTCAGCACGGCCACGCAGTTCGCGAGCGCCAGCTCGGCCATCACCGCGCGGGTCTCGGTGGTGGCGCTGCCGAGGTGCGGCAAGAGCATCACGTCGTCACGGTCCATCAGCGCCGGGTGCACGCGTGGCTCGTGCTCGTACACGTCGAGGCCTGCACCCCGCAGCGCCCCGCGGGCCAGCGCGTCCGCCAGCGCGGCCTCGTCCACCACGGGACCCCGCGCGGTGTTGATCAGGATGGCGCTGGGCTTCAGCTGCGCGAGGCGCTCGGCGTTGAGAAGGTGATGCGTCTCGGGGGTCAGCGGGCAGTGCACGCTCAGCACGTCGGCGGTGCGGAGCAGCTCGTCGAGGGACACGAACTCGGCGCCCAGCTCCGCCGCGAGCGCGGGGGCCACGGGCTTGCGGTTGGTGTAGCGGATCTGCATGCCGAAGCCGCGCGCCCGGCGAGCCGTGGCGGCACCGATGCGCCCCATGCCGATCAGCCCGAACACGCGGCCGTGCAGGTCACTGCCCAGCAGCATGTCGGAGCGCCAGCCGTGGAACTCGCCCGCGCGCAGCAGCCGCTCGCCCTCGCGGACGCGGCGAGCCACGCCCAGCAGCAGCGCGAAGGCGATATCGGCGGTGGCCTCGGTCAGCACGTCGGGCGTGTTCGTCAGCACCACGCCAGCCCGCGCGGCCGCGGCGAGGTCCAGGTTGTCGTAGCCCACGGCGTAGTTCGCCACGACGCGCAGGCTCGGGCAGGCCGCGAGGAAGTCCGCGTCGATGCGGTCGGACAGCATGGTGATCAGCGCGTCGGCGCCTCGGCAGGCCTCGCGCAGCTCCTCGGGGCCGGCCGAGCGGCCCACGGCCACCGTGCGGATGGTGACGCCAGGAGCGGCCTGCTCGAAGGAGAAGCCAGCGCGGAAGGGGAGGTCGCGGGAGAGCACCAGGGTCGGCATCGGGCGAACCTAGCAGCCCGTTGAAGCACGGGCTGCCAAGCAGGCCTCTGAAGAACTCTGTGTTCCTCTGCCGTGGGCGGCCCCTTGAAAGGGAGTCGCCGTGGCCCTCTAGAGGAGGACCCGGCGACGGAATAAAAGACGACCGCGACGGGGGGGGTGGGGGGTTCGTCGCGGTCGTGGGGTGTGTCAGGCCATTGACGCCGAGCTTGGGGGGGTTGCCCAGGCGTCGGCTCCAACACTGCATCTTCCCTATGCTAGAGCCGTACCAAAGGTGTGTTCTTCGAAATCATTGGGTAAATTGGAGTACGCTCCCTTACCAACGTCGCAACTCTGAAATTCTCCCCTTCGATCTAGAAATATCACTTCATTCCAGCAATCGCAGGCCCACCGGGATCGAGTCGCCGAAGAAGCGCCGCTCGTCGGCGGCCTCGAGCTGGGTGACCTCGCGGACCATCCGCACCCAGGCCTCGCTCTTGCCCTCGTGCTCGAGCCGGATGGCCACGGCCTCACGCAGCGGATCCGAGACGTCGCGGACCCGGTCACCGCTCCGCCGGGCCATCAGGGCGGCGGCCATGGGCGCTTGGGTGGCGTCGCTCTTCCACTCCACCCGCAGGCAGTGCTCGAGCCACTCGTGCACCACGTGCGGCGGGACCACGTCGTGGGCGCTTCCGTAGAGGGGCACGCGCGCCCCGAGCCGGCCCACGGCCCACCAGGCCTGTGGGTTCTCGTCGTGCTCCATCAGGCGGGTCACCAGCCAGCCGCCCACCTGCGCTTTGCGGTCCGCCCCCACGCGCTCGAGCGACCCGGCCAGGCGGATCATGTCGTCCACGGCCAGCATGCGCGGCCCGGCCGGCTTCGGCTTGGGCTTGCGGCTGGGCGGCTCGAGGTACCACTCCACCTGGCTCATCAGCTCGCGCTGGGCGGTGGCGTCGAGGCCTCCCGCGATGCGGCGGAACAGCGTCCAGTGCTCGGACCAGTTCTGCGGCTCGGGCGCGAACTGCACCCCGGCGCGCAGGGCCGCCTGCACCAGCTGGCTCACGCGCCACTCGTCGAGCGGGTAGCCGAAGCCGGGCCGCAACGTGTAGCCCACCAGGTTGAACCAGACGCGCTCGTGGTCGGCGCTGCGCCGGCGGTTCTTCACCCCAGCAAAGAGGGCCCCGAACAGCTCGCGCAGCAGCGGCGTGTCCCAGCCCTCGCGCGGGCCCAGGATCTTCTCGAGGTCGGCGCGCAGGCGCTTCACGTCCTTGGACTGCACGTCGGCGCTGTCCTTGGCCTTGCCGTACACCTCGCGCACGCGAGCGGTGGCCTCGGCGAAGCGCGGGTGCAGCTGCCCCACGTGCAGCGCCGCGAGCTGCGCGTCGTCCTGCCCGCGGATCTGGAACTCCAGCTTCCAGCGAGCGCGCGCGTCTTCGGTGCGCACGCACGACATCTCGAGGGTGCCCACCTCGGTGAGTGCGGTGACCAGCTCGACGGGCACCTCGGTGTCAGCGCCGTTGGCTGACGGTGAGCTCCGCTCGCCCGGCGCATCCAGCACGGCGGCGATGGGCGGCAGGCTCGTGTAGCGCTCGGGGTCGTCCAGCAGCACGCGCTCGCCCACGCTCACGTGGCGCACGTCGGCCGTGCTGGACAAGAGATGGAAGCGCACGGGTCGGCCCAGCTTCAGCGAGAACTGCTTGCCGCGCAGCGCGATCTCCTCGCCCTCCTCGCTGCCACGCGGGAGCAAGCAGATGGCCTCGGCCGGAGCGTTCGCGTCGGCGCCGGGCTTGGTGTCTTTCGGGAGCGCCAGGAAGTAGCTGCGCGCCGAGCCGCCGCCCACGCGCAGGCCCACGCCGCGCCGCGCGAGGCCATAGGCCACGGCGCCGAGGGCCACGGCCAGGTCGGGCTCGTCATGTGGCAGCGCGCGCACCGGCGCACCGCGCAGCGCCTCGAGGGTGGTGGTCACGCGGTCACGCAGCAGCGCGCTGCGGAAGACACCGCCGTTGAAGAGCACCGCGTCGGGCAGCGGCACACCCTCGCCCACGGCCTCTTGGGCCAGCTCCTCGTGACGCGCGAGGAAGGCGGTGAGGTGGCGCGTGACCGCCGCGTCCGCCGCATAGGGCAGGCCCAGCTCCATCAGGCCACCGGCACGCCGGGCCGGCCGCGAGTCCCGCGTCACCTCGGGGAAGAAGCCGTCCAGCACCCCCGCGCGCACCTCGTCACGCACCAGGCGGGCGCTCAGCGACGCGCCGATCAGCTTGCTGCCCGAGCCCAGCACGGTGACCGCCAGCTGCTCGGGGGCATCGGCCGAAAGCAGCCGCTCCTTGGCGGTCCGGCACTCGTGCACCAGCTGCGCAAAGCGCAGCGCGCTCAGCGGGCGCTCCGGGCTCAGCTGGGCCTCGCAGCGCTTGGCCAAGGCCAGATCCATGTTGTCGCCGCCCAGCATCAGGTGGTCACCCACCGCGATGCGCGTCATGCGCGGGCCGCTCTCGCGCCGCTCCACACGGATGAGCGTGAGGTCCGTGGTGCCGCCGCCGCAGTCCACCACCACCACCAGCTTCACCTCGCCGAGGGCTGCGTCGAGGTCGCTGCGGTGCTCGCCCAGGAAGCGGTAGAACGCCGCCAGCGGTTCCTCCACCAGGCGCACCTTGGGCAGCCCGGCCAGCTTCGCGGCGGCCAGCGTCAGCGCGCGGGCGGCCTCGTCGAACGACGCGGGCACGGTGAGCACCACCTCTTGGTCGCTCAGCGGATGGCGCGGGTGCTCGGCGTCCCAGGCCCCGCGCACGTGGGCGAGGTAGCTGGCCGACGCGTCCACCGGAGAGATCTTGGGCACCTCGGCGGGCGCTCCCCACGGCAGGATGGCGGCGCGCCGGTCCACGGCCCCGTGGCACAGCCAGCTCTTGGCGCTGGTCACCAAGCGCGAGGGCACGCGCGCGCCCAGCTCGAGGGCGAGGCCGCCCAGCACCCCGGGCATGCTGTCGGCATGCAGGGTACGCGCCTCGGGCAGCTCCTCTTCCGTGGCTTGATAGCGGGCCGACGGGAGGCTCGGGCGCGCGGCGACTTCACCCGCGGCCACCCACTGCGGCAGCGGGAAGACCTGCGCGCGCGGCAGGGCCCCCTCACCGGACGTGAGCGTGTCCGCGAAGGCCACCACCGTGTTGGTGGTGCCGAGGTCGATGCCCACTATGAATCGCGCTGTCATCGGGCGCGCAGTGTGGCCACCCCGCTCCCTCTCGACAAGCGCTGCGCGCACGGCGGGACCACGAGGCCGTGCGGGGCCGCGTGGGCGATGTACGCTGCCGGCCCATGGAGCCCTCGACCCCGTGAAGCACGTACCCACCCTCGATGTGCGCGAGCTGCGCGCTGGCGACGCCCCCCGCTTCGTGCGCGAGCTGCATGCGTCCCTGCGCGAGTTCGGCTTCGTCTGCTTCGTGGGGCACGGCATCGACGAGCAGGTGACCGCGCCCGCCTACCAAGCGCTGCGGGCCTTCTTCGCGCTGCCCGAAGAGGTGAAGCGCGGCTACCACGTGCCCGGCGGCGGCGGCGCGCGCGGCTACACGGCGCTCGGGGTGGAGACCGCCAAGGACGCGCAGCACCCCGACCTGAAAGAGTTCTGGCACGTGGGCCGCGAGCTCGAGCCGGGCAGCCCCTGGCACGGCAGCGAGCCAGAAAACCTCTGGCCGCGCGAGGTGCCCGGCTTCCGTGAAGCCACGCTGGGCCTCTACCGCGCCCTCGACGAGCTGGGCGTGACCATCCTGCGCGCCATCGCGCTGGGCCTCGAGCTGCCCGAGCACTTCTTCGACAGCGTGGTGGACCACGGCAACAGCATCCTGCGGCCCATCCACTATCCCCCGCTGCCCACGCCTGCTCCAGCGGGGGTGCGCGCCGCGGCGCACGAGGACATCAACCTCATCACGCTGCTGGTGGGCAGCGACGCGCCGGGCCTCGAGCTGCTCACGCGCACCGGCGAGTGGCTGCCGCTCGGCACCGACGCGGACACCATCGCCATGAACGTGGGCGACATGCTGCAGCGCCTCACCAACCACGTGCTGCCGTCCACCACGCACCGCGTCGTGAACCCACCCGAGCCGTGGGCCAGCCAGGCGCGCACGTCGATCCCGTTCTTCCTGCACCCGAACTCGGAGTTCCTGATCCGCACGCTGCCCAGCTGCGTGAGTGCCGAGAACCCCGACCGCTACCCCGAGCCCATCACGGCGAACGCGTACTTGCTGCAGCGCCTCATCGAGATCGGGCTGATCAAGCCCAGCTAGCGCTCACTGCGCGAAGCCGGCCACCTTGATCACGAACAGCGCGTCCAGCCACAGCACCACGCGAAAGCCGCTCTCGTCACGCAGGCTCTCGATGGCGCGGTACTCGTACTGGATGTCCACGCCCGCCATGCGCGCGATGTCCACGCGGCCACCGACGCGCAGGCCGCCGCTGCGCCGCGTGCTGACCAGCGGCTCGCCGTGCGTGCGCCCGACGATGCCGTGGACCAGCGGGCCCAGACCGACGATGGTCCCGAAGCGCATCGCGCCACCCAGCACGAAGTGCCGGCCGGCCAGCCGCCCGCGCCGCTCGCCGCTGTAGCCCAGCTCGAACGACGCGCCGAGCTTCTCGCTGAAGCGCAGGTCCGCGCCCACCAGGAACTGCCCGGTCAGCATCGTGTCGTTCGGGTTGGTGGCGAACTGCGGCCCGATGCCCAGGCGCAGACCCGGCAGGACGTCGTCCATCACGTCTTCTTCAGCTGGCTCCGCATACGTGTCGGCTGTGTCCTGCGCACGCGCCGACCCGGTCACCGACGCCAGCCCCACCATGAGCACCAAGCACCGCCACCACGGGTTCATGGACGCATTGTACCCCGGCACCCGCGCAACTCATCCCCCGCGCGGGGCCACGGCGTCGATGTCGGCGATCAGCGTCTTCAGCTCGCGGTCACCCTTGAAGCGCTCGTTGTGGGCCAGGCGTTCGTTCAGCCACGTGATGGCCTCGGCATGCGTGCGCCGCCCGCGTCGCCGCAGCGCGTCGTACTTGTCCAGCACGATGACCAGCTTCTCGGCCCGGTCGAAGCACGTGTTGGCTCCGAAGCGCCGCGTGAAGCGGTTGTCCGCGTCCACGATGGCGCTCGGGTTGATGTCGTCCAGCAGGTGGTGGCTGGCCGCTGCCGCCACGGCCTCGGCCGGCACCCCCGAGCCGTCGATGATGTCGAGCGTCCACCCCGTGTGCAGGTTCCAGAAGTGCCGCATGGGCAGGTCGCTCGGCAGCCCCAGCGCCTCGAAGCGCGTGATGCGCTCCTCCGCGTCCGCCGGGAAGTACGTCCGAAAGAATTGGGTGACGGGCTGCATGATGTCGGTCACGCCCTCGATGGAGAACATCTCCACGATCAGGCGCTGCCCGGTCGCATCCGCGTGCTTCGGACCTGTCTTCCCGATGTCCGAGAACATGCAGCCCAGCACCACGGTGCGGCGTTCCAGCGCGCCGCAGCTCTCGTTCGGGTCGGTGGCGTCGTAGTAACGGAACAGCCGGAAGGCGAGGTCCGCCATGCGCTCGAGGTCGGTGACCGTCTGGGTCAGCTCGGCCAGCAACGACAGCCGACCCAGCACGGAGGGGTCCACGCTGCGCAGGTCGAACCCGACGTTCGAGCACACTTTACTGAGCCGCTCGATGGTGGCGCTCGCGTTCACGGGATTAAACCTAGCACGCTCGCTGGACGACGCGGAGAATGGCGCCACCCGCCACGGACGGCCCCGTCCGGCTCAGCTGCCCAGCGGCCAGAACGTCTCGGGGATCCCGATCGTCTTCGACATCGCCGCGAGGTCCATGCTGATGGCCACGCCCACGTGCACGAAGAAGCCCGACCAGATGGAGCGGGTCTTCATGGCCAGCGTGCCCAGCACCACGCCGGCGATGCACGCGCCGAAGGTCTCGAGCATGGGCTTGCCGAAGTGGATCATCACGTAGGGCACGGTCATCACGAAGATGGCGTGGCTGCCCATCTGCGCTTTGCAGGCCTTGAGCCACCAGCCGCGGAAGAAGAACTCGAGCGCGAAGAACTGCGCCGCGTACATCAGCTCCCAGCCGAGGAAGTCGGCCCAGCTCTTGTTCGCGCCCTTGTAGAAGGGGTAGTAGTTCACGAACTCGGGGCTGCGGCTCACGAAGGCCACGCACACCGCCACCACCAGGTAGCAGAGCACGTAGAGCCAGACGTGCTCGCGCAGGCCCTTGGTGGAGAGGCCCTGGTCGCGCACGCGCTCGCCATAGAGGCGCACGAGGACCATGGGCAGCAGGAAGTAGCCGAGCACGCGCCAGCCCGCCCACCATGCCCAGCCCATGCGCTCGAGGTGGGGGTTCGCGGGCAGGCGCAACGCCGCGCGCACGCGCTGCTTCGGGATCTCGCGGAGCAGCTCGTAGAACCAGTCTCGGTTGCCGATGTACTCCATCAGCGTGAGCAACACCGCGCTCGTCAGCAGCACGATCAGCGGCCGCCAGTCGAAGCCCAGCCCCGCGGCCTCGCGCGCGGCGCGCGCCTCGGCGGCCTCGCGGTCCATCTGCTGCCACGTCTCGAGGAAGAACGCGCGCGGGTGGAGCTCGGCCAGCTTCACGCGGGGCTCGCGGCCTCGGCTTGCTCGGCGGCGGCGCGCAGGCGCGCGCACGACACCTCGCGCCCCAGCACGTCCATTACCTCGAAGAGCCCCGGGCTCTGGCTGCGTCCGCTCAGGGCCACGCGCGCCGGCTGCGCCACGTCCTTCATGGCCAGCCCCTCGGCCTCGAGCCACGCGCTCACGGCCGCATCCAGCGCGGCCTGCGTGAACGGCTCGGTGCGCTCCACCAGGTCAGCCAGGGCCCGCAGGCGCGGCGCCGCGGCGGGCACCAGGAACTTCTTGGCCGCCTTCTCGTCCTGCTCCGGCACGGGCCGCACGAAGTAGTCCACGTTCAGCGCCAGATCGGGCAGCAGGCTGCTGCGCGGCTTGATGTAGGGCATCGCCGCGAGCACCCGTGCGTCGTCTGGCGCCACCTCGAGGCCGCGCGCCGCGAGGTACGGCCGCGGCAGCGCGGCCCGCAGCGCGGCCCGCGGACGGCGCCCGGGCTCCTCCAGCCCCAACCCGAACTTCTTCGGGGCG
>CAZEAA010000201.1:0-10615 GCA_964510015.1 uncultured Sandaracinaceae bacterium
CTTCGGCCCCATCTCGGCCCGATGCGCGGTCAGCACGCAGGTCACGCTGAGCACGCCGCGCACCGCGGCGACGGCCGTCTCGGCGGCGGCACGCAGCGGTTCCATCTCCCGCGCCCGCTCGCGCGCGACCTCGAGGGCGAAGTGCACCAGCCCGACCGGCTTCCTCGGGGTGGCCCCCGAGTACGACCACGCCCGCGAGGCCCGTCGAGCCCGCGACGCGCAGCGCGCCCACGGCGCCGGCACCCTCGGCGACCGCGGCCGAGCCTGCCAGCGCGTGCCGCGTCGAACGACTCGGCACCCTGCCTTCCACGGAGCCGGCCCGCCGACTCGTCTTCTTGCCCGGCACCGGCGCCGGCGGGGAGTCCACCGCCGAAGGGGCCGTGTTGCTGGTGGAGGGCACCCGCACGGAGTTGGTCCAGCTGACGCCGGCCTTCGCGGAGCGTGGGCGCCGCACGCTGCCCACCGCTGTGGAGGCCGCCATCCGCGTGGGCGACGCGGTCGTGGCCCTCGCCGCGGGGGTTCCGGATGTCGACGGGGACGCCACCTATCGCGTCCTGCGGCTGGCCGAGAGCGCAGAGGACGACGCGGAGATCGTGCTCCCCGTGCCGGTTCGGACGGGCGGCGCGTGGCGTCGCAACAGCGCTGGCGAGCAGGTGGTCTTCACCTGGACCAACGGCCTCGAGCCCCCGGTCGCGCTGCGGGTCTTCGCTCCCGCCGGGGGGCCGCTGCGCTTCGACGCGGCGTACCCGCTCAGCCCCACCATCGACCTCGAGGAGGGGCGCGCGGTCCAGCTGCTGCGCGTGGCGCTCGCGGGTGAGTCCTTTGCGGCCATCGTGCGTGTGGGCTCTGCCGAGGGCATCGGCAGCGAGGTCTGGCTCACGCGACCGAGCGGTCGGACACCCGTAGAGGCGCTCGAGGACATCGCTGACATCGAGTCCATGGCCATCGTGGGCGACCAGGTGTGGGTGATCCCGACCTTCGAGTTCTCGCGCCCGCTGCTGCTGCGCATCACGCCGAGCGGTGCGCTGGCCGAGGCGCCCGTGGAGCTCGCGCGCGACGCGACGCTCCCCAGCGAGCTGGCTGCCGGTGACCCCGCGCGCCTCATGGTGGAGGGCGAGCGCTTGCTGCTGCGGCGCAGGAACCCGATGGGCGACCCCCTGCTGCCCGACGCCGTGGTGGCGACCCGCCCCGGCGAGCCGCTTCCCGCCGACGTGCTGCGCGACGGACGGCGCTACGTCGTCGTGTACCAAGAGCGTGACGAACGCGGCGGCGCGTGGTCGATCCGCTTCGCGTCGCTAGACTGCGCCCCGCCATGAAGCACGACCGCCTGTCCGCGCGCCGTCAGCGCACTGCCTACCTGGGGCCCGGCCCGTACGCCTTCGCTCATCGTGGCGGCGCCAAGCGCTGGCCCGAGAACACGCTGCTGGCGTTCCGCGGCGCCCTCGAGCTGGGCTACACGCACATCGAGACGGACGTCCACATGACGCGCGACGGCCACATCGTCTGCTTCCACGACGCGGTGCTCGAGCGCACCACGGACGGCGTGGGTTTCGTCCGCGACCTCACCCTCGCCGAGCTGCGCGAGCTCGACGCCGGCTACCGCTTCACCCCCGATGGGGGCCTCACCTTTCCGTTTCGCGGGCAGGGCTGCACGGTGCCCACGCTCGAGGAGGCGCTGGCGCTCGACTCGCGCCTCTGCCTCAACCTCGAGATGAAGCAGCGCGAGCCCGACATGGTCCCCACGCTGCTGCGCTTCCTCGTGGAGCACGACGTCAGCCACCGCGTGTTGGTCGCGTCTGCACAGGACGACCTGACGGCGCGCTTCCGCAAGCTGCGCGACGAGCGCGGGCTGACCCTCCCCACGTCGCCGGGGGTGCGCGGCATCCTGGCCTTCTGGTTGAGCGTGCGCTTCGGCGTGAACCGCTTCGCGCGGTTCGACTTCGACGCCCTGCAGGTGCCCGTCACGCAGGGCCCGCTGCGCGTGGTGGACCGACGCTTCGTCGAGGCGGCGCACGCGCACGGCATCCACGTGCACGTCTGGACCATCGACGATCCGGACGAGATGCGCAGGCTCTATGCGCTCGGCGTGGACGCGGTCATGACGGACCAGCCCGAGGTGCTGCTCACCGTCCTGCGCGAGGTGCGCGGGAGCGCCGCCCATCCGGCGTCGCGCTCCGAGAACGCCGGCCCCTCCTGATCGCGAGCGCCAGCGCGAGCACGAGCCCGGCAAACGGCCCAGCGCTCGGTGCCGGGCCACTCTGCACGCGGCAGCTGCAGCCGCCTCGCCCGCGGGGCGTGTGGCCGCCGTCGGAGAGACCCCCGTCCTCGCCGCCGGCGTCCAGGGACACGCCCCCGTCCATCCGCAGGTCGTCCGGAAAGCTGGTCGGGTCGAGCGGGTCCGTGCCGCGGTCGCGCTCGTCGCCGTCGAACGCGAAGTCACCGTCGCGGTCCACGCCGGCGCGGTAGCCCGTGCGCGGCGGCATGCAGGTGAACGTCACCGTCTCGTCGCCCGCGAGGTCCAGCATGGCCGTGTGGCTGAGGTCCTCGCTCAGGCGGTCGCCGTGCCACGTGCTCGCCCCGGGGTCCCACACGAAGCCGCGCTCTTCCCCGCTGCTCAGCACCACGGAGGCGACCAGGTCGCACTCTCGGCCCGTGCCACCAGGCTCCACCTGCGTCGCGTCGGCGCGGGCGCGCAGGAGCGCGAGGCGGTCGGTGGCTTCCATGCTCGCGCTCGGTCCCACGGTGACCTGTTGCCCCACCGCGGGGGCCAGGTCGCTGTCGAACTCCATCATCAGGTCGACCACGTCGTTCCGCTCGCCGTCGTTCATGAAGGAGAACACCGACGCATGGAAGAAGTGGTCCGTCGTGTCGATCGACCCGTCGTGCAGGAAGCCCACGCCGCGCACCTGCGGGCCGGTCGCGCTGGCGTCGATGGGGCTGAGGAACGGCGTGTTCGCGATGCCGAACATGCCGACCTTTTGATAGACGTTGCGCAGGTGCGCGACCTCGAAGTCCTGGGTCTCGTTCTCGAACGTGGTGCGTCCGTCGCTGCCGAAGAAGCCCTGCGCGCGGTCGTAGGTGTGGCAGCCCTCGCAGGTCGCGATGACGTCCACCGTGCGGGTCATGAACGTGTTCATCCCGCGCGTGGCGGAGGGACTGAGCTGGTTGCCGAGGTCGCGCACCGGGTTCGGCGGGAGCGTCAGCGCCAGTGCGAACTCGGTGAAGGCCTGCATGTCGGCTTCGCTCAGCGGGCCCTCGTCGCGGCCCAGCAGCGCGGGGAAGGCGGGGCCGAAGGTGTGGAAGGCGGCCCGCTCGTCGGAGTCGCGATCCGGGTCCATGGCGGTGGCGCCCGTGCGGTCGCCGCGCCAGTGCATGGGGCCCCCGTGCGCCATGCCCCGCAGCGTCTGCGTGGTCATGGGCCCCTTGAGCGGGTGGAACGAAGCCCGGCTGCCCAGCGGCCCCTGCCGGTTGAAGGTGGGCATCACGTCGCCGTCCGGGTCCCCGAGGTCCCACGCGAGGTCGTCCATGTCGCCGAACACGTGGCAGCTGCCGCACGAGGCCTCGCCATTGCTGGAGGTCAGCCGCGCGTCGTACAGGAAGCGCCGCCCTTGCTGTACGACCAGAGGCTCGGGGTTGAACAGCCGGACGTGCGCGGTCTCCACGCCCGTCGCGAGGTCCAGCGTGGACACCCCGTTGTCGAAGCGCGTGCTCACGAACGCGCGCGTGCCGGTGGCGTCCACCACCACGAAGGTGGGGCCACCTCCCGTCACCGTGATGCGGTCGCCGAGCGCGGGACTGAACGTGCCCGCCTCGAGGTCGGCCACGTCGATCACGGCCACCGCGCTCGAGCCGAACGCGGCCACGTACAGCGTGTCTCCCGCGGGCGAGAAGGCCGCGCCCATGGGCATGGCGAACGAGCGCGGGGCCACGTCCGCGGGCATCGGCATCGTCTCGTAGGGGATGTGCGGGTTGAGGTGATGCGGCGCCGCGGTGGTGCCGTCGATGACCGTCACGCGCGCCTCGTGCAGGTGACCGCGCACGCTCGCGGGGACCCCGTCCGGCTTCAGGTCGTTGTCGCGCACGAAGGTGCCGGGGCCTTCGAAGCGCACCTCGTTGCGGGCCTCGGTGTTCGTCACGAACACGCGCCCCGTGGTGGGGTGCACGGCCATGTTGAAGAGGATGGTCCCCACCCCCGCGATCTCGCGCGACACGGACACGGCCCCCGCGCTGGCGTCCGCGTCGAGCGCGAACACGTCGTAGTCGGGCAGCTCGAAGCGCACCACTGGGCTCCAGTCACGCCCCAGCTCGTCCAGCCAGCCCTCGCTGTCTTCGTCGTAGCGGACGATCAGCCCCACCTCGGGCCCCGCCGTGCCCTGGTGGTTGGTGCGCGGCGCGGGCAGGCCACCGGGCGACGTGACCCCCGCGTGCGTGCACGTGCCGGCGGTGGACCCGTTGCAGACCAGCCCCTCCGAGATGGTGGTGGTGCGGTTCCCCGAGCGGAACACCGCGGCGTAGACCTCGCTGCCGTCGGGGCTGACGGCGAGCGCGCGTGGACGGTCGCCGAACAGCGTGACGATCTGCTGCGGCGCGCGGGTCACGGCGCCGGCGTCGCGCGCGTCGAAGACCCACACGTCCGCACGCCCGACGCCCGCTCGCCGGGGCTCGCCGGCCGGGTAGGGCGAGTGCTGGCCACGATGGGCCGTGGTCAGGAAGGCGCGCTCGGCGCCCGGTGTGCCCGCGAACACCACGTCGCGCGGCTCGTCGCCGACCCACAGCGTGTGGGCCACGTGCAGCGACCCGCCGTCCTCGGACAGGATGCTCACGCTGTCCGAGAGGTGGTTCACCACCCACAGCCGACCGTCGGGGGCCACCGCCACGGCCACCGGCTCGAGTCCCACGCGCACCGACGTCTCGTGAGCGAGCCCGGCCGCCGAGACGGCGAACACCTCGAGGCGCGCGTCGGGCGTGTTCACCACGTAGAGGCGCGTCCCGTCGGCCGAGAGCGCCATGGGCCGCACGGGGTCGGACTCGAACAGGCGATACTCGCGCTGAGCCTGGGTCGTTCGAGGGGGCGCCGCCGCGGTCACCAGGAGACAGGCGCAGGCAAAGACAACTCCCCGGGTCGACGTCATGGGGACATGATGCCGTCCGGCCCGACGGAGTGGTAGCGGCTCCCGCGTGGCTGCGGCTCCGGCTGTCGGGGACTCCGGCTGTCGGGGCGGGGCTGGCGGTTTCGGGGGCCGCGCCCTATGGTTCTCTCCCATGAGCCTGCCCCTGCCCGAAGGTGTCACCTACGCCGAGCCTCGCCTGACCCTGACGCCCAAGGCCATCGAGATGGCGAAGGCCAAGCTGTTGGACGCGGGGGAGCCGGTGTACGGGCTGCGCGTGGGGGTCAAGGGCGGCGGCTGCGCCGGCTACAGCTACGTCATCGACTACGCCACCAAGATCCGCGCCGAGAAGGACCTCGTCTACCACTTCGACGGGCTGCACGTGGTGGTGGACCAGAAGAGCATCGAGGTGCTCAAGGGCTCTACGCTCGACTGGGAGCGACGCCTGATGGGCTACGGCTTCAAGTGGATCAACCCCAACGCGAAGAACGACTGCGGGTGCGGCGAGTCGTTTGACGTGGCCTGACGGGCGACGTGGCCTGGCCCTTTCTGGGACTCGGCCTCAGGGCGAGCGCCAACGCTGACCCGCCGTGTAGACCACGTTGAACGGGCGCGCCTGCACGAACACGAAGCGCCGGTCGCGGGTGAGCAGGAACTCCACGTCCATCGCGTTGGAGGTCCCCACGTTGCGCGGCGCCATGCTGGTGTGGATGCGCATGAGCTGCCGTGTGAGCGCGACCACCTCTGCCTCGCTGAGGATGGCGGCCCCGTTGGTCAAGGAGCTGCGGCTCAGCAGCTCGGGCTCGAGGTCCTCGGCCCAGGTGTAGACCAGGAACTGCTCGGGCAGCTCGTTGCCTTGGGCGCCCGTGACGGTGGACCCGGTCACCTGCGTGTTGATGAACACCCCCGGGCGGGCCTCGTCGTAGGGGTTCACGGTGATCGCCACGCCGTTGGCCACCACGTTCGCCACGAACGGTTGCACCAGCACCGCCATCGCCACCGCGGCCTGCTCGATGCGGAACCACTCGCGCTCTTCGTAGGCCCGCTGCAGCCAGACGCTGGCCCACACGCGGCGCAGCGCATCGGCCAGCACCTCGTCGCTCGCGTCACCCGGCACCACCACGCTCTCGTACAGGCCGGCGCCGTTGAAGCCCGGCAAGTCCTCGGCGTTGGTGCTGCTGCGGAAGATGAAGCGCTCGCTGCTCCCGAGGCGCCCGAGCTGCGCGCGCACTTGGCTCACGAGGCGCGCGTCCACGGGGGCCGCGGCGATGGCCTCGCGCAGCGCGAGCAGCTGGCGACCGCGCTCGGCGGCGTCGGCGCGGAAGGGCTCGGCCTGCAGCATGGCGGCAAGCTGGGCCGGTGACCGGACACGCCGCAGGTGCGCCACGTACTCGGCGAAGGGCACCACGAAGCCGGGAGGAATGCCGAGCCCGCCCAGCGCACACAGGTCGCTCAGCTGTGCGGCCTTGGCGCCCGCGTACTCGGCCGTGCAGCCGCACACCGGCCGGATGGCGGAGATGCGCGTGTTCGAGCTCGGCCGGAAGGGGTGGGAGGGCCGCGCCGCCGCCCAGGCAGCCTCGGCATCCGCGCGGTCGGCTTCGCGCAACGTGTACTCCTGCGCCCCCACGCTCAGCCGCACGATGCGCCCCTCGAGCGCCCGCACCTCCGCGAGGTCGGCCGCCCCGCGCAGCGCCATGTCGGGGGTGTTCCGGTTGCGGCTCAGCACCGCCACGTGAGCCAGCGGCGCCTGCAGCTGGCTGGTGACCAGGGCCGACACCGGTGGCATCTCCTCCGGCACCGTCTCGGTCACCAGGATCTCGTTGGGGCGCACGGTGGAGGGGTCCAGCGTCCCGCGCACGATGCGCAGCACCCCGAAGGCCACGCCGAGCACCAGGGGCTGGTACTGCACCGCCTGGTTCACGGCGTCGGCCGGCAGCACGGGCACGCGATCCCCGAGGCCCGCCACGTTGCGCTCGTGCAGCGGCGAGAGCGGCCGGAAGCGCATGCGCTCCCCGAAGAAGACGCGCTCGCGGACCAGCGCGAACACCTTGGCGATGCGCTCTCCGGACATGGTGTCCCCGGCCACCAGCTCGAGGGTGAAGTGGTCCCCGTCCTGATAGTGCATGAGCGACCCCAGCAGGAAGCGCCGGTCGTCCCGACGGTACTCGCTGATGTTGAAGCGACCGTGGTCCGCGCGCGGGTCGATGAAGTGCTGAACGAATGAGAAGTGGAGGTCCCAGCGCTCCGATTGGAGGAAGTACACCCGGTCGTCCGCCTGCGTGTCGATGACGAACTTCACCGTCTCGGTGTGGGCCACCACGTGCGACTCGGGCCGCGTGGCGAGCCGCGCCCAGTCCTGCGGAGAGTCGATGCGCGGCAGCGAGTCGACCACCTCGGCGGTGCTGCCCCCGGCTGGGTCCGGGTTCTGGCCCGTGACGGTCCCCTCGTCCGGGTCGGTCACACCGGGCAGGCTGAGGGGTGCCGTGCGGCGCAAGCAGGCCACCGTGCCGATGGTGACCACCACCGACACCAGCGAACCGAGCAACGCCCATCTCGACCGCGACACCACGCCCGTACGATAGCACCCGGATTGACCATCCCCCGGCTTCGTGGGTAGATGGCGGCCAAATGTCGGCGAACCCCAAAGCCTCGGCCGCCCCGGCTGCCCCTAGCTACGGACACGTGACTCGGACCATGAGGCCTTCGAACCCCCACGATCCCGAGTACGGCGCCCTCCCGATCTACGAGCCCGGTGTGGCCGAAGTGAAAGCGGCCGTGAAGCGGCACGCGAAGCTCCAGCGCCTCCCGACGTGGGCGTTCTTCTCGTCCATGTACGCCAGCGTCGTGTCCGCCCTCAAGCTGGCTCAGCGCCTGGACGACAAGCTGCACCCCGGCTGGCGTGATCAGCCCATCCGCGAGCCGGTGTTCATCATCGGGAACGCGCGCAGCGGCACCACCATGCTGCACCGCCTGATGACCATCGACGAGGACACGTTCAGCGGGATGAAGCTGTACGAGAGCACGTTCAACAACGTGTCGATCCAGCGCGGTTTCCAGGCCCTCGGCCGGCTCGACGACAAGCTGCCGCTGCACCCCATGCAGGCCGCCATCGACCAGCTCAACGCAGTCATGTTCGACGGCTGGGACGGCATCCACAAGCTGGGCATCGACCAGCACGAGGAGGACGAAGCCACGTGGGCGATGGGGATGAACTCCATCACCATCAACTTGCTGGTGCCGTACACCGACGAGCTGAACAGCATGCGGTTCTTCGACCACATCGATGCCGACTACCGCGCGCGGTTCATGGACTTCTACGAGGCGAGCATCAAGCGTCACCTCTTCGCCACGGCCCCCACGAAGCGCTTCATCAACAAGAACGTCTTCTTCACCCCGCGCGTGCGCTCGGTGGTGGAGCGCATGCCGGACGCGCGCTTCCTCTACTTGGTGCGTGACCCGGCCGAGGCGCTGCCCTCCTTCTTGAGCATGTGGTGGGAGAAGTGGGTCTCGCACACGCCCGAGATCCAGAAGGACGGCCCCGAGGCCAAGCAGCTGGTGCAGCTGGCGTACGACTACTACGACTACGCGCTCGGCCTGCTGGACGATCTGGGTCCCGACCAGATCCTGGTGGTCAACTACGAGGACCTCACCCAGGACCCGGACGAAGAGGTGCACCGCATCTACGACTGGCTGGGCATCGAGATGTCGCCCGCGTTCAAGCAGAACCTCTACGAGTTCACGCACGCCCAGCGCTGCTACGAGAGCTCGCACGACTACACGCTCGCGGACTTCGGTCTCACGCGCGACGAGGTCTACGAAGGCGCCAAGCGCTTCTGCGCGCGCTTCGGCTTCAAGCGCTGAACACCCCCCGAGGGGTGAGCCTCACGCCGGCACTCCGAGCACCGGGGCGCCGGCGTTTTTGCGTCCAAATCGTCGCGTTTTCAGGCGGTTGGCGGCCACGTTTTTCGTGCGCCACAGCGCATTCGAGCTGGAATAGTTCAATCCATCGGTCATCTCGGGCGGGCCAACGCGAGGGGCGCCATGAGGCGCCTCGGTGGCGGCTTTCTCCTGGAGTTCCGTGTGACCGTGCTTTCCCCCAACCGGTCCATGGGCGCGTTCGTCGCGCTCGTGGGTGTTCTGGCCCTCTCGAGCGTCGTCTCCTCTGCCCGTGCGCAGACGTACTCGGGCAGCTTCCCGCGCAACGACTCGCCGTCGACCTGGGCGCGGCCCGACACGCAGTGCTTCGGGACCAACCCGAACCCGTCCACCGAGCGCACGTTCAACACCCTGTGGGTGTCCATCCCGGCGTCCGGCACGTGGACGGTCACGGCCACCCGACAGGGCGGCGGTCCCATCGCGATGGACTTCTATCAGCCGATGTTCCTGCCCACCGACCCGTGCGTGAACCGCTGGGATCTGAACGGCGTGGAGGGCAACGGCTCAGTGTCGCGCTCCTTCACCAATTGCGCCGCATGCACGGGGCCCACCTACTTCTTCGAGGTGGTCATCAGCGGCGCCAACGCGGTGGACGCGGGCAACTTCACCCTCACGGTGACGGGACCGGGCAGCTTGGTGTCCCAGTGCGGGACGACGGGCAGCATGTCGCCCAGCGTGCAGTCGGCGCCGAACTCCGGCGGGACGTACTCGGCGAGCTTGTTTCCGCCCTCGGGCCTCGGCTGCGCGCAGGCCTGGACCGTGACTGGCGTGCCGGCCTGGATCACGGGCGTCCCAGCGAGCGGGACCGGCCCGAGGACGTTCAACTACACCGTCCAGGCCAACGCGGGCGGCGCGCGGTCCGCCAACATCACCGTGGGCAACGGCACGCAGTTCCAGACCCTGCGCGTCACGCAGGCCGCCGCCTCGTGCTCGTACTCGCTCGCGGTCAGCTCCGCGAATCCCTCGGCCGCCGCGGGCAGCGGCAGCAGCACCATGACCGCCACCGCAGGCTGCGCGTGGACCTCCAACTCGAACGCGGCGTGGCTCACGGGCTCGTCGGGCACGGGCACCGGCACGCTGACGTACACCTACGCCGCCAACGTCGGGCCGGCCCGCTCCGCGGTGCTCAACGCGGGTGGCCAGTTGCTCACGGTGAACCAAGCGTCGGGCTGCACCGCGAGCGTGCCCGCCTCCACCAGCGTCGGGGCCAGCGCAGGTACGTCGAGCACTTCCTTCACCCTGAGCAGCGGCGCATGCCCGTGGACCGCGTCCACGTCGGCGTCGTGGATCACCGGCGTCACGGGCAGCGGCGTGGGCAACGGCACCGTGAGCTTCAACTTCGCGGCCAATGTCGGCCCAGCGCGGTCGGGCACGATCACCATCGCGGGACGGACCCACACCGTCGACCAGGCGGCGGGCTGTACCTCGTCGCTGCCTACCAGCAGCGCGTCCGCGACGGCGGCCGGTGGGATGGGGAGCGCAGCGGTGACCATGACGGCCAGCGTCTGTCCCTGGACGGTGTGGGCGCGGGGTTCTTGGGAGGCCTCGCGACGCCTCGATTTCGGGTCTAC
>CAZEAA010000202.1:0-3220 GCA_964510015.1 uncultured Sandaracinaceae bacterium
CCACCAGGGTCATTCCGTCGTTCACCGCGAGGCAACGCCAGTGCGTGGTGGCCGCCTTGCCGTTGCGCGCCGGGACCATGCGCCAGCCATCCTGCTCGGTGCTCGTCTTCCCGAGCGCGAGCTCGATGGTGCCCGCTCGGTCCGCGACGAGGCCGGCCACCACGCCGAGGTAGGTCTTCTGCACCTGCCGCGCCTCGAAGGCCTGAGAGAAGCGCTTCAGCGCGCCGGGGTTGCGGGCCAGCAGCAAGCACCCCGACGTGTCGTGGTCCAGCCGGTGCACCGGCACGGGGTCACGCGCGAAGCCGAGCCGGAGCGTGTGGAGGCTGTCTTCGAGGCACGCCCCACCCGCACGCGGGCGATCGAGCGGCAGACCACCCGGCTTGTCGATCACCAGCGCTTCGCCGTCTTCGAACAGGATGGAGAGGTCGGTCACGGCTTCGGGATGCGGATGGTGCTGATCATCAACGAACCGGACAGCGCGAAGAGCAGCACCAGCGGGTGCAGCTGCCAGCCGAGGTCCACGACGCCGAACCAAAGCTCGTCCCCGATGCGCTGCTGCCACGTCGCGACGGCCAACACGATCACCAGCGCGAGGCTGGTGGGGATGGGCGTGCCCTCGAAGTGGGTGACCTTGCCCTCGTCTCCCGTGAGCGCCTCTGCGGTGACGTTGTAGCGAGCGAGGCGGCTCACCCCGCAGCACACGAAGTAGGAGAGGACCAGCCAGTCCCAGCCCCCCTGCATGCCGCACGCGTAGGCCAGCGCGGCGGGCGCCACGCCGAACGAGATGACGTCCGACAGCGAGTCGAGCTCGCGGCCGAGAATCGACGACGTGTGACGCGAGCGGGCGACGCGACCATCGAGCGCGTCGAAGACGAAGGCGAACGGGATCAGGGCCATCCCCAACAGCAAATCGTTCTGCCGTCCGTCCTGTAGGAAGCGCAGCGCCGCGAAGATGGCGCCCGTGCCGCAGAAGGCGTTCGCCAGCGTGATCCAGTCGGCGAGATGGAAGTCTCGGATCATCGAGAAGGGGCGCTTCGGGTTCATCGGGGCGCAGGCTACGTTCCCGATCCGCACGGGTCCAGGCGCCCGCCGCGTGGCAATCGAAGACGCGTCGCGCGCGTTCATTGCGCCTCGCGGCTTGCGGTCGCGCGCGACATAGCGACAATGCCGACATGCGCAAAGGCGACACCCTGACGCTGAACGTCACCGCGCTCGACGAGTCGGGCGATGGCGTGGCACAGCACGCGGGTCACGCGGTGCACGTGGTGGCCGCCTTTCCGGGCGAACGCGTGTCGGCGCGCGTGGACTACGTCTCGAAGCGCGCCCCCATGTCGCACGCGCACTTGCTCGAGGTGCTGACCCCGCATCCGGCGCGCACGAAGGCCGCGTGTCCCCAGCATCCGTCACGCGGCGGGCGGTGCACCGGCTGCACCCTGATGCCGCTCGCGGTGGACGCGCAGCGCAGCGCGCTCCGGCAGTACCTGCGCGACGACCTCGGGCTGCACGTGAGCGAGCGCAGCAGCAGCGCGGCGCTCGAGGGCGACCGGTCGGCGGGCTACCGCTACTCCAGCAAGCGCGTGGCGTTCGGCGGCCCCGGCCGCGTGCGCCTCGGCAGCTTCATCCGCGGCTCGCACCACGTGGCCTACATGGACGGCTGCATCGTGGAGCACCCCAGCATCGGCCGCGCGGTCGCGGCGGTGGAGCGCGCCGTGCAGGCGCTGAACGTGGGCGCCTACGACGAGCGCACCGGGCGGGGCCTGCTGCGCTACGTGTGGTTCAAGACCGACGGGGAGCGCGTGCTGTGCACGCTGGTCATGAGCGTCGAGGACCTCGACACCGCGCTGCGCATCGCGAACGCGCTCGACCCGCACGACGTGGCGGGCGTGGCGCTCAGCGTGCAGGCGGGCACGGGCAACGCGGTGCGGGGCACGCCGGCGCTCCCGGTGCGAGGCCGCAGCGAGCTCACGCTGCGCGTGGCGGGTGTGCCCATCCCGGTGGGGCCGCTCGGCTTCTTGCAGCCGAACCCCGAGGTGGCGGGCGACTGCTACCGCGCGCTGGTGGACGACGCGCGCGGCACGCTGGCGTTCGATCTCTACGCGGGCGCCGGCATCACCACCGTGCTGCTGCGCGAGCGCTTCGAGCAGGTGGTGCCCGTCGAGGCCTACCCCGAGAGCGCGGCCACGCTGGGAGTCAGCCCGAGCAGCGTGGAGGACTTCCTAGCCGGTTACCAAGGCGACGCGCCCGAGCTCGTCGTGGCCAACCCTCCGCGCAAGGGCCTGCGCACCGAGGTGTGCGCCGCGCTGCGTCGGGTGGCCCCGCGCGAGATCCGGATCATGAGCTGCGGCCCGAAGGGCCTGCGCCGCGACCTCGACCAGCTGTGCGGCGAAGAAGGCCCGGGCGCGCGCTACCGCCTGGTGGAGCTGCGCGGCTTCGACACGCTGCCGCACACGCCGCACATCGAGCTGGTGGCGCGCCTCGAGCGCGTGGACCCGCTGGTGTCCGCGTGACGCCCGGTCGCGCGGCAGTCGCATCGTGGTGGCTGGTGCTGTCGTTCGCGCTGGGGTTGCTGCTCGCGCTCCCGGGATGCCTCGACGAGGCCGCGCTGCAGGAGCTGTTCCCCGAGACGTCGCCTGGATCGTCGACACCGTCGGGGCCGACACCCATCGCCTCGGTGCCCGGCGCGCAGGCGCCCCCTGCGCCTGCACCCGCCGCGCAGGCCCCCGCCGTGCCCGCACCCAGCACGCCACCCGGTGACCCGATCCTCGCGCGCCTCGCCCAGAAGCCGCTGCGCTACACCCAGCACGGGCGCTGCCGCATGGCCTGCCGGCACATCACCGAAGCCGAGGTGCAAGACCTGCTGAGCGACGGCCACATCGCCCCGGATCGCACGCGCACCGACGGCGAGTGCGTGTCCTACGCGGTGGAAGGCCGCACCGACGACGGCCAGGACGTGCGCATCGTGTATGCGGACTGCGATCGGGAGACGCGCGTGGTGACGACGATCGATCTGGACACCGACTGGCCGTGTAGCTGTCGGTAGCCAAGAGCAGCCCAAACCATCGTCGACGTAGTCGTGGTCGTACGCGTGGTCGTGCTCGTTGACCTGCTCGTGCTCGTGACCGTTCCTCGCCCAAAGATCAGCGAGGAGAGTTGCGCCCTTGGTCTTGTAGTACGGCCGAGGAGTTCCTCCCCGTCGGCGAACACGAGCACGAGCACGAGC
>CAZEAA010000202.1:3230-10607 GCA_964510015.1 uncultured Sandaracinaceae bacterium
ACGTCAACTAGCACGCGTACGACCACGACCACGACCACGACTACGCTGACGACCGTCCGTCGCCAGCCGGTCACCTCCTTGACTACACCCCCAGCGCCGCCAGCAACGTCCGCACGGTGATGAAGATCAGTACTTGCATGCGCAGGTGGCTGGCGCGGGAGCGGTGCACCTCGCCCCCGAGCAGTTCGCCCGGCTGCGGCCCCTCAACGACATGGTCTTCGGACGCGCGGCGGCGCTGCTGAGGGAAGAGCAGAAGGACAAGGCCAGTCGTGCGGGCGTGGATCCACGCCTGATGGCGTTCCTCGCCAACGTGTCAGCCCTCGGCGTGCTCACCATGAAGGGCATGGTCGAGAACGTGGGTGACCCCCTGCTGTACTCGGACGAGCAGCTGGTGGACGCCCTGTCGCGCATCTTCGAAGCCGCCGCCGCCCCCTGAGCCGGGCGGCCGCTCAGTGCTCTTGCGGCGGCTCGACCTTGCGCACCTTGCGCCAGATCAGGAAGCCCAGCAGCAGCACCGCCAGCACGCACAGCACCACCATCTCGAAGCGGCCCATGAGCGCGCGCGCCTCGTCCAGGTTGTCGGCCAGCCAGTAGCCGATGCCGATGACCACCGGCGCGCTCACGCACAGGCCGAGGCCGTCCCACAGCCAGAACTTCGTGATGGGCATCTTGTGGATGCCGGCCATGGCGAACGTGGGCGCGCGCAGCCCGGCCATGTGCCGCGCCATGAACACGATGAAGCTGCCGTACTTGGCGAACATCTCCTCGATCTTGGCGTGCCGCTCCGGCGTGATCAGCCAGCGCAGCGGGCGCCGCGACAGCGCGGCCGGGCCAAGTCGGCGAGCCAACAGGAAGATGGTGGTGTCGCCCAGGAACACGCCGATGGCGCAGGCGACGAGCGCCTCCACGTAGGACACCTCACCGCGGAACACCAGCACGCCGGCGGCCAGCAGCATGATGTCTTCAGGGATGGGCATGCCCAAGCCCGCCACGATCAACGCCAAGACGATCAGCGCGATGGAGCCGTGAGAGAGCAGGAACTGGAGCACATCGGGCACCGCAGGCTGTGTCGCAGCTAGGTCCCACTCGGTCAAGTCCGGATGCGCTCACACGAACGTCACGCGCGAGGGCACATGTAGGCCCGCGCACACCAGCACAGGTCAGTCGTCGTCTTTGCGCTCGCTCGGCACGGCCACCCCAGGCTTGCCCAGCTTGAGCCGCCGCATGACGGCCGTGCGCTGACGCACCTTGTACGCGCTGTGGCTGGCGTCGCCCACCTCGTTGCGCGCGTCGGTCTCGGTGTCCAGCACCTGGAACTCGGCCATCACGAAGATGATGCGCCCCAGGGTCCACGCAGCCGGCGGCGCCGCAGCCAGGCGCGCGTCCGAGAGCCGGATGGGCATGTCGGCCACGAAGTGCACCACGCGGTACGACGACGCCGTGAACTCGTTGTCCACGAGGCTCTCGCGCTCCATCGCCGCGGGCTCCTCCTCGAACGACTGCATGCGCGCCACCATGGGGGCGAGGTCGGGTCGCGACGCGCAGTGGTGCTCGAACGGCAGCAGCGTGTTGGTGCTCTGCTCGGGGATCACGTAGTTGAACGGGAAGACCTCGCGCTGCAGCAGGCGCAGCACGGAGAAGATCTCGTCCGGCGAGCGGGTCACCACCCGGAAGCGCAGCTTGTCGTAGATCTGCGCGGCCGTGGCCTCGGACTTCGACAGCAGCTTGGTGTAGAGCGAGTCCTTGTTCTTGCGCCCGCCGATGAACTCGACGATGGGCGCCCCCTCGGCCAGCGCACGGCCGATGACGCGGTAGACCTTCTGCTCCACCAGGTGGAAGACCTCCTCGTTGGACACGGGCAGCTGGAAGAGCAGCTCGCGCGCCTCGAGGTGGTGGATGGTGTGCATGACCTTCAGCACCGTGCAGGCGCACAGCTGACGGTGCCCCTTGCCGCTGGCCATCATCAGCAGCGTCACCAGGTCGGCGTTGGCCACCGGGGACGGGACCGGGAAGTCGAAGTGCCGCCGCAGGTACTTCACGGCGGAGTTCCGCACGGTGTCGATGCGCGTCACGTCGGCCGGGTCGCTGAGGTCCAGCTCCTGGGCGGCCACGAAGGCGGCGGCCTCGGACTCGGACTCGAACATCAGCTTGCGCCAGTCGATGACCGACCCCCCGGCGAGGAGGTTCCGGATGCCTTCGAGGTCGGCGACCGTGAAGGCGTGATCGAGGCTGCTGGGCGAAGTCACCATCGCGAGGGCGTTCCGCCCACTACATTACGCGTCGTTGACGGGGCGAGTCGAGCGCGAGCCGTCGGCGGCCGAGCGATCGGCGCGGGAGGCGTCGGAGTTGCGGCCCAGGGACAGCGTCCCGAGGAAGATGGCGACGGTGACGCCCAGCACGAACAAGTTCCCCAGGAAGGCGCCGTTCCCCCCGGCCCGCCAGAGCGGCAGGGCGACGGTCAGTCCGAGGGGGCGGGTCACCCGGCACCGTTACACCGGGTCCACGCGCCGGGTCTCGGGGGGGGTCACGCGGCCTCTTGCGAGGCAGGGGGGGAGGCCAGAAGGACAATTCCCTACGTGTCGGTCACTGTCCTACATGGGTAGGCGCGTGGTCAAGTATCTAACAGAGATCAAAACGGGGGTCTACGCCGAAGCGGGGGGTCCTGGGGCCATATGCCGGCCAGGGCCACCCGCCCCGCCCGTCCGGCCACCTATCTGCTGAAAACTTCACTGGATTACCTGCGCTCGCGCCGATATCGTGACTCTCAGGCGAATGACCGACTCACTCTTTCCAGACGGCAACGAGAGCGTCCTGCCGATCCTACCGCTCCGCAACTCGGTGTTGTTCCCGGTCTCGGTGGTGCCGGTCAACGTGGGGCGCAGCCGCTCCGTGCGGCTGATCGAGACCGCCTGTGGCGGCGAGCGTCCCGTGATCGCGGTGGTGGCGCAGAAGCGCGCCGAGACCGAGGACCCGGGCTTCGACGACGTGCACTGGATCGGCACCGTGGCGCGCGTGCTCAAGGTCATCCGCCTGGGCACCGGCCAGTACAGCGTGGTGCTGCAGGGCGTGAGCCGGATGCGCATCCTCGAGCCGGTCGGCCGCCACCCCTGCCTGAGCGCGCGGGTCGAGCGCATCCACGAGCCGCCCGCGGTGGACGTGGAGTTCGACGCGCTGACGCTGCACCTGCGCGAGTCCACGCGCGCGCTCTACGAGCACCTGCCGAGCCAGCCCCGTGAAGCCGCGCGCATCTTGGACAACGTGGTGGAGCCCGGCGCCCTGGCGGACCTCGTGACCGCCAACGTGTCCGTCTCCAACGACGTGAAGCAGGCCGTGCTCGAGACGCTGGACGTCCGCACGCGGCTGCGCACCGTCATCGACATGGTGGACCGCCAGCGCGAGGTGTTCCGTGTGAAGCGCGAGATCTCGAACCTGGTGCAGGAAGAGATGTCGCGGTCGCAGCGCGAGCTGCTGCTGCGCCAGCAGCTGAAGCGCATCAAGCAGGAGCTGGGCGAGCCCACGGACGACGAGGACGACCTCGAGAGCCTGAGCGAGCGCGTGGCCATGGCCGACATGCCGCAGGAGGCCGACAAGGCCGCCCGCCAGCAGCTGCGCCGCATGCGCCTGATGAACTCCGCCAGCTCCGAGTACCACGTGGCCCGCGCCTACGTGGAGTGGCTGGCCGACCTGCCCTGGAGCAAGTCCACCCCGGACCGGCTGCACGTGGGCGAGGCGCGCCGGGTGCTGGACGAAGACCACCACGGGCTCGAGCGCCCCAAGCGGCGCATCGTGGAGTACGTGGCCGTGCGGCGCCTGCGGCGGGACGGGCGGGCGCCCATCCTGTGCTTCGTGGGCCCTCCGGGTGTGGGCAAGACCTCGCTGGCGCGCTCCATCGCGCACGCGGCGGGGCGTGAGTTCGTGCGCGTGTCGCTGGGCGGCGTGTCCGACGAGGCCGAGATCCGCGGCCACCGGCGCACCTACGTGGGCGCGTTCCCGGGGCGCATCGTGGCGGGCTTGAAGAAGGCCAAGTCGCGCAACCCGGTCATCGTGCTGGACGAGATCGACAAGCTGGGGCGCGACCAGCGCGGCGACCCGGGCAGCGCTCTCTTGGAGGTGCTGGACCCCGAGCAGAACCACGCGTTCGTGGACCACTACCTCGAGGTGCCGGTGGACCTCAGCAGCGTGATGTTCATCGCCACCGCCAACCGCATGGACACCATCCCGGGCCCGCTGCTGGACCGCATGGAGGTCATCGAGCTGCCGGGCTACACGCTGGACGAGAAGCGCCACATCGCGGCCCGCTTCATCATGCCGCGCCAGCTGAGCGACCACGGGCTCACTCCCGAGCGCCTCGAGCTGAGCGACGAGGCCATGGACGGGCTGATCGAGGACTACACCGACGAGGCCGGGGTGCGTCGGCTCGAGCAGCAGATCGCGGCGCTGTGTCGCGCGGTGGCGGTGCGGCTCGCGCGCGGCGAAGACATTCGCCTGAACGCCACGGTCGCCGACGTGAAGGCCATCCTCGGGTCGCCGCGGGGTGGTCGCACGCGTGCCGCGCGCGTCCCGGCGGCCGGTCACGCCACCGCGCTCGCCTACAGTCCGTCGGGCGGGCGGCTGCTCATGGTGGAGGCCACGCGCATGGCAGGCACCGGCAAGCTGCAGACCACCGGCAGCATGGGCGACGTCATGCGCGAGTCGGTGGCCACGGCGCTCACGTATGTCCGCTCGCGCGCCGCCACGCTGGGCGTGCCGGACGACTTCCTCAGCAAGATCGACGTGCACGTGCACTTGCCCGAAGGCGCGGTCCCGAAGGAAGGCGCGAGCGCGGGGGTGGGCTTGTACGTGGCGATGGCCACCATGCTCACGCGGCAGAAGGTGCGCACCGACGTGGGTGTGGCCGGTGAGATGACGCTGCGCGGGAACGTGCTGCGCATCGGTGGTGTGAAGGAGCGCTGCCTGATCGCGCACCGGGAAGGGCTCACGCGCGTGGTGCTGCCGGCGCGCAACGCCCCGGACCTCGAGGAGGTGCCGAAGGACATCCTGGACGCCCTCGACATCCAGCTCGTGAACCACGTGGACGAGGTGCTCGCGCTGGTGTGCGAGCCCACGCCCGTGGTGCCGCTCGAAGCCTCCCTGCCCGCGTGAGCGACGTCTCCCGCGGCGGTGGAGGGCGCGCCGTCAGCCTGCTGATGGCGTACGGCGCGCTGGTGGCGCTGGGGCTGTCGCTGTCGCCGCTGACCGCGGTGCACGGCGTGGAGAGCGCGCTCGCGTTCGGGATCCTGCTGCCGCCCGCGGTCGCTGCGAGTGCGGCCCTCGATGCGCTGCGCTGGCCGGCGCGCCAGAGCCTCGCCTTGCTGCGCGCCACGGCCCTCCGCTCACTCGTGGCGTGGCTGCTGCCCACGGTGCTGCTGGCCATCGGTAGCGTGCGCGTGCGGCAGTGCACGCCGCTCGAGGGGCTCACCTTCATGCTGCTCGGGCCGCTGGTGGGTGTGGCGCTCGCGGGGATCACCGGCCTGTGGGTGGGCAGCACGTTCGCGAGCGGAGCGCGCACCCCGAGTCGTTCGCGGCGCGTGGCCGTGCTTGCGGGAACCTTCCCGGTCGCCGCCTTGGGGCTGGGCCTCTATCGCTTCTGGAGCACGCCCACCATCAGCATCTATGGCGCGTACGCAGGCTGGTTCCCCGGCACCATCTACGACGAAGACGTGGCGCTCACGCCCATCTACGTGTCGCAGCGCGTGCTGGTGCTGACGTTGACGCTGGCGCTCACTGCGATCTGGGCCGCAGCGCGCGATCCGCTGAGCGGCAGCCTGCGCGCGACGACGACGCAACGCCATGGCCTGCTGGCGCTGGGCTCGCTGGGCGTGCTGCTGTTCCTCGCCGCCATGTGGTTCGCGCCGGAGCTGGGCCACGCGTCCTCGCGCGCCTACATCGACGAGCAGCTGGGGCGCGTCCTGCCGGGCACCCGCTGTGTGCTGCACGCCCCGCGCGAGCTGCCGCTCGACAGCGCGGAGCGCCTGCTCGACGACTGCGAGTTCAGCGTGGCGCAGGCCGAACAGGGTCTCGGCGTGACCGCTACCCAGCCGGTGCACGCCTTCTTCTATCGCAGCATGGAGGAGAAGCGCCGCCTGATGGGCGCGGGGGCCACCTTCATCGCCAAGCCGTGGCGCGACGAGGTGCACCTACAGCTGGGCGGCTGGCCGCACCCGGTCCTGGCCCACGAGGTGGTGCACGCCGTCGCGCGCTACGCGTCGCGCGGCCCCTTCGCCGTGTCGGGAACGCTCGGCGGCTGGTTCCCGAACCCGGGTCTCATCGAAGGCGTCGCCGTGGCCATCGCGTGGGACGACCGCGACGGATTGACGCCAGACGAGTGGTCAGCCGCGCTGCTGGCGCACGACGCCCTGCCCTCGCCGCGCGACTTCCTGGGCCTGCACTTCGGCACCCTCGAGCCGCGCCGCGCGTACTCGGCCGCCGGGTCGTTCGTGCGCTACCTGCGCGAGCGCGAGGGCGTGGCGATGCTGCGCGAGGTGCACCGCCAGGGTCAGGTGGCCGGTGTGACGCGCGCGTCGCTGGCCGAGCTCGAGCGCGGCTGGAAGGCGCACCTGCGCCAGGTGCCGCTGCCCGAGGGCGCCATGGACCTGGTGGCCCTGCGCCTCACGCGCGGCAGCATCTTCGAGACGGTGTGCCCGCACCGCGTGGCGCAGCTGCGTGGCGCCTTGGCGGGTGACCTCGCGGCCGCCGATCTCCCCAGCGCGCGCAGCACCTGCCGGGAGCTGCTGGCCATCGACCCGAACGATCTCGGGACGCGCGCGCAGGCCGTGGGCGTGGAGGCACGCGCGGGAGACTTCACCCGCGCCCAGGCCGGCCTCGCGTGGCTGCTGGAGCACGACGCCCCGAAGGCCATCGAGGCCTACGCGAAGAGCGCGCTGGCCGACGCCTACCTGATGCGCGACCAGTTCGACGCCGCGCGCGACGCCTACGCCGCGCTGCTGCCGCTGCAGCCCGACGAAGCCGGCCGCCGACAGATCGAGGTGAAGCTCTTGGCCCTGCGGGCATCGCGTGAGCAAGCCCGCCTGTTGCGTGCGCTGCTGCTGGGCGAGCGCTTCCAGCTGCCGGGCCCCGCGCGCGCCATGCAGATCACACAAGAGTTCGAGGGGCTGCGCGGCGACGGCCTCGGCCCGTATCTGGCGGCGCGTCAGCTGATCGGTGAGAGCGCGTATGAAGCGGCGCTGGTGCCCCTGCGCGTGGCCGAGCGGCGCGGGCTGCCGCTGCCGTCGCTGGTGCGCGAGCACCGGCGCATGCTGGCGGCCACGCTGTACGCGCTCGAGCGCTGGGACGAGCTGGACGCGCACCTGCGCGGGCCGATGGCGGACGACCCGGCGC
>CAZEAA010000203.1:0-7498 GCA_964510015.1 uncultured Sandaracinaceae bacterium
GCCTCGAGCTGCGCGACCCCGAGACCGACGCGCTGGTGGGCGCGCCGTTCCCGTTGGTGAGCGAGGACTGCTACGCGATCCCCGCGGGCGTCAACCAGGGCTGCTGCGAGCGCTGTCAGACGCGCGAGCGCTCGGACGACTGAGCCCGCCCGCGCTCGCGCCTCGGTTCACGCGAGGTTGTGGAAGACCTGCTGGATATCGTCGTCCTGCTCGAGCAGGTCCACCAGCTTGAGCACCTCGTTGGCGCGCTCTTCGTCGAGCTCCACGTGCGTGCTGGGGATGAACTCGGACGCGGTGGAGACCGGCGTGATCTTGCGGTTCTCGAGGGCCTCCTGCACGCGCCCGAAGTCCACCAGCGGGCAGCGCACGATGATCTGCGGCTCACCCTTCTCGCCCTCGCCGTCGCCCATCTCGTCCAGGCCGCAGTCGATGAGCTCCATCTCGAGCTCTTCGAGGTCCACGCGGGCCTTCTTCAGCGCCTCGGCGTCCAGCCGGAACACCCCCATGCGCGTGAAGCCGAAGGCCACGCTGCCCACGGTGCCGATGCTGCCGTTGCCCTTGTTGAAGCACACCCGGACGTTCGCGATGGTGCGTGTGGGGTTGTCGGTGGCCGCCACGGCCATGACCGCCACCCCGTGCGGGGCGTAGCCTTCGTAGATGCACTCCTGGTAGTCCGCCGCGTCCTTGCCCATCGCCTTCTTGATGGCGTTGTCGATGCGCTCCTTGGGCATGTTCACCGCGCGCGCGTTCTGGATGGCGCGGCGCAGGGCCGGGTTGGTATCGGGGGTCTCGCCGCCCTGCTTGACGGCCACCGCAATCTCGCGGCCGCAGCGGGTGAAGGCCTTGGCCATCCGGTCCCAGCGGGCGAACATGGTGTGTTTGCGGGTCTCGAAGATGCGTCCCATGCGGCTGTCCTTTGTCGCGCCGGGGCTCGGGCCCGCGGGCGGGCGGGTTCTAGCACGAACCCGGCGGGGTGCGTGCCCGGCCGGTGGTCTATCCTCGCCGGAGTATGTCGCGCCCCACCACGAATCGTCCCTCGAGCGTCCCCGGGTTCCTCTTGGCGCTCGCTCTGGGCCCGTGGCTGGTGGGGTGCGGTGCACCGGCCGGGGTCGGGCAGCCCGCCGCCGTGGGCTCAGCGGGTCAAGACCTCGCGGTGCGCTTGATCTACCCCGTGGTGACCACGCCGGAGGGTGTCTTCATCTCGCTCGGACCCGGTACCTGGTTGGAGGGCGCACCCGCGCGCCAGATCGAGTATCCGGGCGACGGGTTCTACACGCTCGTGGCCGCCGCGACCGGGCCGCTACCTCCGGTTCCCTCCCGCTTCACTGTGCTGACCAGCAGCGGACCGTGCGATGTCGCCGCGGGTGAGCCCGTGCTCTTGGAGCGTCGCGGCTACGACCCCGAAGAGGACGACTACTACGGGCGCATGACCGACCTGGCCGTGGAGGTGGCCTCCGAGGCGTGCGACGAAGCCACGTTCGCCTACCCAGCCGGGGCGGGCACGCGCTTGCACGTGTTCGAGATCGGGCCCGCGGACTTCGGCGAGCCACGACACGGGACGGCCGACGACCCGGCCCTCGCGTGCTTGGTCACCCATCCGCCGTCGGAAGGGGGCTGCGCGGGGTTCCCACCCACCATCGTGATCACGGCGGGCGACGACGAGATCTTCCACCACGAAGTCGAGCAGTGGGTGGCGAGCGTCGCGCTGCTGGACTCGGGTGGACAGCGCTACGTGGTGGTCGACTCGTTCGACGGCTTCAGCGTGCTCACGCTCCCGGGCGAGGTGGTGGAGCGTGCATGGCACATCGGCGCGATCGACCGTGCCGAGACATGCGACTGACGCTGCGTACAGCGTCGCCGAACGACACCGCCGCTCAGTGCGCCCGCGGGCCGCTGCCCCCCGCGAACGTGCGCAGGATGGCCACCTTCACGTCGAGCCCAGTGGTCTCGGGCGGCACGGCGCTCGGGTGCGCGAGCGCGAAATTCATGAGCGGGACCAGCTTGTCGCCCCCCACCATCAGGTCACGCACGATGGCCACGCGGTACTCGCGCGCCGGGTCGAGCGGCGCATTGCAGAGCGCGTGCAGCTCGTGGGCGTCGTCCACCCGCGCGGCGTCGTCCACCTGCAAGAAGCCACCCGTGCCGCGGCGCTCGGTGCGCGAAAAACGGATGGCCTCACGGATCACGGCCCCTGGCATGCTGACCACCACGGCCTCGTTGTCGAACGGCAGCTCCTCGCAGCAGTCGGCGTAGGTGAGCCGGTCGCGTCGGTCGGTGTCGCCGCGCAGGCCGCCCCCGTTGAAGATGCCCACCTCGGCCCCCAGCGCGTCCCGCAGGCGCGACGCCACCAAGGTGCCGATGCTGGTCTGTTGGAGGCGAGAACCCGCGGACGTGAGCACCAGCCCCGCGGGCAGGCTCAGCAGCGTGCGCCCCTCGAGCTCGCGCACGGGCGCGAGGTGCTGTTCCACGCGCGCTCGCATGGCCCCGTCCTCGGGATAGCCCGCGACCGGCTCGAAGCGCGCGGTGGCCTTCGCGCGCGTCACCCCCGAGTCCGTGCTCAGCGTCAGCTCCGCGAGGATGGCGGACGTGGCGTTGAGCGGCGCCTTGGCCAGCGGGACGGCGTGGTCCAGCTCGAGGTAGCCCTCGTGTTCGTGGCCGCCCAGGATGAGCTCCACGGCGCCGAGCTTCGCCAGCGCGCGGTCGTCCTGCAGCCACTGGTGCGTGAGCGCCACCACGGCGACGCAGCCCTGTGCGCGCAGGCGCTGCGCCTCGGCGACCACCGCGTCGTTCGGGACGCCGAGCGTCGCGCCACCGAAGGGAGGCCGCCGATAGAGCGACGGGTCGCCGTTCACCACCCCCACGAGGCCCACGGGCAGGCCGCCCACGTCGACCACGTCGGTGCCCACGTGGCGGCCGCGAAAGTCGGGTGCGTTGGTCAGCAGGACCTGGGCGTGGAGCTCCTCGAGGCGCGCCAGCAGGTCGGCGAACTCGAGGTCGTCTTCGTGGTTGCCCAGCGTGACGTGCGTGACGCCCAGCGCGTTCAGGCAGTCCACCATGCCGCGCCCCTCGTCCAGGCTCGACAGCAGGCTGGGGGCCAAGAAGTCACCGGCCACGGTGACCAGGAGCCGGTCCGCGGGGTCTTGGGTGCGCGCCGCCTGCACCAGGCTCGCGAGACGCGGGAGCTCGTCCAAGACGTACACGTCATTGACCGCCACGATGCGCAGCCGGCGCTCTGTCGATGGGGCGTTCATGCAGGCCACGTGTGCATAGCACGCGCGCTCATGCGCGGGTGGGCTCCGGTGCCATCGACTCTGCTGCCATCGACTCTGTTGCGAACGACTCTGGGTGGGTGGCCCACCAGTGGCGGGCGGCCTCCGCGTTCCAGTCGGCCGGGCAGACGGCGCGCAGGGCCGCCGCCAGCGCGCGGGCGCTCTCGGGACGCTCGCTCGGGTCCTTGGCCAAGCAACGGTGGACCAGCTCGGCGAGCGCCGCGGGGACGCTCGGCGCCACCTCGGCGAGAGGGTCTGGAGGCAGCGTCATCTGCGCCACGACCACGGCCACCGTGTCGCGATCCGGAAAGATCTCGCGGCCCGCGAGCAGGAAGTACATCACCGCACCGAGGGCGTAGATGTCGCTGCGGACACCCACCGCGTCCGCCTTGGCGAGGCACTCGGGCGCCATGTACATGGGGGTCCCCGCGATGCCCGCGTCCGTGGTCACCGACGCATCGCCGGCGCCCTGCTCGACGCTCTTCACCAGGCCGAAGTCGAGCACCTTCACGCGGTCGTGCTCGCCGCCGCGCTCGCACACCATGATGTTGCCGGGCTTGAGGTCGCGGTGGATCAGCCCTCGCTCGTGCGCCTCGGTGAGCGACCCGCACACCTGGAGCAGCAGGTAGGCCATGCGGGCAGGGGGCAGCGGTCCCGTGCGCGTCACGAGCCCGTCCAGGTCCACGCCCAGCAGGTACTCCATCGCATAGTAGAAGACGCCGGCGGGCGTCTTGCCGTAGTCGAAGATGGCGATGGTGTTGGGGTGCGTGAGCTCGGCGGTCAGCTGCACCTCGCGCTCGAAGCGCGTGAACCGCTGGGGCGAGACCACGCCGTCCGCGGGGGCCTTGATCAGCTTCACCGCCGTGGGGCGTCGCAGCATGGCGTGCCGCGCCAGGTACACCGAGCCCATGCCGCCCTCACCGAGCTTCTTGCCCAGCGTGTACTGCCCGAGCCGGGCCGCCTTGGACTCGGCGCGCAGCGAGCGCGCCTCGAGCTGCAGGTTGCGGTGCCCGCTCCACACCGTGAGCAGCAGGGCCACCGCCAGCAGCGTGAAGAGCAGCCCCAGCACGCGCGTGAGGCCCACGCGCACCTCGAACGCCTCGGCCACGTCCACCTCGCTCGCGATGCCGATGCCGGCTTCGTCCGAGTAGTGCCAGGCCCCCACCACCTGCACGCCCCGATAGTCGTCGTAGCCCTCCACGTTGCTGCCGGTTCCCGACGCGAGGGCCGCCTGCACCATCTGCGTGAGCGGCTGCTGGCGGCGCGGGAACGCCGCTCGCTCGCCGCTCGGGAGCGAGACCCCCGGGTCGCGCAGGTCCACGTTCAGGATGGACGGGGTGGCCGTGTCGGGCAGCAGGCCGGCCGCGACCAGCTGCTCCTGGAAGCGCGACTGCGAGATCATGCGGCCCTCCGAGTCGAAGGCGTACGTCTCCCCGGACCTGCCGGGGCGGGCGATGCGCATGATCTCGGAGAAGCGCCCCGCCGGGTCCACCAGCAGGTGGACCGCGCCAATGACGCGCTCGCCCTGCGCCACGGGCGCCGAGAACGTGAGCAGCGGCTTGGCCTCGCCCTGCTCGGTGCCGTAGAACGCTGGCGACCACAGGCGCGGGCGCGGGGCGGCCAGCCACGCCGCGAGCTCACGACCGGGGAGCGGCAGCTGGTCGGCCGATGTCCCCACGCCCGAGGCTCGAACGATGGTGCCGGAGCGGTCGGTCAGCACGTAGCCCAGCGCGCGGGCCTGCGTCACGCGCTCATCGAGGACGGGGGAGGTGGCGGCATGAGCCAGCGCGTCCACCACGCGAGGATCGCGGGCGGCGGTGTCGAGCTCGGTCAGCAGCCGCTCGGTCCACAGGTCCACCGCCGCGCGCGTGCTCTCCACCTGCGTCTCGAGCTGCGACTGAACGTGCCGCTGCAGGCTCTCGTTCACGGCGCTCCAGCTCCACCAGCTCAGCCCCACGACGAGGAGCACCAGCAGCACCAGACGCCGCGCCGTCTTTCCCTGCGTGGCCGCGGCTTCGTCGAGCAAGCTCGAGTGCGAGCCCGACTGCTTCCGCACGAATTCGATGGAGGGCGGGGCCATGCCTAGCTCGAGCGCCGCACCACTTCGAGCCACGCCTCGCGCGACTCGAGGTGCTCGATGCGCTTGATGGTCAGGTTGGTGGTGCGCACCGCCATCGACATGAGCGGGTGCTTCGTGGCGATCACGATGCGGCCGATGTGCGGGAGCAGTGACACCGTCCAGCCCCCCACGCGCGGCGGCACGCTGACGTCGAACGTGGGCGAATCGGTCCAGTCGTGCAGGCCCACGAACGCCTTGCTGCGCTTGATGGTGGGCTCCACGAACGCCATGAACGCCACGGCCAGCTCCGCCGAGAAGTGCCCTTCGATGCGCGACACGCCGAGGCCCGGCCGCACCCACATGGTGAGCCGGCTGTCGCCGAACGTGCGCTCGAGGTCGGGCGGGCTCGCGAGAATGTCCACCATCGCCGCCGATGGTACGCGACCTGCTTGGTCAGGGATAGAACGACGCGCCATGCCGCATTGCCCGCTCGCGACCCTCCCGCTAGGGTGCCGGCCATGTTGCTCCGCGATCCCGTGCACGGCCTGGTGGCGTTCGAGGGCCGCGCCGAGCGGGTGATCGACGCGTTGCTCGCCACGCGCGAGGTGCAGCGCCTGCGCCGCGTGAAGCAGCTGGGCCTCACCTCGCTGGTCTTTCCGGGGGCCGAGCACACGCGCTTCGCCCACGCGCTGGGCGCCGCGCACGTGATGCTGCGGCTGCAGGCGCGCATCGTGGCCGCCCAGCACGACCTGCCCAAGGACGTGCAGCTGGACGACGCCGCGGCCGACGAAGCGCTGGCCGCCGCGCTGCTGCACGACCTCGGCCACGGGCCGTTTTCGCACTTGTACGAAGAGGTGTCCCCGCATCCGCGGCACCACGAGGCGTGGACCGAGGACGTGCTGCTGGACAGCGGCACCGACGTGAACCGCGCGCTCGAAGGCCTGTCCGCCGGCATGGCCGAGCGCGTGGCCGGCATGCTGAAGGGGCGGCATCGCCTGGGCTACCTGTCGCGCGCCATCAGCGGCACCATCGACGTGGACCGCGCCGACTACCTGCTGCGCGACAGCTACATGACGGGCGTGCGCTACGGCCTCTACGACCTCGACTGGGTGCTGCGCGCGCTGGCCTTCGGAAAGGTGGGCAGCGAGTGGGTGCTGGCTGTCGAGGGCCGCAAGGGGCTGCCGCCCATCGAGGGCTTCTTCCTGGCCCGCCAGCACATGTACGCGCAGGTCTACCACCACAAGGCCACGCGGGCCGCAGAAGGCCTGATTCGTGGGGTGTTCGTGCGCCTCGGCGAGCTGGTGCGCGAGGGCCGGCCGCCCGAAGGCACGCCGCGCGCGCTGCTGGACGCCGCGAAGGGCGAGCCCGTCTCGCTCGGCGACTACCTGGCCCTCGACGACATCGAGATCCTGAGCGCCCTCTCACGCTGGGAGCACGCCGCCGACCCCGCGCTCTCGGGCCTGGCCAAGCGGCTGCGCGCCCGCGAGCTGCCCAAGACCCTGCCGCTCCCGCAGGAGCTTACAGAGCGCTTCCCCGAGCTGCACGCGCGCGCCAACGAGCTCGCCCGCCAGCGCGGCCTGCGCCCCGAGCTGCACGTCTTCCTGGACCACACCAGCGACGTCCCCTACGCCGAGCCCGAGGACGACTCCCCGGGCGGCCTGTGGCTGCTGCTGCGTCACCGCGAGATCATGCGGCTGGGAGACGCGTCGTTCTTGCTGAAGGAGCTGCGGAACAAGCGGCTGACGAGCAGCCGGCTGATCTTCCCGAGGGAGCTGCGGGAGGACATCGAGGCGGCGTTCGGGCCGCTGCTGGGGGAGAGCGGGTAGGGCTGGGGAGAGGTGGGCTGCGAGCCAGATCGGCTTCTGGCAAGGCAAATTGGGCACCCCCGGCTGAAGCGGCTGAAGCCGAGGGCAGCAAACTAGGTCTGGATAGTCCTAACGTCCCCGCCTGTCGGCGCGGACTGAATGGCTGACAACAAGGTGTGTTCTACCCGAGGTACCCGGACGCAGAGGGTCTGCGGGGCACCGTCGACATCGGCGAATCGCGGACTCAGCCGCCGGACGGGCGAGTGCAGCATGAGGCGCCCGTCGTGGTCACCGCGGAGTACGCTGTGGGGGTGAGCAGCGCGCCCTCCGGCTTTGGTGAAGGTATGAGTAAGGCGGCCTACCTC
>CAZEAA010000203.1:7508-10546 GCA_964510015.1 uncultured Sandaracinaceae bacterium
GTCCGGCGTGATGCTTTGGACCGCAACTGCGGCGGCCTTTTCTCTCGAACCAGATGTGGGAGAGCTGATCGCCCCCCTCATGTTCGTCCATCTGTTCTTGGTGCCATCGTGGGTGTACAGCGAAGGAGGCCTGACCGCACTTCGCTCCCCATGGTCCTGGGTGCTCATCATATCTTGGCTTGGGGCCCTGGCCATCGCCTTGGGCCTGCCACTATAGGTGCGCCGCATGCGGGACGGGTGAGCGGTCCGTCGACGGCGGCGATGACGCTGACGCGGGCAGCGCTGGACGGGCACGTGGAGCAAGACGTGCTCGGCGTGACCGGCTAGCGTCGACCCTGAGGAATGACTGGCGTGCCTTCGTGTTGTTCAACCATGCCCAGACGCGGAAGTCGCGGTTCCACGACAGGCTGGCGGCTCGCGAGCGACCGGGCTCGACTGGCAGCGACCTATCGACGAGCGCGCCTTCTGCAACTCGTCGCCACGTGGTCGATGTCGGCGGCGGTGATCGCTCTACTCGCGGTGTCGCTCGTGACGGGGGCACCGGTCGCCAGGAACGTCCTTTTTCGTTCTCCGTTGGTCCACGTTCCGATGATCGCCTTGATGAAGGCGCCGGGGGTTCTCTTCGTGGTGTACCTACTGGTGGCCAAGTGCCCTCGTTGCAGTGCCCTGCCCATCCGCGACGAGGCGTTCGGCGAGCAAGCTTCGGGCACGTGCGGTCGCTGCGGCCTGACCACGTGAAGTCGCCCGACGAGAGTGGTTGTCATCCCGCAGCGCGCGACCGATACTCCCGGCGGGATGGCCAAGATTCTCGTCGTCGACGACCAGCGCAACATGAGGACCACGCTCGCGATGCTCCTGCGAGGAGCAGAGCATCACGTGGACGAGGCGGAGAACGGGGACGTGGCTTGCGAGCGCGTCGCGGAGGAGGCGTACGACCTCGTCCTGACCGACCTCAAGATGGGGGCCACGGACGGGCTCACGGTGCTGCGCAAGACGCGCGAGGTGTCGCCGCTGACCGAGGTCATCGTCATGACGGCCTACGGGACCATCGAGAGCGCGGTGGACGCCATGCGCCTGGGCGCCCACGACTACATCCAGAAGCCCTTCGAAGAGGAAGAGCTGCTGATGAAGGTGGCGCGCGCGGTGCGGGCCCGGAAGCTGGCCGGCCAGGTGTCGGCCATGGCCGCCGAGTTCCGCGAGCGCTACCACTTCGAGAACATCATCGGCCGGAGCGGCGCCATCCGTGACGTGCTGGGCCGTATCGTGCGCATCGCGCCCACGGACGCCACGGTGCTCATCACGGGCGAGAGCGGCACGGGTAAAGAGCTGGTGGCGCGCGCCATCCACGTGAACTCGCTGCGCTCCGACCGGCCGTTCATCACCATCAACTGCGCGGCCATCACCGAGACGCTGCTCGAGAGCGAGCTCTTCGGCCACAACCGCGGCGCCTTCACGGGCGCGGTGGCCTCCCGCAAGGGCCTGTTCGAGGAGGCCAACGGGGGCACCTTCTTCTTCGACGAGATCGCGGAGACCCCGCCCAGCTTCCAGGCCAAGCTGCTGCGCGCCATCCAGCAGGGCGAGATTCGCCGCCTGGGCGACAACCACACGGTACAGGTAGACGTGCGCATCATCGCGGCCACCAACCGCGACTTGAAGGTCATGATCGAGGACAAGACCTTCCGCGAAGACTTGTACTACCGCCTCAACGTCGCGCGCTTCGTGCTGCCCCCCCTGCGCGAGCGGCGCGAGGACATCGCCCCGCTGACCGAGCACTTCCTCGAGAAGTACGGCAAGAAGATGCGCCGCTCGGCGCGCCTGGGCGACGGGGTCATGGAGTGGCTGGAGCGCTACCCGTTCCCCGGCAACATCCGCGAGCTCGAGAACCTCATCGAGCAGGGCATCGCGCTCGCGCTCGACGGCGAGGTGCAGCTGGACGACATCGTGTCGCCGGAGATGCGCCAGGGCGGCGAGGTGGAGGCCACCACGCGGCTCTTGCAAGACGTGGTGGACCGCGCCGAGAGCGAGGCCATCATGACCGTGCTGCGCGAGGTGGACGGCAACAAGGAGAAGGCGGCCGAGGTGCTGGGCCTCAGCTCCACCACGCTGTGGCGCAAGATGAAGCGCCTCGAGCTGAGCTGGCCCTGAGCTGACCCCAGCCCTGACGACGACGCTGACCCCGCGCGGGGTCGCCTCGGGACGCCCGGCGCGGACGAATTTCACGCGGCGGTTATCCATTTTCGAGCGCGCGGCGCGCTTCGCGGTACCCTGAGCGCCATGTCCGACAGGGTGCGTATCGGCGACTTGCTCGTGGCCGCCAAGCTGGTCACGGCCGAACAAGTGAACGAAGCGTTGGTCTCGCAGCGCGAGTCCGGGCGGCGCCTGGGCGAGGAGCTGGTGGCCAAGGGCTTCGTCACGGAGTTCCAGCTCACGCAGATCCTCTCGAACCAGCTGGCCATCCCGTGGGTGAGCCTGCAGCGCATCGAGTTCACGCGCGACCTGCTGAACATGGTGCCGGCCGAGGTGGCCAACCGCCTGTGCGTCATCCCCATCTACATGCGCCGCGTGCGGTCCGCCGAGACGCTGTACGTGGCGATGGACGACCCCACCAACCAGCCCGCCATCGACGAGCTGATCACGGTCACGGGGCTGCCGGTGAAGGCCATGGTGTCGTCGCCCTCGGAGATCCGGCACGCCATCCGCGTCTACTACCTGGGTGGGGCGCCGCAGGTGCACGCGCCCAACCGCCACGCGTCGCGGCACCCCGACGCCGACGAGGCCACCGAGGCGGCGCATCACGCGGTGGTCATCCCGCCCGCGGCCCCCACCGGCATCGTGGACCACAGCGTCCCGGCCAGCGCGCCCGAGTGGGAGTCCGGTGTCGCGGCAACGCCGAACCCCGAGCCGGCGCGCGCCGTCGAGCCACCGCCGCCCGCTGCGCCCGTCGCTGCGCCTGCACCACCCGTCGCCGCGCCTGCGCCTGCTCCGGCGCCAGAGCCCGCGGAGGAGTTCGAGGGGCGCCGCAGCTACTCGGAGATCAC
>CAZEAA010000204.1:0-10491 GCA_964510015.1 uncultured Sandaracinaceae bacterium
GGCTGCCGCAGCCGGCACACCGGCATCCGCCGGAGCGGGCACGCCCCCGTCGGCCACGGGCACCACGGGGCGCTCGGGCATGCGCACCGACACGGGTGTCCCCACGGCGCTGTCCATGTTGCCCAGCACCCACACGCGCCCTTGGGGCTCGTGGTTGAAGTACAGGTGCCGCACGTCGAAGTCGTAGGACAGGCGCACCGAGTCTTCGTCGTTGGGCAGCACCACGCGCGCGTAGCCGAACCGCATCGCGGGGCGCTCCACAGCCAGCAGCAAGAACGGGATCGGCTCGGGCAGGTCGCGGTCGTGCGCCACCACCCCGCGCACCACGCTGGTGTTCGGGTCCGCGGCCATCGTCACGCCGGGGACGGCCAGCTGGCTGTCCGTGCCCTGCATCAGGATGGTGGGGCCCGTGATGGGCAGCACCTCGTTGCCCTCGCGCGGGGTCCGGTTGGTGGGCGACACGAAGGACTGACGCCCCGTGACGTGCTCGTCCATCCACAGGAAGAACTGATAGGGCGCCGACAGCTCCGGCAGGCCGAGCGCCACCGGCAGGTCCACGCTGAACACGCCGCGCAGCGGCTCGCCCGTGGCCTGGTCCGCGAAGACGTCGCCCTGGAACGCGGGCGGCGTGCTGGTGGGCGACAGCGGCGGTCCCACCGGCGCCGCGTGCAGGCGATGCGCCTCGGTGTTCAGCGCGATCACGTAGATGGCGTGGCGCGGGTCCTCGCCGTAGCGCGCGCGCGCTACCGCGGGCAGGTTGTAGCGCCCCGCCAGCACCACCGTGGGCCGGCCTTCGCGCACGGCGAGCGTGAGCGCGAACTCGAGCGGCGCTGCGGACTCGGGCGGCGTGAAGGCGTTGGGCTCGGTCATGAACGTGGCCGTCACGTTCAGCGGCGGCGCCCCCGTGATGAGCGGCGGGGCCGGCTCGCCCCCGATCCCGTACTCCTCGCAGCCGCCCAGGGTGAGGGGCAGCGCGAGCGCGGCCAGGCAGACGACGAGCGCCGCTGGGCGGGACAGCGAACGAAACGCGGACGGGGAGAGGGAGCGAGGCATCACGGCGGGGAAGACTACGTGATCCGCGCCCGTCGCGACACGGTAGAGTGCGCCGCATGAGCTCCGAAGCCGGTGGCGTTCTCTGGCGAGTCACCCTCGCGGTCGTCGCCGGAGGAGCGCTGTTCGCGCTGGGTAGTGAAGGGGACTCGTGGGCCGTGATGGTGCTGGGCCCCACGGTGGTCGCCGGCATCTTGTTCTTCGCCCTGCGTGGGCCATGGCGCGCTCTCCGCGCGGCGCAGCAGCCGCTCGACCCCGAGGTGGTCGCGCTGCTGAAGCGCCACGTCCCGCACTTCAACGGGCTCAATGCTACGGGGCAGGAGGCGTTCGCGCGGCGGGTCACGCGCATGCTGGCCACCATCGACTTCGAGACGGTGCAGGGCGCGCGCAACACGCTCGAGATGCGCGTGCTGGCGCTGGCCGGCGCCGCCCTGCTCTACGTGGGGCGCGACGACCTGCACATCGACGAACACCGCGCAGTCATCTTCTACCCCGACGCCTTCTCGCACGAGTACGCCGTGCAGCACGACGCGCGCATCGCGGGGATGGTGCATCGCCAGGGGCCCGTGCTGTTCTCGGAGCGCGCGCTGCGGGACGGTTGGAACCACGACTCCGACGGCTACAACGTGTCGGTGCACGAGTGGGCGCACGTGCTGGACCTCGAAGACGGCTTCGCGGATGGCATCCCCGGCCTCGCCCCGGGCTCGCTCGAGTCGGAGGAGGGCCTCTTGAGCCGCGAGCTCACGCGCGTGCGCGGCGGTCGCTCCGTGCTTCGGGACTACGCGGGCACCAACCGCGCCGAGCTCTTCGCCGTGGCCACCGAGGTGTTCTTCGAGCGCCCCGAGCTGCTGCGCCGCAGTCACTCGGCGCTGTACGACGTGCTCGCCGCCTGGCTGCGCGTGGACCCCATCGAGCTGCTGCACAAGGCCGGCGTGTCCCCCGCGCCCGTGCGTCAGCCCACGAAGAAGGCGCAGCCAAAGCGCAAGGGCGGCAAGAAGGCCCGCGCGCGCTGACCCAAGCTTCGCGCTAGGCGCCCGTGCCGCGCGGCTGCTACAACGGCCCCGTGAAGCAGTTCACCGCTGCGCTGCGCGCGCTTGGGATCCTCCTCGGAACATGGGGCCTGCTGTTCATGGTGGGCGCCATCGCGGGGGTGCTGCCGCCGCTCGACGGCGCGTTCGGTCGCACGGGTGAGCCCGATGCGCCGGAGGCCCCCGAGGCCGGTGAAGGCACGGAAGCGGAAGGCGGCACCGAGCCCCCGGCAGGGAACAGCACGGGCGCGACCCCGGCCACGCCAACCACCGCCGGCAGCACCGAGGCACCCACGGGCGCCGAGGCTCCTGCCGAAGACCCCACCGCCGAGGTCGCCGCCCCCAGCACGCCCACCGGCCCCGCGCGTCATCGCCACGTGGTGTGCGAGGGCAGCGACACGCCGCCCCTCGTGGACGTCATCGACCCGGGCAACATCGTGGTGGGTTGTGGCGCCGAGGTGCAGTGGTTGGTGCGCTGGCCCGAGGGCAGCGACCAGCTCGCGCGCACCCTGCGCATCCGTCGCGAGCCCTCGCAGCAGAGCGCACGAGTCTCGGTGTCGGCCCTCGCGCACGGCGACGTGGACGGCGACGGCCGCGTGGACCTGGTGGTGGGCTTCCTCGAGCGCAACGCCGAGGGCAGCACCGTGGGTGGCGCGCTCTACTTGGTGCCGGCCTCCGCGGGCGGTGGCTTCGCCGAGCCGGTGGAGCTGGCGCCCATCCCGGTGACCGCGCTGGCGCTCGGCAACGTGAACGAGCATGACGCGCTCGACATCGCCGCGCTGCACCGGCCAGACGCCTTCGGTCGGCGGCCCGCCGAGGTGTGGGTCTTCGGCGGCGGCGCCTCGCCCGCGCGCACGGCGCGCCTCGACGCGGGCAACGCCCTCACGCTGGCGCTCGGTGACATCGACCGCGACGACAAGCTCGACATCCTGATCGGCAAGGAGTCCGGCACCGCGCGCGTGTACTTCGGCGACGGCACGGGCCACTTCGAGCGCCGCAGCGAGGTGCAAGACGCGCCCGGCGTGGAGCTGCTCACGGTGGACCTCGACGACGACGGCGGCACCGACCTCCTGGCCTTCGCCGAAGCCGCGCGCGTGGTGCGTGGCGCGCGCGCCGAGGGCCTCAGCAGCGCCATCCTCGCCGCCCCGCCGGGCATGCGCAGCGTGAACCCGGTGGACGTGGACGGCGACGGACGCCGCGACCTGATCGGCGTGGCCGGCGACGGCATCGTGGTCTTGCGCAGCCTGCGTGGCCTCGAGCTCGAGCAGTCGTCGCTGGTGGACCTGCCGCTGCACGCGGGCACCCCGCGCGCGCTGTGGGCCGGCCGCAGCGAGAGTGGCCTGCGCTTGGTGGTGCTCACGCGCCTCGCGGGGGACAGCGAGCCGTTCACGCTGGTGTTGCTGAGCGGCGTGGAGAGCCCGCAGGTGGACGCCACGGCGACCGTCGTCAGCGACGCACCGCTGACCCTGCGCTACGACGTGCGCTGACGCGGGGCCGCCTCCCCGGATCACGAGCCGCAGAGTGGGTCGTTCCCGCAGCGGTCGAGGTCGATCATCGCGTTCATGGTCGAGTCGCGGGTGGTCGTGTCGCGGCCGGGGCGATTGCCACGCGGGCGAGTAACCTCGGGCTCCGGCGTGGCCTGCGCCTCGGGGAGAGCCACCGCGGCGACGGGCTCCACGGCCTGCGGGACGAGCACCTCGCGGGTGACCTCCACCTCCACGTAGCGGACCGTGGGCGGGCGCGTGGCCGCGAAGACGATCATCGCCACGAAGAACACGAAGGAGAAGCCCGCGAAGATCCAGCCGCCGGGGCCGTGCTGGCTGCGTGACGGCGGTGGGCTGCTGGGCGTCGCGGTGCGCGTGTGCAGCAAGGAGCGCTCGGCCTGCACCATGGCCAGCTGGCTGCGCAGCGCGGCGATGCGCTGGTCGGCGGCGCTGGTGGCCTGCGCGTGGCTGCTGGTGGGGGCGGTCTCGGGGCTGCTGCTGGGGGTGGCGGTGGTCATGGTGGTTTCTCCTTCGGAGAGAACCCTTCGCACAGCGCGTGCCAGCCATTACACCAATGATTTCAACACCAACCTGCGGATAACTCTACGATGCGTAGATGAAATATACGAATCGCATCACGACCGCACCCTCAACCCCAGCTGGTTGAAGCGCAGCTGCACGCGCCTCGCGTTCTCGTGCGGGTCCCCCCGCAGCAGCCGCTTGGCCATCGCCTCGAAGTCCCCGTCCAGCTCGGCGTACAGCCGCTCGTAGAGGCGCCGCTCGAGGTCCCGCGCCACGTCGCGCGGTTGGTCGCGCGGGGTGAGCTGCGCGAGCGCGTCATCGCTCCCTCCGCCCTCCTCGCCGCCCGTCGCACGTCGCCGCTGCGGCAACCAGCTGCCGGCCAGCAGCTCGTCCACCAGCCGTTCGGGCACGGGCACCGTGTGCGCTTCGCCCGCCGCAGCTCGTCCGGCTTCGGCCGCGGTGAGCGCGTCCGACAACGACAGCAAGCACGCGTTGGCCACCAGCAGCCGCAGCTCGCGCACGTTGCCCGGAAACGGGTGTCGCTCGAGGGCGGCGACCGCGCTCTCGCTGAACGCGAACGTGAGCCCCGTGGAGGCCAGAGCCTTCGCGCGCTTGCCGGGGGCACGCGCACTGGGCAGCCCCGCGCGCGCCTGGAGCCCAGCCGGGAGCCCAGCGCTGCGCAGGTAGTCCGCCAAGAGCCCCGCATCGGGCCCACTCGCAAACGTCTCCGTCACCGTGCGCGCAATCAGCGCCGGCAGGTCCTCGCGGCGCTCGCGCAGCGGCGGCAGCGTCAGCCCCGAAGCCGGGTTCAGGCGCGCGTAGAGGTCGGCACGAAAGCGCCCGCTCTGCACCGCTTCGCGCAGGTCCGCGTTGGTGGCCGCCAGCAGCTTCACGTCCACCGGCCGCGCCTGGTGTTCGCCCAACCGCGTCACGCGGCGCTCCTGCAGCACCATCAGCAGCATGCGCTGCGTCTCGAGCGAGAGGTTACCCACCTCGTCCAGCAGCAGCGTGCCGCCCTGCGCCGCCTCGAAGCGCCCCGCGCGATCCACGGCGCCACTGAACGCTCCGCGCGCGCTGCCGAAGAGCTCGGCGCCCACCAGGCTCTCGGGCAGCGCGCTCACGTCCACCGTCACGAAGGGCCCGCGCCGGCCGCTGGCCGCGTGGATCACCTGCTCGGCCAGCGCGCTCTTGCCGGTGCCGGGCTCGCCCGTGATCAAGATGGGCAACGACGTGCGCGCCAAGGTCAGCGCGTCGCGGCGCAAGCGCGCCATGCTGGGCGAGCTGCCGAACTCGTAGGCCGAGCCGAAGGTGGGCGCCGCCTGCCTCGCCACCACACGCTCCACCAAGAGACCCAGCGCGCGCGCGTCGAAGCCGTCGGCGCCCGCCAGGGTCACGTACTCGTCGGCGGCGGCGTCGGCTCCGCGCATGCGCAGCTCTTCGGTGGACGTCATCAGGACCACGGGCAGCGCGGGCCGCAGCGCCCGGATGCGCCCGAGGATGGCCAGCCCCTGCAGCGCTCGCCTCCGCTGGAGGCTCGGCGCCGTGTCTGCTTGGAGTGCTTCTTGCGGAGCAGGCACCAAGCGCTCCTCGGGCAGCTCGAAGTGCATGTCCAGCAGCACCACGTCGAGGTCCGGGTGCCGCGCCAGCGCTTGCTCCGTCTCGCCCCAGTCGTGCGCGTGCGTCAGCGCGCAGCCCGGCCGGCGCGGGCACGTCCAGCAGGGCCCCGGCAGCTCGCAGCGCGTGGCGTACGCGTAGTCGCGCAGCAGCGCGTGAGCCAGCTCGGCGTAGCGCTCGCCGTCGTCCACCAGCAGCACCTTGGGTAGCCGCCGCACCTCACGGCTCACGGGATGCCCCCGTTGGTGGCCCGCATGAACGACCGGCACTCGGCGTCCACCTCTATGGCCGTGACGCGGGCCAGCTCGATGGCTGCCGGGTCGTGTGCCCGCACGCGGGTCTCGAGCGACATCAGCAGCTCGAGGCCTTCGCGCATCGCGGGAGGCAGCGTGCCCTCGCCCACGCCCGAGGCCTCGGCCAGCGCGTGGTAGACCGCGAGCGCGTTGCGCTTCCCGTCGGTGAGGTAGAGGTCCGACACCATCATCTCCACCAGCACGGCGGGCACCTCCCCCGCGGGCAGGTTGCGGGCGGCGCGCGTGATGTACTTGCCCACGTCGTGCGCGAGCGCGAGCCCCAGCTCGGCGTAGGCCTGCATCTCACCGGGGCTCATGCGCCAAGCACCTGCGCGATGGCGCTCGCGTCAAACGAAGGGATGGCGTGCACGTCGCCGTACAGCTGGCGCAGGTTCTCGAGCCTGCGCGCCGGGAAGTCGTGCACGAACAGCGCGGGCACCGTGCAGCCCTGCGCACGGAGCTGCGACAGCACCACGGTGCCCTGTTGGTCTTGCAGGTGGCGCAGCGCGCGCGCCCGGTCGCCACCGAAGCGGCGCGTCGCGAGATCGTCCACGTCTCCCTCGAGCGCGTTTGCGGGCGTGCGCTCGAAGCGCAGGTCCAGCAGCAGCGCGTCAGGAGCGAACTCGGCCGCCACGCGCACGGCCTCGGCCGCGTCGTGCGCCACCGCCACGTGGAAGCGCGTGCCCAGGAAGAGCCGCACGAACTCCTCGTACTCGTGGCCGTCTTCCACGATCAGCAAGCGGCGCAGGCCAGCGGTCATCGGTCGCAAGAGTGCCACGCGCCTACGCGTTGTACGCACAGGGAAAAGACACTACGACCGACTTCACGTAGCCCGCGGGGCCAGGCTCGATGGAGATCGCCCCGCCGTAGCGGTCCACCGCCGCGCTCACCAAGCCGAGCCCGCGCCCGAACTCGCGGTCGCGGATCATCTCGAGCGTGAGCGGCGCATCGCTGGTGTCGCTGATCGCGATGTGCACCGTCTCCTCGCCGGTCATCTCGAGCGCCACGCTCACGTGCAGCCTCACGCTGCGCGGGGCCGGCCCACGCCCCACGGCCAGGATCGCGTTGCGCAGGATGTTCTTGAGCACCAGCACCATGTCCACGCGGAACACCTCGATGGCCACGGTCTCGCTCACGTCCACGGACAGTGAGTCCATCTCTACGGCGCTCGGCGCGTACTCCTGCCGCACCTCGGTCACCACCTGCGTGAGCAGCGCTTCGTCCACCTCCGTGCGGATCAGGCCGTCCACCAGCTCCTTCAGCGAGGCATCGAAGGCATCGAGCGCCGCGTGCGCCGCGCGCAGCTTCCGCACGTGCCGAGGCGCATGCCGCGCGGTCAGCTTCGGCGTCAGCTTCACGATGGTCTCGATGGCCTCCCGGGCGCGTCGGAAGGCACGGTCACTGCGCACGTCGAAGCGGCCCCCGAGCGCCCGCTCGAAGGCGCGCAGGTACGCGTCGAAGGCCTGATCGAGCGGCAGGCTGCCCACGTTGCCCAGCAGGCGCGACTCGAGGAAGGCGCGCTGCGCCGGCGACGCTTCGCCAGTGCCCAGCAGGTTGAGCACCTCGCGCGAGGCCCCCACGCGGTGCTTCAGCAGCTCGTGCCGCAGCGACCCCACCAGGTAGGCGATGGCCGGATGCAGCTCGGGCTGCTCGCGCACCAGGCGGCCCAGCGACACGCCGCGGCGCCTGAACCAGCCCAGCAGCCAGGCCCCACTGAACGCCAGCAGCAAGCCCGAGACCACACCGAGCGACACCCACGCCACCAGCGGAACCCGCGCGGCGTCGCTGGGCGGCGCGACCGGCACGGGCTCGGGCGGCGTGTCCGTCAGGATGCTGGCGCCGGGCGACAGCGAGCGCAGCTCGTCGCGCACCTCGGCCGCGTCCGTGGACTGCGGGCGAGCCAAGAGGTAGCGCTCGAACAGGCGCGCCGCCTCGGCGTCGTTGCCCCGCGCCACGTAGAGCCGCGCGATGATCGGGTAGTAGCCGGGGTCCATGGGCCCGTGGTCGAGGCCTCGGCGGATCTCGCGGTACGCCCCCTCGTCGTCTTCGGCCGCCAGCCGCCGGATGCCCTCCTGATAGTGCGTGTCCGCCGTGGCCAGCCGGCGCCGCACGCTCGCGCTCTCGGGGTGCTCGGTGGGCAGCTCGGCCCACAGCTCGAACGCGCGCGGCTCGTTGCGCGTGAAGGCCGCCTCGGCGATGGGCCACGGGTCGGGCGCCTCCACCGCGGGCTCGCACCCGAGCGCCAGAAGCCACGCGCAGGCGAGCAGCGCCCAGCGCACCGAGCACGGCCCGCGCGCGCATCCGACGACGGAAGCGGTGGGAGAGCGCATCAGCGCGTTGATATCACTTTTGGTCGAGTGCCGCGCAGACGCCTTGTGGCGTGCCCGGGCCAGCGCGCTACGCGGACGCGGCCAGCCCGCTGCTGCCGCGCGTGGCCTCCGTGATGACCGCCATGAGCGAGTCGAACTCGAACGGCTTCTCCACGCTGATGACGTCGCGGCGCGCCAGGAAGGCGCGAGCGGAGTCGGAGCACGCCCCGCCCGTCATGAAGACGAAGCGGCCCGCGAGCTCCGGGTGGGCCTGCACGGCCCAGATGTACAGGTCCTGGCCAGAGCCCCCCGGCATCTGCAGGTCCGACAGCACCACATCGAAGCGCGGCGTGGCTTCGATCTGGAGCCGCGCTTGATCCCCCGAGTCGGCCACCACCACCTCGAAGAACTCTTCCAACATCAGCCGCAGCGTGAACTGAAGCATCGGCTCGTCGTCGACGAGCAGCAACCTCGGTGTCCGGGCGTGCACGCCGGTCGTAATCGTGTCGTCTTTGATTTCCATGAGCTACCCCCGACCACCAACGTACCAGCGTGGGTCCCCGGCGACCATACCCCCATTCAGGGAGTGGCGTCCGAGTGTGGAAGGCATTGCACTCAGTGGCCAATCGGCTAAAAGGTGTACGAAGTACACATCGCCGCGACGTGCGGCGCAGGAGCGAACATGGCCATCGTTGAAGCGCTTGCCCCCGGATCGGACGGACGCCGCCGTCTCGGACTGCGCAGCCCCCTCGGGGAGACCCCCATCGGCGAGATCACGGTGGCGACCGCCGACGACGTGGCCGACGCCATCCGTCGCGCACGCGTCGCGCAGAAGGCCTGGGCCGCGCGCACCGTGGAGGACCGCGCCGCCATCGTGAACCGCGCCGTGGACGCCATCCTCGCGCACCAGGAGGACATCATCGCCACGCTGCGCGCCGAGACCGGCAAGACGCGCATCGAGTGCATCGTGATGGAGATCCTGCCGGCCTGTGACTTCGTCAACTACTGGAGCGCGCGGGCGCCGAAGGATCTCGCGGACCACAAGCGCAAGATCCACGGCTACCTGCGCCCGCTGAAGCGCCTCGAGATCGCGTATCGCCCGCTCGGCGTGGTGGGCGTGATCACGCCGTGGAACGGGCCCTTCAGCCTGGCCACCAACCCCACGGCGCAGGCGCTGCTCGCGGGCAACGCCGTGCTGCTGAAGCCCTCCGAGGTGACGCCCGAGTCGAGCGCGTGGGCCGTGCGCTGCTTCCATGAAGCCGGCGTCCCGAAGGACGTGGTGCAGGTGCTCTACGGCGACGGCGAGACGGGCGCGGCGCTGGTGCGCGGCGGCATCGACAAGATCTCCTTCACGGGCAGCGTGCGCACCGGGACCAAGATAGGCGTCGCGTGCGCCGAGCAGCTGGTGCCCTGCACGCTCGAGCTGGGCGGCAAGGACGCGATGATCGTGTGCGCGGACGCCAACGTGGAGCGCGCGGCGCGCGGCGCGGTCTTCAACTCCATGCTCAACACCGGACAGGTGTGCATGGGCGTCGAGCGCGTCTACGTGATGAACGAGATCGCGGACGAGTTCGAGCGCCTGGTGCGCGAGCAGGTGAAGGCGCTGCGCTATGGCCCTGGCGACGACGTGGATCTCGGCGCCATCTTCTGGGACAAGCAGCTCGACATCATCAAGCACCACGTGGAGGACGCCCGCAAGCGCGGCGCCACCATCGACGTGGGCGGCGAGATCGATCGCGCGCTGGGCGTGTTCTACAAGCCCACGCTGCTGACCAACGTCACGCACGAGATGGAGATCATGCGCGAGGAGACCTTCGGTCCCATCGTGGCGATCATGCGCGTGAGCAGCGAGGCCGAGGCCATCCGCCTGGCCAACGACAGCGAGTACGGCCTGAGCGCCAGCGTGTGGACCAAGGACATCGAGAAGGGCATCCGCATCGCCAAGCAGATCGAGGCGGGCTCGGTGTGCATCAACGACGCGACGCTGGCCTACGGTGTGCCGGAGGCTCCGTTTGGCGGCCTCAAGAAGAGCGGCCTCGGCTCCGTCAACGGTCTCGGGGCGCTGCGCAGCTACAGCCACGAGCTGCCCATCGTCATCGACCGCTGGGGCCTCGACAAGGAGGACCACTGGTACCCGTTCACCGACAAGACGCTGCGCAACCTCGAGTACACGCTGAAGTACGTGTTCGGC
>CAZEAA010000205.1:0-10448 GCA_964510015.1 uncultured Sandaracinaceae bacterium
GGCACCACGCTGGCCGCCTTCCACACCGGGACGGCCCAGCCCGTGGACGCCGGCTTCTCGCTGATCGGCGCGCACACGGACTCGCCCAACCTGCGCGTCAAGCCGTCTCCCGACTCGCACGCGGGCGGCTGCCGGCAGCTGGCCGTGGAGCCCTATGGCGGCGTCCTCTACCACACGTGGCTGGACCGGGACCTCTCGCTGGCCGGGCGCGTGGCGGTGCAGACCGAAGACGGCCTGGCCCTTCACCTGGTGGACTTCGCGCGCCCGCTGCTGCGCATCCCGTCGCTGGCCATCCACCTCAACCGCGGCGTGAACACGGACGGCTTGGTGCTCAACGCGCAGAAACACCTGCCGCCGCTGTGGGCGCTGACCAGCACCGCCACGTCCCTGCGCGAGGCTCTGGCGAAGGAGTTCAGCGCACGCATGAGCATCGACGCGGACCAGATCGTCAGCTGGGATCTCGGCTGCTACGAGGTCACGCCGGCCACGCGCTCGGGCGCGTCCCGCGAGTTCCTGCATGCCGGGCGCCTCGACAACTTGGCCTCGTGCCACGCCGCCATCACGGCCTTGGTGCGCGGCGCCGCAGACAAGGCCGCGCCCACGCGGGGCGTGATCCTCTTCGACCACGAAGAGGTGGGCAGCCGCAGCGCGCAAGGCGCCGCCGGGAACTTCCTCGGCACGCTGCTCGACCGCATCACCAGCGCGCTCTCGGGCAAGAACGGCTCGCGCGACGACACGGCGCGGGCGCTCCGTCGCTCGTTCCTGGTGTCCGCCGACATGGCTCACGCTGCGCACCCGAACTACCTCGACCGGCACGAGCCGGCTCACCGTCCCGAGTTGGGCGGCGGCGTGGTCATCAAGACCAACGTCAACCAGAGCTACAGCACGGACGCCGAGAGCGCCGCGCGCTTCACCGCGTTCTGCCGCGAGGTGGGTACCCCGGTGCAGCAGTTCGTGACCCGCTCGGACCTCGGCTGCGGCAGCACCATCGGGCCCATCACCGCCGCGCAGCTGGGCATCCCCGCCATCGACGTGGGCAACCCCATGCTCTCCATGCACAGCGCGCGGGAAATGGCGGCCGCCGCCGACGTGGCCCCCATGATCAAGGCGCTGGGGCGCTTCCTGGTGCGCTGAAGCCGCGGTCGAGCGACTTGGCGCCGCCCCTCGTCAGCCGAGGTCGAACTCTTTGCAGATCAGGATGGGCGCGGTCGGGTCTTCGTAGCGCGAGCGGCGATGCCGATGCGTCGGGAAGCCGTGCACGCAGCGCTCCTGCGCGTCGAACAGGGCGCAGTCTTCGCAGTTCCAGCGCAGGGCGAAGCGCTCGCGCTCCTCACGGAACGTCTCGTCTTGTGGGACTTCCACGTCAGCCCATCCCGAACTTCTTGAGCTTCTTGTGCAGGCCCTCGCGGGTGATCCCCAGCGTCTTGGCCGTGGCGCTCTTGTTGTTGTCGTGCTCGTCCAGCGAGGCGCGCAGGATGGCGCGCTCCACCTCGTCCATCATGTCTTTGAGCTCGCCGCCGGCGGGCAGGACGCGCAGCGTGGCGCCCTCCACCTTGCCGATGCGCGAGCTCAGGTGTCGCGGCGCCACGATGCTCTCGCCCTCGTCCATCTGGATGACCAGGCGCTGCACTTCGTTCTCGAGCTCGCGCACGTTGCCGGGCCAGTTGTAGGCCCGCAGCAGCTCGGCCGCCTCTTGCGAGAACGTGGCCGACGAGCGGCCGAACTCGCGCGCGTAGCGCTCGAGGAAGTGCGCGGCGAGCAGCAGCACGTCGTCCCCGCGCTCACGCAGCGGCGGCAGCCGGAGCGGGAACACCTGCAAGCGGTAGTAGAGGTCTTCGCGGAAGCGGCCCTCGCGCACCTCGTTCTCGAGCGTGCGGTTGGTGGCGGCCACGATGCGCACGTCCACCTTGCGGGTGGTGTTGCTGCCCACGGGGCGCACTTCACCCTCTTGCAGCACGCGCAGCAGCTTGGCCTGCAGCGACAGCGGCATCTCGCCCACTTCGTCGAGGAACAGCGTGCCCAGGTCGGCCAGCTCGAAGAGGCCCTTCTTGTCTTCGGTGGCCCCGGTGAACGCGCCCTTCTTGTGCCCGAAGAGCTCGCTCTCCAGGAGGTTCTCGGGCATGGCCGCGCAGTTCTGCGCCACGAACAGTCGGTCGGAGCGGTTGGACCAGTAATGCACGGCGCGCGCCACCAGCTCCTTGCCGGTGCCGGTCTCGCCCTCGATGAGCACGGTCACGCGCGTGTCCACCACCTTGCGCAGCTGACCCGTGAGCCGCTGGATGGCCGCGCTCTCGCCGATCATGCCTTCGAAGCGGCGCGTCTTCTCGCGCGACTTCAGGTACGTGTTCTCGGTGCGCGAGCGCTCTTCCGCGCGGCGCAGCTTGGCCAGCATGCGCGCCCGCACCACCCCATGCCCCGCGCTCTGCGCGATGAGCATGAGCAGGTCGAGGTCCTTCTCCTTGAAGATCCCGCTGGCGTCGCGGTTGTCCACCTGCAGCACGCCCACGATGTCCTCACCCTGCCAGAGCGGCACGCCGATGGTGGACAGGATCTGCGCCGCCATCAGCGAGGCGGACGCACCCACGTCGGTCTTGGCGTCGGCGGCCAGCACCGCGGCGCGCTCCTTGACCACCTTCTTGAAGACGCTGCGCGTGACGGGGATGGGCGTGAGCGACGTCCCGCCGCGAACACGGCTGCCGACGGCCACGTACTGCGGGGCCTTCGTGCGGCCAGCCACCACGTCTTCCTCTTCGGCGAGGGCGATGGTCATGTGCGTGGCGCGCGAGACGAACTGGAACACCGACTCGGCCACCGCGTCGATCACGCTCTCGAGGTCGAGGGCCCCGCTGATGCGCTTCTGCGCTTGGTAGAGGGCCCGCAGGACGTCGCGGTCGAGCGCAGCGCGCTCCTCCACGGGACCCACGTCGGCCACCTCGCGGGTCTGCACGAACTCGGTGGCGTCTTGGTCTTCCGTGAGCAGCACGCGCACCTCCACCGGGTGCTCGCGCTCGCCCAGCAGGATGACGTCGCCGCTGCGCAGCAGCATCTCGCGGCCCGGCTGGCCATCGAGAGCGAAGACCTCGTTGCCGCGCCGCAGGCTGGTGCCGTTGGTGCTGTGGTGGTCGCGCACCACGTGGCCCTCTGCGCAGAAGACCACGGAGGCGTGGGTACCGGAGACGTGGTGCGCCGAGAGCGGGACGTGCGAGTCGGCCGCGCGACCGATGCGCAGGACGTCGACGTCACGCTCTACGACCAGGCCGGCATCTTCGCCGGAGATGACCTCGAGGCGCACCATGCCGTGCCGTCAGCTCGGCAGACGGGCGCGCAGGCGAGCCTGGATGGGGAGCGCGATGGCCTTGAACTGCATCCAGATGGCGCGACCGTCCTCCTGTTCACGGAGCTCTTCGATCTTGTCGATGCCCGCCTGGTTGCCGGCGACCGCGATGTGGTCGAGCGCCAGGAGCGCCGCGAAGCGCACCTCGAACGTGCTGTGACCGAGCTGGGCCGCGAGGCCCGTCATGGCCTCGGCCTGGTTGTCCGGCGCCAGCAAGCCGATCATGTACGCGGCCTTCTCGGCCACCTTGGCGTTGCTGTCCGCGAGCTTGCCCACGTAGCAGCCCACGTTGGTGTCGCACTCTTCGGCGAGCGTCAGGTAGGCGCCCACGTACTCGTTGTAGCGCGGCGCGTTGTCGGCGTCGGCGGCGATGATGGCGCGCAGCTCGGTGGCCTGGGCGCGGTTGGCCAGCTTGGCGAGGCTCGCGATGGCGGTCTCACGCAGCGCCGGGTGCGACTCGGCGTCGCGGGCGGCCGTGAGGAAGAGCGGGATGTAGCCCGGGTCGAAGGTGTTGGCCATGGTGGCCAGCAGCTGGGCCTTCATCGCCACGTCGCTCGCCGTGAAGGTGCCATAGAGCGCGGTGATCACCGTGCGCACCTGGTCGTGCTGCGCCTGACTCAGCGAGAGGCGCGTGAGCGCGATGCAGCCGTTGAGCTTGCGGTCCACTTCCTCGGCGCGGGTCTCGGCAAGGAGCGGGTCGAAGGCGTCGGCGAAGCCGAGCATGCCGAGCGTGGTCGTGGCCTCCGGGCCCACGACCTGCGCGCGGTTGATGGTGATGCCGGGCTGACGCGTACGGATCGCCGCGATGAGCGCGTCGGCCGCGGTGTTGGCGGCTGCGTGGGTGCCCGCGAGCACCTGGAGCATGGGGCGCAGCGAGGGGCGGCCGATACGCACGAGGGCCTCGGCGGCCACGTCGTTCATGCGCATGCCGGGGTTGTTGGGGGCGAACTGGAAGAGCGCGCCGATCATCGGCTCGACCGCCTCGGGGTCACCGATCTCGCCCAGCTTCTGAGCCGCCAAGCGGTTGATGAGGAAGTGCTGGTTCTCGGACTGGTTCTGCATGACGCGCACCAGCACCGGCGTGGCCGACGTGTGGCGCAGCGTGCCGAGGGCACGCACGAACTCGATGCGCATCTGGTTGTCCACCTCGCGCACGCCAGTGATCAGGTCGAAGGCGGCGCCGAGCGCGGTGGCCACGCCGGCCTTCTCGCCGTCGGGGATCGTCATGGAGCCCAAGGCCTGCGCCGCGCGCACCGCGTGGAGCTCGGTCACACCGGTACGCCACTGGAGGGCCTTCTTGAGGGCCGGCAGCGCGCGCGCGTCTTGGATTTCCTTGAGGAGGTCCAGGATGGCCTGACCGTTGCTGCGGTCCTCGGTGAAGTTGAGGTAGGTGTCGTTCAGCGCGGGGACGATGACGTCGGCCACGGCCACGACCTCGGGCGCCGTGCGGTTGCCCTGAGCGTCGGCCAGCGCCTTCGCGTAGATCTCGTGGAGGTTGTGGATGGCGTTCTGACGACGCACCGGGTCAGCCAGCTCCTCGGCTTGACCCTCGGGGTCGTTCGCATCGGCGTGACAGCCGACGAGGGGCGCAGCGAGCGCCGCCATCATCATCAGAACCAGGAAACGGGTAGGAATCGCGCGCAGCATGATGCGGACCTCCAGCCCCACGGGTGCGTGGGGGGCATGACAAAAGCTCCTTAGAATTCAGGAACTTAGATTGTTCGCGCCGACTATACATGCGCGACGGCGCAGGCGTCAACGAGATTTGCCGCAGGATTTCGAGGGGATTTCTGGACCGACGCGAGGCGCCAGCCGCCCGCGGCTCAGGGCTGGAGATCCCAGCGCAGGTCGACCCGCCCTCGCGCCCCCGTGAAGCGGAGGATGACGTGGTCCGCTCCGACCGGAATGGCGGCCGAGCCGTCCTCGCGCGTGGCCGGAAACACCAGGCGGAAGACCTCGCGGTACGTGGTCACCGACGGGAAGTACACCTGCTGCGCTGCGGTCGGGCGGCGGATGCGCTCGAGATCGATGGGCTCGCTCTGCGAGCCGTCCGGCGAGATCAGCAAGACGCGCCACGCGCTGCCTCGCCCGGCCAGGTTGGACTCGCGGAACTGATCGCCGGCCAGCGTCACGAAGAAGCGATGGTTGGACGCGGCGTCGTCGAGCGTGGCGCGCAGCATCTCGTCCCGCGCGTCCGGCACCAGGCTGTGGTCCTCGGCGTAGCGCACCACGTACGCCCAGCGGAACTCCCACGACTCGAAGGTGGCGGTCACGCGCAGCACGTCGGTCATCCGGCCCCACGCGAAGTCCTCCTCCTCGCGGGTCCAGCGCTCGTAGACGTCTTCGTAGTCGGCCGGGGTGTAGTCCCGCGGCCCGGTGGTGAGCGAGACCACCGGCGGTTTGGCACAGCCCGCCGACGCACCGGCGACGCACAGCAGGAGCGCGCCTAGCGCGAGGCGCTTCGAGCACTGCCGGGCGGCACGGGCGATCATGCGGGCTGCTCCTCGGTCATGAAGTCGGTCCGAGTGTACAACGAGACGTAGGGGACCCCGGCTTCGGCCATGGCCGCGATGCCACCCTCGAGGCGATCCACCACCGAGACCACGCCCGCGACGGTGAACCCGGCTTCGCGGATCTGCGCCACCGCGCGGAGGGTGGAGCCGCCAGTGGTGACCGTGTCTTCCAGCACCACCAGGCGCGCGCCCGGGGCGAGGTGCGCGGCGCCCTCGAGCAGGCGCTGCGTGCCGTGTCCCTTCTGTGCCTTGCGCACGTACACGGCGTCGAGCGGCTTGCCCTGGGCGAACGAGTGGCAGGCCACCGCGCTCGCCAGCGAGCAGCCACCGAGCTCCACGCCTGCCACGGCGTCGATGCTGCCCGCGAGGCGCAAGGCGGCGTCCATCATGGCCGCTCCCACGAGCACGTGGCCCTCGGCGCGCAGCACGGTGGGCTTGCAGTCGATGAAGAAGTCGCTGGTCTTGCCCGAGGTGAGCGTGAACGTGCCGCGGCGAAAGCTGATGTCGCGCAGCATCTCGAGGAGTCGGTCGGTCATGAGTCCTGAGGGTCCTAGCGCCGCTCGGCGGCGACCCGCGTGAGGCGGGGCATGGTCAACGGCGGCCGCGTGAACGACGCGGGGGCGGGAGAAGACGGAGCAGCCGCTACCGGTGCGCGCGACGGGGCCACGGGAGCCTCGGGCGCCACTCGAGCCACCCGCGCTGCGGGAGCCAACTGCGCCGCCGGAGCCACCTGCACGGCGGGAGCCATCTGCGCCGCCGGAGTGACCTGCGCCGCCGGAGCCACGCGGGGCGCGGGCACCACCACCGGCGCCACCGCCGCGAGCTCGGCCAGGGCACCCGGGCGGGCGCGCACGCGAGGGCCCGCCACCGCAGGCTTCAGCGGAGAGAGCCCCGCTTCCACGCCGATCTGCACGCGACCCTTCAGCTGGGCGCCGTCCGCGACCTTCACGCGTGGCGCCCGCAGGTCGCCGACCACCTGGGCCGTGGCTTCCACGCGCACGCTCTCTTGACCGATGGCGTCGCCCGCCAGCGCGCCGCGGATGACCACGCTGCCGGCGCGCACCTGGCCACGCACGGCCCCGCCCTCTTCCACGATGAGCAAGCCGTCGATGGTGATGTCGCCCAGCACGCGGCCGAGGATCACGAGGTCACCGCGGCCGGTCAGCTCGCCCTCGACGACGACGCTCCCGGGGATCAGCGACGGCCGAGTCATGGCGCCTCCAGGAGCCCGGCGGGCAGCTCGACGTCCATGTCGATGGTGCCGTCCAGCAGCCCACCATCGTCCAGCGAGACGCGCGCGGCCCGCACGTCACCGACCACACGGCCCGTCTCGCCCACGTGCACCGAGTCCGTGGCCCATACGTCCCCCACCACGCGCCCGAGCGCCGTCAGCGAGGTGACCGTCATCGGTCCGGTGAGCTGCCCTCGCTCCGTCACCCGCACGTGTCCGCGCAGGTGGATGCTGCCTTCGACTCGCCCATCGATGTCCATGTCGGTTTCTCCGCTGACGCTGCCCTTGAGCGTCAGACCTTCACCGATATAAGCCTCTAGGGGTCGCTGGGTCACGTTTCTGGACTTTCGGGAGGGGACGACCTCGCGAGATACCACCCGGGAGCCCCCTTGTCAGCTCATTCGGCGGGCGGGCACGGCGTCGGGAAGTCCTGCCCCTGCGCGACACCCCCGAAATTGCCCACGTAGGCGTCGAAGGTCACGGCCACGCTCAACGCGTCGCACGGCAGCGAGGGATCCGGCGTCTCCGGCGGGTCCTGCAGCACGTCGATCATTCGGTTCAGCAGGTTCGTGAGCGTGGTGAACAGGGGCGTGCCCTGACAGATGCCCACGTTGCCCGACTGCGCCACCATGTCGTTGAAGCCCCAGCGACCGGCCACCACGACCTTCGGCGGCGTCTCCGGCGACCCGTGGAACATGTCGTAGACGTTCCCCGTGGCCAAGAGGTCCGTGAGCGTCACCTGCACGCCGATGTCGGTCCCGACCAGCTTGATGGGGGTGCGGTCCGGCAGGCGCGCAACCAGCACTCCGTCCGTCACGTAGGCCGTCGTCACGCGCACGTTGGGCAGGTCCGGGTTGTTCGCCACGAACGTGTCGGAGCGGCCCCAGAAGAAGTCGGTCCCATCCCACGCGGGCAGCGGCGCCGGCGTGGTGCCATCGGCCAAGAAGGCTTCGCTCCCGTTGATGACGACCTCGGGGGCCGCCGCCGCGGTGGTGCCGAAGACCGTCTGGGTGACCGTGACGGTGACGCGCGAGTCGTTCCGCTCGCCGTTCCAGTCGTCGATCAGGAGGAGGACCGCGCCGATGCCCTGCTCCTGCGTGGCGATCAGATCGACGTCGATGCCTCTCACCCCAAGATTCAGCACGGGAAAGAAGCTGTTGCCGAAGGTGTTGTCGATGCCGTTCACGCCGTCGACCTCGACCGCCAGGCCCTCCATGGGCGAGCACTCGCTGCGGGGGTCCTCGGCCGTGGTGCAGAGCCCATCCAGGTTGAAGCCGATCGTGCGCCACGGCGCGTCGCTGGGCTCGCCACCCTCACCGCGCTGGTCGATGAAGATGTCGCGCAACACCACCACGTAGGTCTCATCGCCGGGTTCGTCGGCCGCTGTCACGCGCTCCGGCGGGACCTCCCCCACGCAGCCCTCTCCGTCCTCGCTCGGAAGGAGCGATGCGTCGTACACCGAGCACGACGCCGAGGTAGCGAGCCCCATCAGCCCAACGAGCGTGAAGACCTTTGTTCCCACGCGAGAAGCAATCCACCGATCCATCCCGGAAGCATAACCAATTGGACAATACTTTGGTGAACGAATCCCGCGCGGCGGCTCACCCTGGTAACGTCCCACGCCTGCCGGCGACCGAGCCGCAACGAGGACCCCCTTTGGAACCCAACGACCCCCACGCCGCGCTCATCGCTGGCCTCGACGACCTGCTGCGCCCCTTCCACGAAGCGGAAAGTCCACGTTCCGAGTTTCGCATCGGGACCGAGGCCGAGAAATTCGGGGTGGATGCCGACCTGCAGCCGGTCTCGTTCGATGGCCCCAAGGGCGTGCTCAGCGTGCTGGAGGCCCTTTCCGCCCAGTTCGGCTGGACGCCCAAGCGCGAAGTTCCGAGCGCTCCGGCCATCGCGCTGGTCCGGGGCGACGCCTCGATCACGCTCGAGCCGGCCGGTCAGCTCGAGCTGTCGGGGGCGCCGCTCCGTGACATCCACGCCACGCGCGCCGAGATGGACGCCCACATCGCGGAGCTCGAGGCCGTCTCGCAGCCGCTGGGGCTCACGTGGCTCGGCATCGGCTTCAACCCGCTGGCCACGCTTCCCGAGCTGCCCATGGTGCCCAAGCTGCGCTACCCGGTGATGGCCGAGTACCTGCCCACCCGTGGCGCGCGCGGGCTCGACATGATGAAGCGCACCTGTACGGTGCAGGCGAACATGGACTTCGAGTCGGAGGCCGACGCCATGCGCAAGCTGCGCGTGTCGCTGCGCATCCAGCCCATCGTGACGGCCATGTTCATGAACAGCCCGTGGTACGAGGGCCAGCACCGCGGTCGCCTGGGCGAGCGCCCCGATGTCTGGCTGCACATGGACCCGGAGCGCACGGGCCTCTTGCCCTTCGCGTGGATGTCCGGGGCGAAATATCGCGATTACGTGAGCTGGGCGCTCCGGGCCCCCATGTTCCTCATCGTTCGCGACGGACAGGTGGTCCACAACACGGGGCAGCGCTTCGAAGAGTTCCTGGCCGACGGCTACCAGGGCGCACGCGCCACGCGCCTCGACTGGGAGACGCACCTGAACACGCTCTTCCCGGAGGTGCGGCTCAAGCGCACCCTCGAGTGGCGCGGCGCCGACAACCAGCGGCGCGATCTGGTGTGCGCCCTCCCCGCCTTGGCGCGCGGCGTCCTCTACGACCCGGTCGCGCTCGATCGCGCCGAGGCCCTGGCCTCGCAGCTGGAGTACGAAGACGTGCTCGCCCACCGGGTGGACATCACGCGCCGCGGTCTGCGCGCGGTGCTTGGCGGGCGGGCCGTGGGCGAGTGGGCCGACGAACTGCTCACCATCGCGGAAGAGGGCCTCGACCGGCTCGACGTGCGCGACGCCTACGGGCGCACCGAGCGGCTGCACCTGCTTCCCCTGCGTGCCCTCGTGGACGCCGGCGCCTGCCCCGCCGACTTCCTGGTCACGTCCTTGCCGGAAGACCGCCCCGACCCGCGCGCCATCGTGAAGCTCACGCGAGTTTAACGACGCGGGAGGGGCCGCCCGTCAGTCGATGCGGACGCGCGCCCACGCGCGCTTGCCGGCCTTGATCACGTAGGTCTCGCCGCTCTTCAGGCTCGCCTTCAGGTCCGAGACCTTGTGGCCGTCCACCGTGACCGCGCCCTGCTCGATGCGGCGGCGACCGTCGCTGGTGCTCGGGCTCAGGTTGGCGAGCGTCATCACCCGCGGCAGCCACAGGCCCCCGTCCTCGCCGATGAGCGTGAACTCCGGCATGTCCTCCGGCACTTCGCCCTGGGAGAACTGCGCCTGCCAGCGGACCTCGCACTCGCGCGCCACGGACGCCGAGTGGAAGCGCGCCACGATCTCACCGGCGAGCTGCAGC
>CAZEAA010000206.1:0-1798 GCA_964510015.1 uncultured Sandaracinaceae bacterium
GCGACGTGGTTTGCGGGATCGATAGGGCCGGGGCGGGGCGGGGGTCGCGGCGGGCACGGACGCGCTGGCGCGTCCTGGCGGTACCCCCTGGAAATCGGCGCGCTGCGCCCTTGATTTCCGGGCCCCCCGACGCCCTTGCTGACCCCCGCCCCGCCCCGGCCCTGCGAGGCATTGCCACGGCGCAACCCGGAGCCACGCGCGTTGCCAGGGATCTGCTTCCTGGGGTGCTCGACTGGCTCCGACTGGGGTGCGATGGGGTCCGACTTGGTCGGTGGGCGCGGTTCTCGCTCCGCTACGGAAGGGTGCTGGTAAGTCCGCGGGATTGCGGTGCGGGTACGCGCTATGGTGCCGCCGTGACTACGGCTCCTGGTGACCTCGAAGGGTATCTGCGGCGCGTGCGGCGGCGGGCGGGGTTCTTCGTGGGGGTGCGGGCGGTCGTCGTGGGTGGGGCGGCGGGGGGGGGTGTTCGGGGGGGGGGGGCGGGTCGTCGTGGGGGGGGCGGCTGGGGCCGAGGTGTTGGCGGTGGCGGCGTTGGGGCTCGGGCCTCTGCCGGCTCGGGCGCTGGCCATCGGGGCGGTGGTGGCGAGCTTGGCGTTGGGGGTCGGGTTGGCCGCGCGGCAGCTGGGGCGGCTGCGGGCGCTGCGCGGGGCGGGGGCGACGGGGCTGCTGGAGCGGCTGTCGCCGGAGCTCGGGTCGCGGGCGCGCAGCGTGTTGGAGCTGAGCGTGGCGCCCGCGGGGGCGAGCTTGGAGCTGGTGCGGGCGCATCGCCGGGGGGTGGAGCGAGAGCTGCGGGCGTTGCCGGTGCAAGCGGTGGCGCCAGCGGCCACGGCGTTGCCTCCGCGTCTCGTGATGGCGGTGTTGTTGGCGATGGCGATGTCCATGATCGTGCTTCGCACAGGGCGCGGGCGTGCCGGGGCCTACGCGCTGGTGCACGCCTTCGACCAGCACGAGCCGGGGGCGCGTCGCGCGGACCTGGTGGCCGAGACGCGCGTGGAGCTTCGCTTTCCAGCCTATCGGGCGCGGACGGCCGAGACGCACCCTGGCGCCGAAGCGCTCGAGGTTCCGCACGGGACCACGGTACGCTACTGGGCGCGTCTTCGCAGCGAGCCGGCGCGGGCAGCCCTGCGCTTGCCCACGGGCGAGGCCCGCCTCACCCCCGCGACCGACGCGCCCAGCGAGGGCTTCTGGTTCGCGACGGAGTTCGTGGCCAGCGCGTCGGGGCCCGTGGAGATCGCCGTGCTGCCCGCCGAAGGAGACGAGTGGGCCAACGACCGGCGCACCCGGACGCTGCGGGTGCTGCCCGACGCGGAGCCGGTGGCCAGCTTGGCCGGCCCCGAGGGCGGGGAGGACATCCCGCTCGACGCGATCACGCGCATCGGCTACGCGGCCACCGACGACGTGGGCGTGGTGGAGCTCGCCCTGCTGATCGCCCGGCCAGACGGCAGCGAGGAGCGCCGTGTGCTGTCGCGTGCCGCGGCGGGCCAGGCGCTCGCACACGTTCAGGGGAGCGCCGAGATCCTGCCGCTCGATCTGGGGGCCCAGCCGGGTGACAGCCTGACCCTGACCCTCGAGGCCCACGACGGCGACGTGCTGACGGGGCCGCACGTCTCGCGCTCGGCTCCGCTCTCGCTGCGCGTGGCTTCGCTGGGGACGCGTCGGCAGGAGCTGCTGGCGGGGCTCGACGCCCTGTTCACCACGGCCCTCGACACGCTGGCCGAGCGCCTCGAGCTGCCGCTGCTCCGCCCCGATCGGAGCGACGCCACGGACCTCGCCCGGCACGAGCACCTCGTGCAGCTGG
>CAZEAA010000206.1:1808-10444 GCA_964510015.1 uncultured Sandaracinaceae bacterium
GCCATGCGCGCGTACATCCTGGCGGAGGCGGCGACGGCCAGCGCCTACACCCCGCACGCGGCGCGGCTCGAGCGCGGCATGCAGCAGGAGGCCCGCGCCTACCGCCAGGCCGACACGGGCGGCCAGCGACAGCGCGCGGACGCCGCCCAGGTGGAGGGGCTAGAGACGCTGGTGCTGGCGCTCGACGACCTGCGCGTGCAAGCACGGCTGGGCGACGCGGCGGAGCTCGCGCGCGAGCTGCTGGCGCTGCGACGAGAGCTGGCGTCGCTGGTGGCCGAGCTGCGCCGCGCCGACACCGACGAAGCCCGGCGGGCCATCGCCGGCGCCATGGGGCGAGCACGCGACCGCCTGGCGCAGCTGGCGCAGCGCATCGCCGAGATGGACCCCACGTCGGTGCCGGCCGAGTTCGCCAACCGCGACGCCATGACGCAGCAAGAGGCCACAGACGCGCTCGGCGACCTCGAGCGCGCGCTCGGCGCCGACGACCTCGACGCGGCCGACCAGCACCTGCTCGCGCTGGAACGGCAGATCGACCAGCTGGTGGCGTCGCTGGGCCAGGCCGAGGAGGACTACTCCGAGGAGCGCTTCGGCGCGCGCGACCGAGCGATGGCCGAGGCGCTGGACGCCCTCGAGGGCATCGAGACGGAGCAGCGGCTGCTGGCCGAGCGCACGGACCGCACCCGCAGGACGGCGGCCGGGCGTGCGCTCGAGGCCCTGCGCACCGACGGCGACCCCGACATGCGTCGCGCCGTGGCCGAGCTGCGTGCGGCCGAGCAGGCGTTGGGTGCTGTGCCCCAAGGCGGCATCGGCGGGCGTGACCGAGAGACGCTGTCCCGCGCGCGCCAGCGCCTGGTCGACGCAAACGACGCGCTCGGAAACGGCGACCTGGGCGAGGCTCGCCGCATGGTGGCCGAGGCGCGCGTCGACGCTCAGGAGCTGGCCCGCGACCTCGAGCTGTCCGCCCTGATGTTCGCGGGGGCCAACGGGCGCACGGCCGACGCCGCCGAGCGGGTGGCCGGGGCGGCGCGGCGCATCGCGGGGCTCGAGGGCCAGCTGGACCGCGCCATCCCGGACCTGCGCGACCACTTGAACGCGGAGGAGTCGGCCCAGCTGCGCGACGACGGAGCGCGCCAGCAAGGGGCCGAGGGCGCGACGGAACGGCTGGCAGGGCTCTTCCGCGAGGGTCCGGGGGGCGAGGCCCTGAGCGAAGAGGCGGCGGCCACCCTCGACACCGTCGGGCAGCAGATGCAGGAGGCGCGGCGCTCGCTGCGGCGCATGGACGCCCTCGGTGCCGGGGCGCGGCAGACCGAGGCGGCGGAAGCCCTGCGCGAGCTGCGCGAGGAGCTCGAAGAGCAGAGCCGCGGGGGCGGCGGCGAAGGGGGCGGTGGTGGTGGCGGCGGATACGGAGGCAACGCGTCCTCCGGGCAGCGCGTGGCCATCCCCACGGCCGCCGATCACGAGGGCCCGCAGCAGTTCCGCCGACGCGTGCTGGACGCGATGGATAGGCGCGCTCCGGGCGGCTACGAGGACGCCGCGCGGCGCTACTACGAGAGGCTGCTGCGATGACCGGCTCGCGCACCCGACGCGCTGCGCTGCGCGTGCTGCTCCTGGCCTGGGTCGCGCTCGCGGTCGTGTCCCCAGCGCCGTCCAGCGAGGCCCAGCCCGACCGTCCCGCCCGCCCGGCAAGCGGTGTGCAGGCCGGTGAGCAGGCCATCGCCGAGCTGCGGGTGGAGGACGCCGCCGCCATCGCTCGCGAGGCGTTTCGAGAGCGCCCCAGCGACCCGCGCGTGCTCGCGCTGATGGGCGTGGTGGCATTCCACCAAGGCGACTACGGCGCGGCGGTCACCCACCTCGAAGCGTCGGGCAGCGTCGGCGAGGTGGGCGGGCTGGTCAGCACGGTGCGGTCCACTCGCGACCTGCTGGCGCCGTTCGTGCGCGCGCGCTCGGTGGACGGCCGCTATCAAGTTTGGCACGCGCCCGGCCCCGATGCGCTGCTGGTGCCCTATGCGCTCGACGCGCTGGCCGCGGCGGACCGCTACATCAGCGCCGTGCTGGGGCATCGGGTCCCAGGGCCCATCCGCCTCGAGATCTACCCGGACGCGCGCAGCCTCGCCCAGGTGTCGTCGCTCACGGTGCAGGACATCGAGCGCTCGGGGACCATCGCGCTCTGCAAGTGGGACCGGCTGATGGTCACGTCGCCGCGCGCCTTGCTGCATGGCTATGCGTGGACGGACACCATCTCCCACGAGCTGGTGCACTTGATCCTCGCGCGGGCCAGCCGCGACTCGGCGCCCGTCTGGGTGCAGGAAGGCATCGCGAAGTACCTCGAGGCCGGATACCGCCGGGGCTCGGCGCCGTTCGCGCTCGACGCCGTCAGCCAAGGGATCCTGCACGAAGCCTCGAGCGGGGACGCCCTGCTGCCGTTCGAGCGGCTGCACCCGTCCATCGCGCTGCTGCCGTCTCAGCGCGACGCGGCGCTGGCCTTCGCGCAGGTGTCCACCTTCGTCCAAGGGTTTCACGCGAGATACCGCGACGCGGGTCTCGTCAACGTGATCGGCCGCATGGCCGCCGGGCAGGACGCGCGCGAGGCCTTCGCGTCGGCCGCCGGCGTCCCGTTCGCCCAGCTGGAATCGCGGTGGCGAGCCGACGTCCGAGCGCTGCCCAGCCCCACCCAGCCACGCCTGGTGCCGCGGCGGCTGATCGCCGCGATGGGTGCCCAAGACGACGACACCGCGGACCTCGCCGAGCTGGGTGACGAGGCCCGTCGGCGCTTGCGCCTCGGAGACCTGCTGGCCGCCCGTCAGCGGCATGGCGCAGCCGCTCACGAGTACGGCGCGGCCCTGGCGATCGCCCCCGAAGACCCGGTGGTGGCAGCCCGCTTCGCGCGCGCGGCGCTTCAGAGTGGGCAAGCCGAGCGGGCCGTCGCCGCCCTGCGCCCCGTGGTGGCCACGCATCCCGAGTACGCCCCCTCGGCGGCGCTCCTGGCGCGCGCGCTCGAGGCCGCTGGCGTGGAGGCCGAGGCGAGCGCCTTCGCCGTGCAGGCCATCCGGCTCAACCCCTTCGATCCGGCGCCTCACTGCGTGCTGGCCGCCGTGGGCCCCGAGCCTCAGCGCGCCGACGAGGCCCAGCGCTGCGCTTCGCTGTCGCGCTGAGCCACAACTTTTCCGGCGAATCAGGTGAATTCCCGCGGGCTTCGCGGTATGACACCAGCACTCCCTCATGTCCCTGCCCGCCGCCCTCCCGAAGCCCGAAGCGCTGGTCCCTTCCTTGTCCGAGGCAGCCGAGTCCCAAGCGGCCGAGTCCGAGCCCGCCCGCAGCGAGTCCGACGCCGACCGCATCGTCGCCCTCGGGCGAGCGCGGGATCGCATCGTGCGCGAGGTCAAGAAGCGCATCGTGGGCCAGGACGACGCCATCGAGCTGCTGCTGGTCACGCTCTTCGCGAGCGGACACGGCCTCTTCGTGGGCGTGCCGGGCCTCGCCAAGACGCTGCTCATCACCACGCTCGGCGAGGCGCTCTCGCTCGACACCAGCCGCATCCAGTTCACGCCGGACCTGATGCCCTCGGACATCACGGGCACCGACGTGCTCGAAGAAGGCGACCACGGGAAGCGCACCTTCCGCTTCGTGAAGGGCCCCGTATTCACGCACATCCTGCTGGCCGACGAGATCAACCGCACGCCGCCCAAGACGCAGGCCGCGCTGCTGCAGGCCATGGCCGAGGGCCGCGTCACCGCCGGGGCGCATACGTACTCGCTGCCCGCGCCGTTCGCGGTCTTCGCCACGCAGAACCCCATCGAGCAGGAGGGCACGTACCCGCTGCCCGAGGCCCAGCTCGACCGCTTCCTGCTGCAGATCGACGTGCCGTATCCCAGCGAGGAAGACGAGGTCGAGATCGTCCGGCGCACCACTGCGCCCGCGCTGGACAAGCCGCGCGCCGTGCTGGCCCTCGACGAGATCCTCGCGCTCCAGGCGCTGGTGCCGCGCGTGCCGGCCGCCGACCACGTGGTGCGGCACGCGGTGGCCCTGGTGCGCGCGTCGCGCCCGGACTCCCCCAGTGCCCCCAGCGCCGTGCGGGAGTACGTGTCCTTCGGCGCGGGTCCGCGCGCCAGCCAAGCGTTGGTGCTCGGGGCCAAGGCGCGCGCGGCGCTCGACGGGCGCTTCGCCGCCGAGACCACCGACGTGCGCGCCATCGCGAAGGCCGTCCTGCGCCATCGCTTGGTCACCAGCTTCCGGGCCGAAGCCGAGGGCGTGAAGCCCGACACCCTGGTCGCGGAGCTGCTCGAGAGCGTCCGTCCGTGACCCCGGGCGAGGTGGGCACCGAGCGGCGGCCCTTGTCGCCCGAGGTGGCGGCGCGAGCGGCCTTGCTGCAGGTACGCGCGCGGGCCGCGGCCGACGCGCTGCTGGCGGGCCACCACCGCAGCGTGCGGCACGGCGCCAGCGCGGTCTTCGTGGAGCATCGCGAGTATCGCCCCGGAGACGATCCGCGGCGCCTCGACTGGCGAGCCTTCGCCCGCACGGACCGGCCCACCATTCGGCACTTCGAGCACGAGGCCCAGCTCCGCGCCACGCTGGTGTTCGACCGCTCGGGGTCCATGTACTTCGGCGATCCGGTGGAAGACTACCCCCAGCCCGATGGCCGCCCGAGCCCCAGCAAGGCCGCGCACGCCGCCACGCTGCTGGCCGCCACGGCCTACCTGCTCATGCGTCAGGGCGACGCGTTCGGCCTCACCTACATCGACCGGGACGCCGAGCGCACGCACCCACCGCGCTCGCGGCCGGACCACCTCGAGTCGCTGCTGGGCTCCCTGGCGCAGAACGAGCTGCCGCCCGAGCGCACGGCGGCGCACCGCGGGACCAGCCTGACCGCCGCGCTCACTCGAGTGGCCGAGGGCGCGGCCAAGCACGGCGTGGTCCTGCTGGCGAGCGACCTGCTGGACGCGAGCAGCCTCGAAAGCGGCACCGCGCGCCCCGCGTGGGGAGAGCCGCTGGCCCTGATGGCGCGGCGTGGCCAGAGCGTGCTGGTGCTGCACGTGCTCACGCGCACGGAGCTCAGCCTCGGGGGCAGCGAGCCCGCGCGCTACGAAGGCCTCGAAGGCGAGGCGCCCACCGTGGCCGACCCCGACGAGGTCGGCATCCGCTACCGCGAGCGCATGGCCCGCTTCTGCGCCGACGCGGAGCGCACGGTGGTGGAGGCCGGCGGTCGCTACGTGCTCGCGCGCACGGACGAGGCCCCCACGCTCACCCTCGCCAAGCTCCTGCGCCCCAGCGCGCGGGGAGGACGCTGAGATGGGCTTCGAGGCGCCGCTCGCGCTGCTGGCCGTGGTGCTGGCGGGCACGCCCATCGCCATCCACCTCATCAAGCAGCGCGACCTCCCGACCCTCACGCTGCCCACCGTGGCCTTGCTGCGCGCGGCCCAGGCCGAGAGCCGCAAGCGCGTGCGCCTCGCCGACCTGCTGCTGCTCCTGCTGCGCGTGCTGGCCCTCGCGCTGCTGCTCGCGTGCCTCGCCCGCCCCTACTCGCTGACCAGCGCCAGCACCAACTCCGAAGAGGCGGTGGCGCTGGCCATCGTGCTCGACGACTCGGCCAGCATGGGGGCGCGGCGCGGGAACGGCACCGTCTTCGAGGAGGCGCGTCGCCGGGCGCTCGCCACGCTCGACGAGCTTCCCACCGGCTCCGAGGTCACGGTGGTGCTGGCCGGCGCGCCGAGCACGTTGCTCGTCCCAGAGACCGCGGACCTAGACTTCGCCCGCGCCAAGCTGCACGAGCTGCAGGTGGGGGGCACCCGCACGGACCTGCCCGGGGCGCTCCAGCTGGCTCGTCGTGAGCTGGGCCGCGCCAACTCGGCCGACGCGCGCCTCCTGCTGCTCTCGGACTTCCGAGCCGCCGACGTCCCCGAGGACGGCCTGCCCGCGGTGCGTGGCGTGCCCAGCGAGTTCGTGCGAATCGAACCAGATTCAGGCGTCAACGTGGCCCTCCGCGACGTGTTGGTGACCCCCGACCCGAGCGACGACACGCTGATCATCCTGCAGCTCACCGCGGTGCGCACGCCCACCGATGCCCCCGAGTCGGGCGCCAGCGACGGCCCCGCCCTGCCCCTCGTCGTCCGCGTGCAGCAGCGCGACGAGACCCTGCTCGCGGAGACCGCCTTCACGCTCGAGGGCGCCTCCGCCACCGGTCGCGTTTCGGTGGCGCGCAGCGCACTCGGGGAGGAGCCCGTCACGGTGTCCGTCCACGGCGAAGCGGACACGCTGCCCAGCGACGACGTGCGCGTGGTGGACCTCGAAGGACGGGCCCGCTCGCGCGTCGGCGTGATCAACGGGGCCCCGCATCCGTCGCCGCACTTGGACGAGCTCACGTTCTTGCGCGCGGCGTTCGAAGCCGTGGGCGACGCCGCTCAGCGCCTCGACGTCTCGTTGCTGGACAACGCCGCGCTCGAGACCGCGGCGCTCGATGACCTCGACATCGTCGTGCTGGCCAACGTGGGCGCGCTGTCGGCGGCCCAGGGCGCGCGCCTCGAGGCGTTCGTGGAGCAAGGCGGCGGCGTGCTCATCACCGCCGGCGACCAGGTGCAGCCAGCCTCCTACACGGCCGCGCTTCCGCGCTGCATGCCAGCGCGCCTCGAGCCCGCCAGCCACGCGCCCACGGGCGCCCTCCGCGGCGAGAGCCCGTTCCTGACGGTGCCGCAACCGAACGTGCTGCGGCGGCTGTTGCTGGCGCCGCTCGAACCGCGCGCTCGCGCCCTGCTCCAGTTCGCGGACGGCAGCCCGGCGCTGGCCGGCCGGACGCTGGGCGCGGGGCGCTGCGCCGTCTTGACCACCAGCGTGGACCTCGACTGGGGAGAGCTCGCGCTCGCCGGCGAGTTCGTGCCGCTGGTGGAGCAGACGCTGCGCTGGCTGCTCGGTGCCCGTCGGCCCACCGAGCCTCCCCGCGCCGGCGAGCCCGTGGAGCTCGCGGTCCCGAGCAACGCGAGCGAAGTGTTGGTCACCACCCCCAGCGGCGCGCGCGTGAGCGTGCTGCCGACCGGCATCCTTCAGGACACGCGGCAAGCCGGGCGCTACCGCGTCAGCGTCGACGGCGCTCCCTCTGCCCGGCTCTCGTTCACGGTGCAGCAAGAGGCCAGCGAGTCCGACCTGCGCGGCGCCCCTCCCGTGAGTGACGGCTCCGAGGCAGCGGCGGGCTCGGCTCGTCACGCCCGTCGGCGCTCGTGGGTGCCCACGCTCCTGCTGTTGGCCGCGCTGGCCCTGCTGGCGGAGGGCCTCGTCCGGATGAACCTCACCCGGCCGACACCGCGGGCGGCTCAGGCGTAGACGTCAGTGCGACCCGTGACGCGCGTCGTCGTGAGACCCGCGCTTGGCCAGCTCCAGCAAGCGCGAGCGCTCGCTGAGCACTCGACGGCTGTAGCTCGTGGATTCACAGGTGCCCCCGTTGTACATGCCGAGCCCGGCTTCGATGTCGCCACAGCGACGGATGGAGTCGGCCAGCAGCGTGATCCCCACGCGCAGCACCTCGCCCTGGCAGGTGTCCGGCGTGCTCCGACAGCGCTGCCGATAGGGCTCGCTCTGCACGAACTCCACGTCGCGCCCGGCGCCCTGCGGGTGTAGCTGCACGATGCCACGCTCGCCCACGCCGCCCTCGGCGAACGGGTTCAGCCCGCTCTCGCGCAGCACCACGGCCGCCACCAGGAACGGGTCCACGTCCTGCTGGCGGGAGATGCGCGCGATGAGCTGCGAGAACAGCGCGATGCGCGTACGACAGCCCCCAGGCGCCGTGCGGCAGTGGCCCGCATACGTGCGAGTCCCATCCGGGCCCTGCCAGATGGTCAGGCGCTCGTCGAAGGCGCGGGCCACCGACAGCGCGGTCGCCTCGAGGGCGTCCTGCGCGCGGGCGGTTGGATCGGGCTGCGCCGCCGCTTGCAAGGAACCACCCCCCACGCTCACCCCCAGCACGGCGGCCAAGAGCAAGAGCGCGGAAGCGGTGGGGCGAGCGGGGCGGCGGAGCCCAAGGGGTGAAACGGCACAAGGGGTCATGACTCTCCTCACGGCGCTCGAAGCACCGAGTGACGTCCAGGCGGTCAACCCCCCTGCGCGTCGCGGGTGGGACTAGGGGTAGATGCCTGCTGGCGCCACCCCCTGCCCACGTGAAGCGTCATTTGTGTAACACGGGTTACACGAGAACCCGATCAGTCTTCGTCGTCGTCGTCCTCGTCGTCCGAGTCGTCGTCATCCGAGTCCTCGTCGTCGGAGTCGTCGTCGTCCGAGTCATCGTCATCCCCATCGTCGTCGTCGTCGTCGTCCGACTCATCCGAGTCCTCGTCGTCGTCATCCGAGCTCTCGTCCGAGCCATCGTCCGAGATCAGGACCTCGTCGTCGTCCCCGTCTTCATCGTCGTCCGAGTCGCGGTCGCGCTCGTCATCGTCATCGTCGTGGTCGTCGTCATCGTCCGAGTCGTCATCCGAGCCCGCGTCGTCGCTCGCGCTCGTGGTGAGCAGCTCGTCGTCCTCCGACTCGCCGTCGCTGTCGGACTCGCCCCCGGAGAAGTCTGCCCCGTCCGCCGCGGCCGCAACGCCCTCGGCCTCGCCGCCCTCCGCCTCGCGAGCGCCGTCCTCTTGGCCGCCGCCACGGCGCCGACGCCGACG
>CAZEAA010000207.1:0-10429 GCA_964510015.1 uncultured Sandaracinaceae bacterium
GACCAGGACGTGGCGGCGGCGCGCGTGCGGCTCACCGCGGCGCTGGCGGAGCCGGTCGCGGACGGGGCCTCGTGGACGCTCGAAGCCGAGCTGTGCGAGACGGGCCTCGAGCTCGTCCGCCTCGAGTCCATCGAGGCGCGCGACGTGGAGGCGGCGCTGCGCGTGGCGACCGACATGACCGCGCGCTTCGAGGTGGGCGACGAACGACCGGACGCCGTGGGCGCTGACGCCCCCGGACAGCTGCGCTTGCTGGATTGCCTGCGGCACGCTCGCCGCGTGGCCACGTCGCTCGAGGGGTCGCGCGCCGCGCTGGCCGCCGAAGACGCTGGCGTGATGGGGGACGCGGGCGACGCGGGCGACGCGGGGGTGGCTCCGGCCGGCCCCGTCACCCTGACCAACGTGGCCGTGTACTCGGGTGGCGCGCTGGGCGCGCGCGCGGTGCTGCACTTCGACGGGCCACCCGTCTACGAGGTGGGTCAGTCCCGCGAGGCCTCGGGCGAGCCAGCACGGGTGTGGATCGACGTCCGCAACGTGACGGTGCCGTCCACCCTCGGCGAGGTGTGGCGCGTGGACTCGGGCGGTCTCGCGCAGGTGCGCCGCATGACCAGCGCGGCCGGCGACGCCCGCGTGATCCTCGAGCTGGCGCCGGGCGCACGGCATCGCGTGTTCACGTTCCCCGAGCCCTACCGCGTGGTGGTGGACATCGAGTCGCGTGACAGCGTGGCGCGCGCGGTGCAGCCGCAGCTGCCCGAGGGGGCGCCGCACCCGACGCGCGTCATCGTGCTGGACCCCGGCCACGGCGGAACCGAGCGCGGTGCCAGCGCGGGACGCCTGCGCGAGAGCCAGCTGGCGCTCGACCTCGCCACGCGCGTCAGCATCCTGCTGCGGCGCACCCTGCCCGGCGTGCGCGTGCTGCTCACCCGCCAGGCCGACGTGACGCTCTCGCTCGAGGAGCGCACCGCGATGGCCAACGCGGTCGGCGCGGACATCTTCGTGTCCATCCACCTCAACGCGGCGGAAGAGCCCGTGGAGCACGGCGGCGTGACCACCTTCGTGCTGGACACCTCCAACCAGCGCCAGGCCAATCGGCTCGCCGCGCGCGAGAACGGCACGTCCACGCGCGACGTCACCGACCTGCAGCGCCTCTTGGCGGGGCTGCATCGCCAAGACCAGCTCGCCGGCTCGCGTCAGCTCGCCGAGAGCATCCACCGCGGCACGCTGGCGGGCGGACGACGCGTGCTGCCTCAGCTGCCGGACCGCGGGGTGCGCAGCGCGATGTTCCACGTGTTGGTCGGCGCGCGCATGCCCGCGGTGTTGCTGGAGGCGTCGTTCCTCAGCAAGCCGGAAGAGGCCGCGGCGCTGGCGACGGCGAGATACCGGCAGTCGCTCGCGGAGGGGATCGCCGCGGGAATTGCTCGGTACGTGACGGGGTCGTGAGCCAGCGTCCATCGTCGTCGTCAGCGTAGTCGTCGTCGTCAGCGTGGCCGTAAGCGTGGGCGTGGGCGTGGGCCTCCGCGCTAGCGTCGACGGCGCGCTCCCATCCGGCGCGGCGCTCGAGCGGCCATGGAGGTTGAGGTTCGGGACGCAGTAGCGAGGGGAAGCGGGGGTTGCGGCCATGGGCGTCCACGCTCGCGTTGAGGCCCACGCCCACGCCCACGCTTAGGACCACGACCACGACCACGACCACGACCACGACCACGACCACGACCACGTGGTGTGGGTCCAGGCTTTGGATGTCGTTTGCTTGCGGCAGGGGAGGGGCGTTCACATACTCTCTTCGTGCGCGAAGTATCGGCCTCCCCCGCTCTCGACCTCAGTCGCTTCGCCCCGTCTCTCGGGCCCACCTGCGGGGGCTACTTGAAGGCCTACCGCGCGCGCTTCGAAGCCGCGGTGCGGCAGGGAACCCCGGGGGTCGAAGGGGCTCGTCAGCATGCGCGGGCCATCGATGGGCTGCTCAATGCGCTCTTCTGCGCGGCCGACGCCGCGGCTCGCTTGGAGGTGAAGCCCAAGGGGCGCTTGTCGCTCGTGGCGGTGGGCGGCTATGGGCGCAGCACGCTCGGGCTGCACAGCGACGTGGACGTGCTCTTCCTGTGCGACGACCCCACCGAGCCGTATGTGCGGCGCGTGTCGGAGGGGCTGCTGTATCCGCTGTGGGACCTCGGCGTGGACATCGGGCACGCGGTGCGCGGCGTGGACGAGACCCTGGCGCTCGCCCAGGAGGACATCCGAACGTCCACCACGCTGCTGGACCTGCGCTGCGTCGCCGGCGACCGGCCCATCGTGGAGGAGCTGCATCGCCGCGGTCAGCAGGAGGTCTTCGAGTCCAACCTCGACCGCTTCTTGGACGCGCTCACCGAGGACACGGAGTCGCGTCATCGGCGCTTCGGGGACTCGCTCTTCCTGCTCGAGCCCGAGGTGAAGCAGGGGCGCGGGGGTCTGCGTGATCTCGACGTGGCCGAGTGGACCATCCGGGCTCGTCATGGAGCGCGCTCCGTTGCGGACTACGTCTCCTGCGGGGCGCTCGTGGAGCGCGAGGTGGAGCGCCTCGAGGCGGCGCGCGAGATGCTCTGGCGCACGCGCAACCTCTTGCACCTGCGCGCTGGTCGCCAGCAGGACCGCCTGACCTTCGCGGACCAGGAGGAGATCGCCGAGCAGCTGGGCTTCGTGGACGGCATCTCGCTCGCCGTCGAGCAGTTCATGCAGGCCTACTACCGACACGCGCGCGTGGTGGCGCAGACCACCGAGCGGATGCTCGACCGGGCGCGTGCCGTGCGCGAGAGCTCGCACCCGCGTGGCATCCGCGTCTTCGGCGACGGCACCGTGCAGGTGGGAACGCGCGTGGACCTCGAGCGCCCCGATGCGCTCACGGAAGACCCTGCGCTGGCCCTGCGCCTCTACCGCCGCGCGCTGCGTCACCAGCTCACGCCGCACCCGGCCACGCGGGACGTCATCGGTCGCGCCGCGGCCAGCAAGCTCTGGCGCGAGCGCCTGAAGCGCTCGGAAGAGGCCACCCAGCTCTTCGTGGAGATCCTGAAGCACGTGGGCGACGCGCCGTTCCGCGGGGGCGCGCTGACCGAGCTGCACGAGGTGGGCCTGATCACCGCGATGGTCCCCGAGTTCGGGCCGCTGGTGGGGCGCGTGATGCACGACGCCTACCACGTCTACACGGTGGACATTCACTCCATCCTGGCTGCCGAGAAGTTCCGAACGCTGATCCGCGGCGACCACACCGACCAGCTGGGCATGGCCTCGCGCCTCGCGGCCGTGGCGCCGCGTCGCTTGCCCATCTTCCTGGCGCTGCTGCTGCATCACCTCGGGCGCGCTTATGGCCGCGGTCAGCAGGCGCGCGGCGCGCAGATGGCGCAGGACGTGGCGCGGCGCTTCGGGCTGAGCGAGGCGGACGCCGACCGCGTGGGCTTCCTCATCCGCGAGCACTGGAACTTCTACCGCATGGCCACGCAGCGCGACGTGCGTGACCGCGAGACGCTGGCCGAGGTGGCGAAGACCGTGGTCAGCCACGAGGGCCTCAGCGACCTCTACGTCATGACGGTGTGCGTGCTCGCCACCATCAACACGTCGGCCATGACCGCGTGGAAGGCGCGCATGCTCGAGGAGCTGTACGTCGCGCTGATGCACTACTTCGAGGAGGGCGACGACCCGAGCACGCGCGTGACGAGCATCGCCGACGAAGTCCGGCGCGCCTTCGGGGAAGCGAGCGCCGCGGAGCGGGAGGCGCTCGAGGCGTTCATCGGCCAGATGCCCGAGCGCTACCTGCTCGCCAACAACGTGGAGAGCATCGTGGGGCACGCGCGCTTCGCGATCGCCCTGGCGGATCAGGACGTGGCCGTGCGCCTCGGCCCAGGCCCCGGTGACGACGTGTTCGAGCTGGTGGTCACCACCGAGGACCGTCCGGGCCTGCTGGCCGACGTGGCCGCGGTGCTGGCCGCCAACCGCCTCAGCGTCGTCGGCGCCGAGGTCTATGCCCGCGACATGCCCAAGGGCCCGCAGGCGTTCGACACCTTCCTCGTGCGGCGGGCGGGCGCGGGGGCCGTGCCCACCGACATCGCGGCGCGCGTGACGCACGACATCCGCGAGCGCCTGGCCAACCGCGTGAGCGCGAAGGAGCTGATCTCGCGGCCGCCCAAGACCCCGGAGTGGGCCACGCGGCAGGTTCCCGATGCACCCACCGAGGTGTCCGTGGACAACGAGGTCTCGTCCACGTGCACCGTGGTGGACGTCTTCACGCGCGACCGGCCCGGCCTGCTCTCGGTCATCGCGCGCGTCTTCGCGGACCGCAAGCTCAACATCGTGCTGTCCAAGGTGAACACCGAGGGCGAGCGCGTGGCCGACGTGTTCTACGTGCAGCGGCCCGATGGCTCGAAGGTCAGCGAGCGCGACGAGGTCTTCGGGTTGCGCGACGCGCTGCGCAGCGCGGTGGTGGCGTTCCACGTGGAGCAGGGGGCTTCCAAGTGACTCTCGATTCTCACCGTTTCAACCTCCGCAACGGTCTCTCGCAGCGCTTCGCTGCAGCGCTCTTCGCGCTGGCGCTGTCCGCCCCCGCCGTGGGTTGTGGCGCCGGAGCGACCCAGAGCGTCAACGAGCGGCTCGAAGACGACATCGAGTTCGACGACGAGGGCGCCGCAGCGCACCCGGCCAGCGAGCGCGTGCAGGCGGGTGAGGCAAAGCTCGTGGAGGGAGACCTCGCGGGCGCCGAGGCGGACTTCCGCGCGGCCATCGCGGAAGACCCGCGAGACGCGCGTGCCCACCTGGACCTCGGCTTGGTGCTCGAGCTGGGCGAAGACCTCGCGGGCGCCGAGCAGGCCTATCGCGAGACGCTCCAGCTGGACGCCGACTTCCCCGAGGCGCTCAACAACCTGGGCCTCTTGCTGCGCGACAGCGAGCGCGCTGAAGAGGCCGTGACGCTGCTGCGCCGCGCGGTGGAGCTGCGTCCCAGCTACGCCGAGGCCACCCTGAACCTGGGCCTCGCGCTCGAGGACCTCGGCGACAACGCGGGTGCTCTCGATGCCTATCGCAGCGCCGCGCGTCTCTCGCCGGACGATGCGTATCCGCGCGTGAGCCTCGGCCTGCTGCTCGCCGAGACGGGTGACGCGACCAACGCGCGCACGGAGCTCTCGCGTGCTCGCTCGCTCGCGCAGGGCGACGCGGCCACGCTGCTGGAGATCGGCTCCGCGCTGCGACAGCTGTCGGACTTCGCGGGCGCCGAGCGCGCCATCCGTGACGCCATCGCGGCCAACGAGGATCAGGTCACACCCACGCTCGCCGCCGAGCTCGCGCTCGCGCAGCTGGGCGCGGAGAACCACGACGGCGCACGCGCGACGCTGGAGCAGGCGATCACGCAGCACCCGGACGACGCCACGCTGCACTTCCTGGCGGGGCGCGTGGCGGTGGAGCGCGACGACGAGGGCGCGGCGCGCGCGGCCTTCACCCGCATGCTGGAGCTCGAGACGGACAGCGAGCGCGCCACCAGCGTGCGCGCGTGGTTGGCCGAACACCCGGCGCCCGGTGCCGCGCGGCCCAGGCGCCCGCGCTCACGCTGAGGGGTCGCGGTCCGGGCCGTTCGAGCTGTCCGGGTCGGCCGGTGCCGCGGAGGCGGGTCCACTGGGCACGTCCGCGGGGGCGCTTGCGCTGGCGGCGGCCTGAACCGGGGCGTGCTTCTTGAGCCCCACCAGGAAGACCTCGTAGCTCTCGTCGCGCGTGGCCTTGGGGCGCACCACCTTGGCCTCGGCATAGCGCTCGCGCACCGCCTTCTGCGCGGCAGGGAAGTCCTTGCCTTGGAAGATCTTGCCGGTGAAGTGGCCGCCCGGGACCAGCACGCGATCGGCCACCTCGAGCGCCATCATGAACAGCTCGTAGCTGCGGTACATGTCGGTCTCGCGCGCGCCGGTGGTGTTGGGCGCCATGTCGCTGATCACCACGTCGAAGGCGCCCAGCGTGTCCACTTGCAGATCGCGCACGTCCAGCACCTCGATGCGGGCGTTGGGCGGCAGCGCCGCGCGGTGCGGCTGGATGTCGATGCCGTAGACGCGTCCCTCGAGCCCCACGCGGGTGGCCGCGAACATGGTCCACGAGCCGGGCGCGGCGCCCAGATCCAGCACGCGCTGCCCACGGCGGAAGAGCCTGACCTTCTGGTCGATCTCCTCGAGCTTGTAGATGGAGCGCGCAGGAAAGCCGTCGGCTTTCGCACGACGGCCAAAGGAATCCTGGAGTCTTCGGTTTCCTCCGCCCCCACCCTTACCGGCGGAGCTGGTGCGGCCTCGACCAGACAAGCGTGGCTCAGCGCGGCTGCGCGTTCTTCTTCACGGCGCCGCGGACTTCCACGAAGCCGTTCTTGCCGCCGGGGACGCCGCCCTCGACGAGCACGATGCCCTCTTCGTCCATCACCTTCGCAACCTTGAGGTTGAGGTTGGTGATGGTCTTGTTGCCGTACTGGCCGGGCATGCGGTGACCCTTGAGCGTGTGGCCCGGGGTCATGTTCATACCGATGGAGCCACCGTGACGCTTGTACTCGTGGGTACCGTGACCCACGGTGCCGGCGCCCGAGAAGTTGTGGCGCTTCATGACACCGCCGAAGCCGCGGCCCTTGCTGGTGCCGGACACGTCGATGAACTGACCGGCGGTGAACACGTCGGACGGCTTCAGGGTCTGGCCGACCTCGTACTTGTCCGCGACGTCCGCCGTGACGCGGAACTCACGCACGACCGACGGGGGCTCCACGCCGAGCTTCTCGTAGACCGCGAGCTGCGGCTTGGCGACCAGCTTCTTGCGCTTGGTGCCGAAGCCCAGCTGGAGGGCGGTGTAGCCGTCCTTGGCCTGGGTGCGCTTGCCGACCACCACGCAGGGGCCGGTCTGAATCGCGGTGACGCGGGCGACTTCGCCGTCTTCTTGGAAAATCTGGGTGTTTCCAAGCTTCTTGCCGATGAGACCAAAGTTCGTATTCATGATCGCGAAGTTTGTTTGGGGGCGTTCCGCCAGGTCGCACTCGCCGCGGCAGGACCACACAGGAGGGTCTGGAAAAGGGTGCGAAGGATACGTGCAGGGGGTGCCGGGTCAAGCCGGTAGGAGCACTTTTCTACGATCAGGCCTGGGTTGTCGGCAAGCCGAACACCCGCAGGGCGTTCTCGAAGGAGCGCGCCCGGATCTCTTCGGGGTCGACGCCCCGCAGCGCGGCGATGCAGTCGGCCGTGTGGGCCACGTAGGCCGGCTCGTTGCGGCGCCCCCGGAAGGGGATGGGTGCCAGGTACGGGGCATCGGTTTCGATCAGCAGGGAGTCGAGCGGCTGGACCCGCGCCGCTTCGCGCACTTCCACGGCGTTCTTGAAGGTCACGATGCCGCTGAAGCTCGACATGAAGCCCATGTCGAGGGCCGCCTTGGCGAAGTCCGGCGTCTCGCTGAAGCAGTGGATGATGCCCCCCACGTCGCGGGCCTGCTCCTCGCGCAGGATGGCGAGCGTGTCCTCGGGGGCGGAGCGAGTGTGGATGATCAGCGGCTTCTTGACCTGCTTGGCCAGCGCGATCTGGTCGCGGAAGGCCTGCTTCTGGGCCTCGCGCGGGGAGTTGTCGTAGTGGAAGTCGAGCCCGGCCTCGCCGATCGCCACGATCAACGGGTCGGCGGCCACATCGACGATCGCCTGCGCCAGCTCGGGGCTCCAGTGCTGCGCGTCGTGGGGGTGCACGCCGGAGGTGGCCACCACCCAGTCGGCGTGGGCGCGGGCGACGTTCAGCGCACGTGGGACGGTCTCCACCGAGCTGCAGCAGCCGATCGTGGCGATGCGGGTGACCCCGGCCGCGCGGGCGCGCGCGAGCACGCCATCGAAGTCGTCTGCGAAGCGCTTGTCGTCCAGGTGACAGTGCGTGTCGAACAGACTCATGCGGGGCTCCCTCCGCCGAGCGCAGCCAGCGCGTCGCGCAGCAGCACGCGGTCCACGCCTCGCGGGCGCGCCAGCAGGGCCTCGAGCTCGGGGCGCAAGGCCGCCAGCTTCAACTGCATGACCTGCACCACCGCGTACGGGCGGCCGTCCGGCCGGAAGGCGCGCAGCACCGCGCGCAGGGCGTCTTCGCCGCGCGGGTCACCCAGTCGGATGAGCGCCGCGCCGGCGGCGGCCTTGGTGAGCAGGGGCGTGAATAGCCGCGCTGCCGTGGCGGCGAGGGGCTCGCGGGCTGCTTCCACCCCCAGGTTGCCGAGCGCCTCAGCGGCCTCGAACGAGCCTCGCCGCAGGTCGTCGATGAGGGCCGGGACGCCGCGCGGGTCACCGAGGTCGGCGAGCGCCAAGGCAACGCTCGAGCGCACGCGGGGCGTGTCGTCCAGGCGGGCGGCCAGCGCGTCCAGGTGCTGACGGGCACCCAGGGCAGCCAGCGCCGCGGCCGCCGTCGCGCGCACGTCGTCGCTCGCGTCCGAGAGCGCCGAGAGCGCGGCCTGGTTCACCGCTGCGGAGCCCACAGGGGGGACGGTGCTCTGCGCACCGTCCACGGCGCCTTCGCTCGCGCGGGTGACGAGCGCCTCGAGCGCCGCGATTTGCAGGGCCGGGTCCGGTGGCGTGACCCGCGCCACCAGGGCCGCTTCGTCACATCCCAGAACCTGCGCGGTCAGCAGGGCCGTTGCCCGCACGGCCGGAAAGGGGTCGCTCAGCTGGGCGAGCGCCTCCGGCAGCAGGCTCACGTCACCGAGCTGCTGCATGGCCCGCAGCGCCTCGATGCGCACGCGGGCGTCGGGGTCGCCGGCCAGTGTGCGCAGGCCACCGCGGGCGGCGGGGAGATGCGGGTCTTCGGCCACCCCGAGGGCCCGCGCGGCGGCCAGACGGAACTCGGCGCGGGTCGAGTGGACGTCACGCAACGCGGCTTCGGTAGTCGGGGTGAGCGGGGTCAGGAACACGCACGGGTTCCTACTCGTCCCCCCTCCAGATCGTCAAGTGGGCCCTTTTTTTGACCCCCTCGTCGAACGCATGCTAGGCCGCAGCTCTCGCTGCACGCGCGCACAGCCGCTCATCTGAGCAGACGATACGTTCGTTCAGCGGCCGCGAGAGCGAAAAGGAGAACCCCTGCGAATGTTGAAGTCGATCCCCACACTCATCGCCCTCGGTCTCACGGCCCTCGCGCTCGGCGCGGTCGGCTGCAACTGCGGCGGTGGCGGCGAAGAAGGCGAAGAGAGCGCCGAGGCCCCCGTCTCCGAGACCTTCGAGGACCTCGACACGCAGCTCGACCTGCTCGAGCTGGTGCACCTGGCGGACGTCTACCATCACGGCCTCTACGTGGACTTCGGGACCGCTGCTCAGGCCAAGTACAGCGTGGGGGACTGGCGCGCGGCCGGCTGGGGCGCGCGTTCGTCGGAGGGCGACACCACCTTCACCCTGGTGGGCACCCGCTCGCGCTTCTACTTCCCCATCGACCAGGCGGGGGACCACACCCTGCGCCTGCGTCTCCGGGCTCACGGCACTGAGCGCATGACGCCGTACCTCAACGGCGAGGCCATCTCGTCGCTCACCGTGCGCCTCAACGAGTTCGGCGACTACGACATCACGCTGCCCGGCGCGAAGCTGGTGGTGGGCGAGAACAACCTGCAGTTCGTGTTCGGTGGCAGCACGCAGGTGGGTGGCGCGGAAGTGTCCGCGGCCATCGACTCGGCCCGCATCATCCACGGCACGTTCCCGGCCGGCGAGTTCGACCCCCCGGCGTTCGACTCGCTCGTGGCGGCGGTGTCCCTCGACGGCACCGAGCGTCAGGCCGTGGTCGCACGTCGCCCCATGAACCTGCGCTACCACGTGCAGGTGCCCGAGAACGGCAAGCTCGGCTTCGGCGTGGGCTTCGACGGTCAGGGGGAGGCCGCGGTGAAGGTCTACGTGACCGGCGACAACGGCACGCGCACCGAGGTGTTCACCGGCAACGCCGGCGCCGAGTGGAACGACCAGGTGGTCGACCTCGCGTCGTTCGCCGGGCAGGTGGTGCGCATCGAGCTCGCGTCCGAGAGCGCCGGCGCCGGCCGCGTGGCCTGGAGCGTCCCGCGCCTGCTCGTGCCGCACGTGGACCGTCCCACCATCGAGCCGGCCCGCAACGTGGTGGTGCTGCTGATCGACACGCTGCGCGCCGACAAGCTGCGCCCGTTCAACCCGCGCAGCCGCGTGGAGGCGCCCACCATCGACGCCTTCGCCCAGGCCGGCGCCATCTTCGAGCTGGCGCAGTCGTCCGAGAACTGGACCAAGCCGTCCGTGGCGTCCGTGCTCACGGGCCTCTACCCCATGACCCACGGCCAGAAGACGGAGTCCACGTCGCTGCCGCCGAGCGCGGTGCTCCTGAGCGAGCACCTCAAGGAGCAGGGCTTCCGCACGGGCAGCTTCATCGCGAACGGGTACGTGTCGGACCGCTTCGGCTTCAACCAGGGCTGGGACCATTACACGAACTTCATCCGCGAAAAGAAG
>CAZEAA010000208.1:0-7107 GCA_964510015.1 uncultured Sandaracinaceae bacterium
CGCCCGTGCGACCACCCCAACATGAGCAAGTCCCCCAAGTCGCCCAAGTCGCCCAAGCTGCCCGACATCGACATCGGCATTCGCGCCAAGGACCGCTCCGCCATCGTGGCCGGGCTCTCCTCGCTGCTGGCCGACAGCTACACGCTGTACCTGATGACCCACAACTTCCACTGGAACGTGACGGGTCCGCAGTTCAACAGCCTGCACGCCATGTTCATGACGCAGTACACGGAGCAGTGGACCGCGCTCGACGAGATCGCGGAGCGCATCCGGGCCCTCGGGCACCCCGCCCCGGGCACCTACAAGGCGTTCCACACGCTGAGCTCCATCGCCGAGGTGGACGGCGTGCCCAGCGCGGACGACATGGTGCGCCACCTGGTCGCGGCGCAGGAGGCCACCGCGCGCACCGCCCGCAAGCTGTTCCCCGTGGTGAACGAGGCCAACGACCAGCCCACCGCGGACCTGCTGACCCGCCGGCTCGAGGTGCACGAGAAGACCGCCTGGATGCTGCGCAGCCTGCTCTCGGCGTGAGTCACGGACGGGACGCTTGACACCAGAACGGCGCCGGGCGCCAATGAAACCCATGCGCGACGACATCGTCCTCGAAGGAGCGATCCCGCCGGGTGGCATCGTCGAGCTGTTGGCCGACATCGAGGCCACCTGCGCGACGGGTGTGCTGCGCTTCGAGAGCGCCCTCGAGGGCAAGGGCACCATCGCGCTCGTGCGTGGGCAGTTCGCCGAAGACCAGGTCATGGACAGCCGCAAGCGGGACCCGGTGGAGGTGCTGCTCAAGCTGCGCGAGGGGCGCTTCTTCCTGCAGCAGCAGCTCCCACCGCTGCCGGTGTCGAGCGGCGACAACCTGATCAAGACCGGGTCGCTGGCGGTGCACGTTCCGTCGGAGCTGATGCGCTACTGCGAGACGGCGGGTCTCACGGGGTTGCTGCGCCTCGCCCGTCCACCGCAGTCGGTGGAGCTGTTCTACGAGCGCGGCGAGCTGGCAGAGGTGCGCGTGGGCGGCGCCGGTGGCATCGAGTTCCAAGAGGTGTTCGGCTGGGAGGACGGGCGCTTCACCATCGAGGCGCACCGCAACACCTCCCCGGCGCTGTCTCCGCCGAGCTCCATCTCGCCCGTGGACACGTCCGCACGCACGGCGATCGTCACGGAGAGCGAGCGCGACGTGCGCAGCACCACCCAGGACCTGGGCGCCGACGCGAGCTTCCTGCGCGTGGTCGAGATGTCGCTCGAGGACCTGCTGCGCGAGCGGATCGAGCGCTCGCCCGCGGCTCGCACGGGCCCAGTGATCCCGAGCCTGCCCGCCGTCCGGGTGACGCAGCGCCCGCCGGGTGCCCTGCCGCTCGGCATCGCGTCCGAGCCGGTGCGCGGCGAGAGCACGGTGCGAGTGATCTACCTGGCCGCCGAGCGCTCGCCCGCCGACGAGGACCGGCGACCCGCGATGGACCTCAACGTGCCGCTGCCGGGCGAGGGCCGGGGCAGCGCGAAGCCGGACCTGCCGCGCAACACGGCCATCAGCGCGATGGACGACGCCGGGCGGCTGCGCGCCAGCAAGTGGCCCGAGGCGATGCAGCGAGGGTCGCGCGAGGACGAGGCCACCACGCAGTTCGACACGGCCAGCTACGTGGCGGTGGACCTCGGTCGCGTGCCCACCATGCTTGCCGACGCGTCCAATCTGACGAACGATCTCTTGGTCGATGCCCCGCCGGGAAAGGCGCCGAAGATGACAGACACCGCGAAACAGGACACCGCCCCGGCTGCCGACGGCGCGGCAGGCACCGCAGCCGCGGACGCGGATGCTCTCGGTACGGCCAAGTGGGTGGCGCTCACCTGCCTGGTGTTGGCGGCCTGCCTGGCGGTGTTGGCCCAGCTGCCGCCCATCGAGTAGAGCGGCGGCGGTGCGCCACACCCTCGTCACGCTCGCGCTGCTCGGCAGCCTCGCATGCGCCTGCGGGCCGGGCGCGGCGCATGTGCGCGCGCAGGCAGGGGCGGAGGCGGAGTCAGAAGCCGTGTCGGAGGCCGTGTCGGAGGACGAGTCGGAGCCCGAGTCCGAGGCCGAGTCGGAGCCCGAGTCCGAGGCCGAGGCCGAGGCCGAGTCCGAGTCCGAGGCCGAGGCCGAGGACGGGGAGACTCCTCATGCGCTCCGGTATTTTCTCGAGTCCGTGGAGGTGGAGGGGAACTCGCGGACGCATGCTTCGGTGATCCGGGGGTATGTGCCGCTCGAGCGTGGGGAGCCCTTCGACCCCGAGGAGAGCGCGCTCGAGACGCTGCAGTTCGCGCTGATGAGCACGGGCTGGTTCGACGAGGTGCACGTGCGGCTGCGGCGCGGCGCCGAGCGGGGCTGGGTGGTCGTCGTCGTCGTCGTGGTGGAGCGCAACACCGTGGTGGTGGAGCAGATCGCGCTGGGCGTAGCGGAGGGGCTCAGCGGGATGACCAACGCGCGCGTCTTCCCGTACGTGGGCCTCACGCTGACCGAGACCAACCTGCTCGGTCGCGGCATGCGGCTGTCGGTGAGCGGCCTGCTGTCCCGCCACCATCAGGGTGGCCGCATCGACTTCGCCTACCCGCGCTTGTTCGGCGGGGACTACGGCCTGCGCATCGCGCCTTTCTTCAACAACTCGCGGCAGTACTTCGGGCGCAACCCCACGGTGACCACGCGCTGCGCCGACCCCGCGCCGGACGACTGCATCGACGAGGTGCTGGCGCGCAACGCCGTCGTGTTCTACCGCCGCGGTGGCTTCTACCTGGGCCTCCGCCGCGCCATCGGCAGCACGCTGTCCATCGACCTCGGCACGCAGCTCGAGTGGATCTACGTGACGTCGCGCCCCGAGGCCGCGAGCGAGGTGCGCGGCAGCGAGATCCGCCCCATCGACTTCTCGATCCTGCCCGGCCGCAGCTTCGCCTCGGTGCTGCGCGTGGGCCTGACCTACGACCGCCGTGACGACCCCGGGCTGCCCACGCGCGGCACGCTGCTGCGCGTGCAGGCCGACGCCGGCACCCGCCTCCTGGGCAGCGCTTACGACTTCGTGCGGCTGCAGGCACAGTTCCGGCAGTGGATCCCGCTCGCGTCGCACCACACGCTGCGCTTCGGCCTGTTCGGCGGGGTGGTGCTCGGGGACGCGCCCTTCTTCTACAAGTTCCACGCGAGCGACATGACCGACCTGATCCCGGCGCGCCTGCTGGAGATGGAGCTCGACCGAAGGCCGCCGCCGAACCTGCTGGGCACGTCCATCGCTTTCATGCGCAACGAGGAGATCGCGGTGCGCGCGGACCTCGAATACAACGTGTCGCTGCTGCGTCACGGTCGACGAGGCGGGCTCCGCAGCGCGCACGCCTACTTCAACATCGGCACGTACTTGCTGGCAGACATCCAGGACCTGGAGTTCGCGGTGCCCGGCTTCGACGGAGCGTCACGCGTCCCCATCGATCTCACGTTCGACCTCGGCATCCGGCTCGACACGTCCATCGGCGTCTTCCAGTTCGGCTTCTCCAACCTGCTGGGGTTCATCGACCTGTGAGCCGAGCCGCCCCCCGGAGCGCGAAGGTGGACCGCACGGCGCTGCTGCTGGTGGCGCTCGGCCTGCTGTTCGCGGCGGGCGCCGCCGCACAAGCGCTGTCCACGCGGCGCGTCGGCGTCGAGTGGGTGCAGGGCGTGCCACGCGTGAGCGTCTCCGTCAGCGATCTGGTGGACGCGCGCGCGCGGCGTGCGCTCGAGAGCGGCCTGCAGAAGCGCCTGATCATGACCGTGCAGGCCTACGAGGCCGGCGTCTCGCAGCCCTTCGCCACCACCACCGTCACGTGCGCGGCCACCTACGATCTCTGGGAAGAGTCCTACATCGTGCGCATCGGCCGGCGCAGTGAGCGGCACGGCAGCGTGGACGCCGTGCTGCAGCGCTGCTTGGTGGCGCGGAACCTCACGGTGGGCCGCCCCGAAGACTGGCGCTCCCGCCACGGCCGCCGCGTGTACTTCGCGGTGCGCGCGGAGTTCAACCCCATCAGCGCCTCGCGCTGCACCGCGCTGCTGCGACCCAGCACCACCGACGGTCCCATCGGCCCGATCGTGGTCAACATCGTGCGGCGCGAGATCTGCGCGGCCGAGCGCGCCGTGGACTTCCGCTCGCAGGAGGTCACGGCGCCGTGACCCGGCTCGAGCGACGCCTGCTGCTGGCCCTGCTGGTGGCGGCCCTGGCCCCGCTCGCGGCGGCCACCTTCTTCGGTCGCTCGGCGCTGCGCGACGCCTACTCGCGCGGGGTGAACGCCGAGGTGGAAGAGCAACTCTCGGCGGCGGTGGTCTCGCACCGCGAGCACATCGTGGCGCTGCGTGATGGCGCCGACCGCACCGCCGACGCCATCGCGCAGCACTGGCGCCTGCACGACGCCCTGCGCGCCCGGGACGCCGCGGCCCTCGAGGCCTACGTGACGTCGGCGCTCGAGGCGTATCCGCACGTGGGCGCGGTGCGCATCCTCGCAGCCGACGCCGAGCTGCAGCTGGACCAGCCGCAAGAGGTGTTGGCCGAGGCCAGCGACGACGCGCGCCTCGACCCCACGCGCGTGCGCACCCTCGAGCGCGTGCGGCACCTCGGGATGCTGGACCCGCCGGTCGACGTGGAGGTGGTGGTCACCAGCTCGCTCGACGTGTTCGCCGATCACCAGCGGGCGGGCGAAGTCACCGAGCTCTACTCGCGGCTCCTGCAGCAGACCAACTACGTCTCGGACGTGTACGTGTGGGTGCTCGCGGCCTACCTCGGCCTCGTCATCGCGCTGGCGCTGACGGTCTCCATCGTGCTCGCGCGGCGCGTGTCGAAGCGCGTGCTCGCGCTGGCCGACGCCACGCTGCGCGTCGGTCAGGGCGACCTGGCGGTGAGCGTGCCCGACGACGACGACGACGAGATCGGCGAGCTGACGCGCGCGTTCAACCGCATGGTCAGCGACCTGCGCGAGTCGCGCGAGCGCATCGACTACCTGCAGCGCATCTCGGCGTGGCAGGACTTTGCGCGGCGCCTGGCGCACGAGATCAAGAACCCGCTCACGCCCATCCAGCTGGCCGCCCAAGAGGTGGCCCAGGCCTACCGCGGCGACGACCCGCGCTTCGCCGCCATGCTGAGCGACGCGCGCGCCATCATCGAGGAAGAGGTGGCCACGCTGCGCCGTCTGGTGGGCGAGTTCTCGAGCTTCGCGCGGCTGCCCACCGCCGACCTGGCCGAGGCCGACCTCGCCGAGCTGCTGCGCGACCTGGAGCGCGGCCTCAACGCCATCGCCCAAGACGTCTACGGGGATGGGTACGGTGACGTGCTGGGCGACGGGCAGGGGGGGCCGCCCATCGCGCTGCGCCTCGACCTGCCCAGCGCGCCCGTGATGGCCCGCGTGGACGCGATGATGCTCAAGCGCTGCATCGACAACCTGGTGCGCAACGCCATGGAGGCCATCGCCGGGGAGGCCCGCACGGGGCGCGGCCGCATCACCCTCACGCTGCAGCCGAGCGCGGACAGCGTGGAGCTCTCGGTCTGCGACGACGGCCCGGGCATCCCCGCGAAGGACCGCGAGCGCGTCTTCGATCCGTACGTGACCACCAAGTCCACGGGCACCGGGCTCGGCCTCGCTATCGTGAAGAAGGTCATCCTCGAGCATCAGGGGCGCATCGCGTGCCGCGCCGCGAACCCGCACGGCGAGGGCCGCGGCACCTGCTTCGTGATCACCCTGCCGCTCTCCCGCGATGCAGCCTAGCCTCGAGTCCGCTATAGCCGAGGGAGCGCGATGAACGACGACCTCCGCAAGATGGCCCCCTGGCTGGCCGGCATCCTGGCCGTGGCCCTGCTCGGCCTGTTCGGGCGTGGGCTGTTCGGCTCCCGCCTGACGGGCAACGAGGCCCCGGCGCTGGACCTGCCCATCGCGGCCGGCGAGGGCGCGCGCGAGGGCGACCGCGTGTCCTTGGCCGGTCTGCGCGGGCGCGTGGTGGTGCTCGACTTCTGGGCCAGCTGGTGCCAGCCGTGTCGCCGCAGCATCCCCATCCTGAACGCGCTCGAGGCCGAGCTGGCCGGGCAGCCCGTCACGTTCCTGGGCGTGAACGTGGAGCAGTTCGGGCCGCGCCGCCTGCAGCAGGTGCACACCGAGCTCGGGGCCACCTTTCCCACGCTGCAAGACCTCACCGGCGAGGTGAAGGCGCGCTACGGCGTGAGCGTGCTGCCCACGCTGGTGGTGCTCGACGGCGAGGGCGTTGTCCGACATGTAGGCACAGGCGTACCGAACGCCGACTCGCTGCGCGCCACCATCCGCGAGCTCATTCCCGAAAGCTGAGTCAGTGCGGCAGGTTAGGCCACGCACGAGCGCTGCTCGTTGACCAAAGTGACCGAAACGAGTAGGATTCGCGACCCGCGTGGCACGTCCGCTCGCATTGGAGAGATTACACCTTGGTCCAGACCCTGCAGGGAACGAGCCTGGAAGAGCGAGTCGCGTATCTCGAGGAGCTCCGTAAGGCCGCCCCCGAGAGCATCAACAGCGACTTCGAGCGCAACCTGGACATGCTCTGGATCTATCACGACAGCGCCCTCGAGGGCGTCGTGTACACCCAGGACGAGCTCAAGTCGGCCATCCTCGACCAGGTCATGAGCGACTCGTCGCTGATCCCGGTCTACGACGAGATCCGCCACCACCGCGCCGCCATCCAGACCATCCGGCAGCTGGCCCAGAAGAAGAAGCTGACCGTCGACCTCGACCTCATCAAGGGGCTGTTCGCGCAGCTCGCGCCCGAGGAGATCGAAGGCAAGGCGCCGCCCAAGTACCGCAAGGACATGCCGCTCCACCGGCTGTACTTCCACGACATCGCCACGCCCGACAAGATCGCGGCGCAGATGAAGACGCTGGTGCAGTGGGTGAACGACCCGGACACCAAGCGCAGCACGCACATCGTGCGGCTGGCGGCCAAGACCCACTACTCGCTGCTGCAGACGTACCCGTTCCCGAAGCACAGCGGGAAGGTGGCGCGCTTGATCCTCAACGTGATGCTGATGGACGTGGGCTACCCGCCCGTGATCATCCACGCGACGGAGCGGCAGCGCTACTACGAGGCGCTCAAGCAGGGCGAAGACCGCACGGCGG
>CAZEAA010000208.1:7117-10402 GCA_964510015.1 uncultured Sandaracinaceae bacterium
GAGCACCATCTCCTTCTACGAGCGGCTCCAGGAAGGCTAGCTCGGTGACGGGCGGGTTCTACGCCATCGTCGACCCGGCCCACTGCGGTGGGCACCCTCCCGTGGAGGTGGCCCAGCAGCTCGTGAGCGGCGGCGCAGCGGTGCTGCAGCTGCGCATGAAGACCGGCAGCGACCGGGAGCGCGTGACCCTGGCGCGGGCGCTGCGTGAGCTGACCCGCGCGGCGGGCGTGCCGTTCGTGATGAACGACCGGGCCGACCTCGCCCTGCTGGTGGACGCGGACGGCGTGCACCTGGGCCAGGACGACCTGAGTCTGGCCGACGCGCGGCGCTTGCTGGGCGCGCGGCAGCTGGGGGTGAGCACGCATGATCTCCAGCAGGCCATGGACGCGGAGCGCGAGGGCGCCGACCTGATCGGCTTCGGGCCGGTGTTCGACACGGTCACCAAGGAGCGGCCCGACCCCACCGTGGGGCTCGCGCAGCTGGCCGAGGTGTGCCGCAGCGTCCGTGTGCCGGTGGTGGCCATCGGCGGCCTGACTCCGGAGCGAGCGCGCGAGGCGTACCGCGCCGGAGCCACCTGGGTGGCGGCCATCTCGGCCGTGACCACCGCGAGCGACGTGGCTGCGCAGGCGCGCGCGTTCGCCCCCGAGAGCGCCTTGCGCGAGGGGACCGCGTGATCCTGGAGCTGGCGCTGGTGGCGGGCGTGGCCACGGGCGTGGCGCTCTGGAAGCGCCGGCAGAGTCGAAAGGCGCAGGCACCGGCGCGCCTCGCGAAGGACTCCGACGCGGCCCAGAAGGCCGAGGCGAAGCCCATCCGGCGCGCGGGCCTGAACGTGTCGGACGTGATCCTGTACGCCGACACCGAGCTCTGGCTGGCCGGTTGCATCGACCTCGACGACGGGGCCGACGTGCTCCGGCTCTTCGCGACGCCCGGCGCCAAGCGCGCGAGCTACGTGGCGCAGCTGGACCGCGAGGGCGAGGACGTGGCCACCCTCAGCCCCGCCACCAAGGTGCCCGCGGGCCGCGTGCCCGACGAGCTGAGCGTGGACGGGGCACGCCTGCGCTTGCGCAAGCGGGGCCGCGCGGCCGTGCACACCGCCGGCGAGTCGCTGCCGGCGCACACCCCGCAGGCCGACTACGTGGTGCTGGGCGACCCGAGCGGGCGGCTGCTGCTGGTCATCGACTTCGTGGGCGGTGAGCGGCTGGCGCTCTCCGGCGAGCGGGTACCCCGCGGCATGCTGGACGTGCTCCCGGGCGGCGGCTGAGGCGAGGCCTCGGTGGGCGAGCGGGGTCCGGCGGCGGGGTCCTGTGACGAGTCGTTCGGGGCGGGGAGGAAACTCACGCCGGGCTGCGCCGAGAAGGGAGCATGCGCCTCGCTTTGTCGCTCGCCATCCCGTTCTTGGTTCGGCTCTTGGGGTCCCTCCTGATCAGCTCGTGGTGGGGCTGTGCCGGAGGCCTGCCCCCCGTGGCCGTGGCCGCCCAGCGTCACAACGACGCGGGCACCGTGCTGCTGGCCGAGAACCACCTGGACGACGCGGAGGCGCGCTTTCGGCTGGCGCTCGAGTACCACCCGCACTTCGCGGAGGCGCACCTGAACCTGGGCCTCTTGCTGCTGGCGCGCGGGCGCCGCGCCGAGGCGGGGGAGCACCTGCGCACCGCGGTGGAGCTGGACGAGGACTACGCGGAAGCCCACGGCAACCTGGGGGTCTACTACCTGCTGGTGGGCGACGCCGCGCGCGCCGAGCAGAGCTTCATCACGGCGCTGGGCATCGACCCGGGCTTGCGCGAGCCGCGCCTGAACCTGGCGGAGCTGTGGATCACCCAAGAGCGCTATCGGGAGGCCCGGGCCCAGCTGCTGCGGCTGGTCCAGGTGGCCGAGGGCGACCTGCTGGCCCACGCGTGGCTGGCCTACTGCGACCAACGCTTGGGCCGGGATGCCGAGGCCCTCGACCGGGCCGACAAGGTGCTCACCCGTGATCCGCTGCAGCCCGTGGCGCACCTGGTGTTCGCGCAAGCGGCCCTGGCGCATGGCGACTTCGAGGCCACGCGGGCGCACGCGGAGCTGGCGCTCGAGCACGGGCCCACACGGGAGGCGGCCCTGGCCACCTTGGCCGCGATGGCGCTGGTGACCCACGACGCCGACGCTGCGGCGGCGCTGACGGCCGAGCTGCTGCGCCACAATCCACGCTCGCGGGTGGGCCTCTGGCTGGCGGCGGAGCTGGAGCGCCAGCCGCCCGGCTCGGAATGAGGTGGAATTCAGCGCCGGGACGCGATCTTGGCTGCCCCTGAACTTGATCCGACTCCATGTGCGCGGATACCCTCGCCGCTGGGCCGCGATCTCGCCCCGGAGCCCCCGACGCACATGGACGAACTGACCAAGAACAAGAATTTCCCCATCGCGGCGCTGCTGGCCATCGGGGCGGGCGTGGGTGCCGCCTTCATCCCCGACCTCACCGGGAGCGCAATCGTGGGCGCCGTGGGCGGCCTCTTGGCGTTGTTCTGGCTGAGCAAGGGCGCCGACGCGGGCCTGGACGTCACGCTCTTCGAAGAGGCCGCCGAGCAGCTGGTGGAGGGCGAGCGCCCGAAGCTGCCCAAGGGCTCGCCGGCCGAGCTCCGGCCCGTGTTCGATCACTTCGCGCAGGTGGCCAGCACCCTGAGCGCTCGCGAGAAGAAGGTCACCGAGTCGCAGGCCGAGCTGGCGCAGGCCCAAGCCGCCGCAGAGTCGCTGCGCAACGACGTGCGCAACGCGCAGTCGAACATGGAGTCCATCCGCAGCGAGGTACGCAGCGCTCAGGCCGACACGGAGGCCGTCCGCACGCAGCTGCGCAACGCTCAGGTCGACGCGGAGACCGCGCGCAGCGAGCTGCGCAACGCCCAGGCCGACCTCAGCGCTGCCCGCGCCGAAGCCGCCGCTGCCCGTGCCGACGCCGAGCGCGCGATGGGGGCGACCGCCGCCGCCGCCGGCACCGCCGCGGGTGCGCAGGAGCGCCTGGCCAAGACAATCCGCGAGCTGGGCGACGCCGAAGAGGTCATCTCGCACAACGTGGAGGAGCTCTCGAGCGGCCTCGGCGAGCAGATGGCCGCCGTGGAGCAGACCACCAGCTCCATGAAGGAGATGACCCTGTCGCTCGGTGAGATCGCGCAGCACGTGGAGACGCTGGCCTCGAGCGCCGAGGAGAGCTCCAGCAGCATCCTCGAGATGACCGCCACCAACGACGAGGTGGCCGAGAACATGGCGAACCTCGCCTCGAGCGTGCGCGAGACGGTCTCGTCCATCGAGGAGATGGCC
>CAZEAA010000209.1:0-1269 GCA_964510015.1 uncultured Sandaracinaceae bacterium
ACCCCAGCTCCGGCAAGGTGGTCATCCCGCCGGGCGCGCGTCTCAGCGTGCTGAAGCAGGATCACTTCGCCTACAACGAGGTCACCGCGCTCAACGCCGTCATCATGGGGCACAAGCGGCTCTACGAGGTGGGCCAGGAGAAGGACGCGATCTACGCCAAGGGCGAGTTCAGCGACGAAGACGGCGTGCGCGCGGCGGAGCTCGAGACCGAGTTCGCCGACCTCCAGGGCTGGGACGCCGAGTCGAACGCGGCGCAGCTGCTGAGCGAGCTGGGCATCCCCGACGCCCGTCACGGCAAGCTGGTGAAGGACCTCGAGGACAGCGAGAAGGTGCGTGTGCTCCTCGCGCAGGCTCTGTTCGGCAACCCGGACATCCTCCTGCTCGACGAGCCCACCAACCACTTGGACGTGGACACCATCCTGTGGCTCGAGGAGTTCCTGCTGCGCTTCCAGAACACCGTGGTGGTCGTCTCCCACGACCGTCACTTCCTCGACAAGGTCTGCACGCACATCGCGGACGTCGACTACCAGAAGGTGCAGCTCTTCAGCGGCAACTACACCTTCTGGTACGAGACCAGCCAGCTCGCCCTGCGTCAGAAGCAGGAAGCCAACGCCAAGAAGACCGACAAGATCAAGGAGCTGCAGGCCTTCATCCAGCGCTTCAGCGCCAACGCCAGCAAGTCGCGCCAGGCCAGCTCGCGCCGCTCGCAGCTCGACAAGATCACCCTCGACGACATCAAGCCGTCGTCGCGCAAGTACCCGTACATCATCTTCAAGACCGAGCGGCAGCTGGGCAAGGACGTGCTGTTCGTGGACGGCCTCACCAAGAGCCAGGACGGCGAAGTGCTCTTCAAGGACGTGCGCTTCACGCTCAGCCGTGGCGAGAAGATGGCCATCACCGGCAGCGACACCGCGGTGAACGCGTTCATGTCCATCCTGTCCGGCGACATGCAGCCCGACGCGGGCTCGTTCCGCTTCGGTAGCTCGGTGAACCTGGGCGTGCTGCCGCGCGACAACCAGAAGTTCTTCGAGGGCTGCTCGCTCAACCTGGTGGACTGGTTGCGTCAGTTCTCCACCAACCAGGAGGAGAACTTCTGCCGCGCGTTCCTCGGCCGCATGCTGTTCTCGGGCGAAGAGTCGCAGAAGTCCGCGTCGGTCTTGTCGGGCGGCGAGAAGGTCCGCTGCATGCTCTCGCGCGCCATGCTGCAAGACCCCAACGTGCTCTTGCTGGACGGTCCCACCAACCACTTGGACCTCGAGAGCATCACGG
>CAZEAA010000209.1:1279-10398 GCA_964510015.1 uncultured Sandaracinaceae bacterium
CATCAAGTTCGAGGGCAGCCTCATCGTGGCCTCGCACGACGTGCAGTTCGTGGACTCGCTGGTCACGCGCGTGCTCGAGCTGGGCAGCAGCAACTACTACGACCTCGGCATGGGCTACGAGGAGTACCTGGCGGACCCCGCTCGCCTCGCGCGCATCGGGAAGGTCTGACTCGAGCGCTGGGCGGCTCGGGGACGTGCCCCGACTTAGCTCTCGGCGGCGCTGGCAGGTTGAAGGAGACCGCTCGTCAGAGCGACCAGCCGGCGCGGAAGATGGTGGTCCCGCGGTCGATGCCGTTGACCGCGTAGACGTCCACGCTGCGCGCGCCCGTGATGCTGAGCAGCCGGCCGAACACGCCGGCCATCATGGCGTCGCGCGCGGGCGACTCGGGCTGGGCGTCGGTCACGTCGATACGGCAGCGCGTGGGCCCCACCGGCAAGACCGAGAGGCGCCCGAAATCGAAGAGGTCCACCCACACCTCGGGGAGGCGCGCGACCAGCTCCTGCGTGGTGAGGCCGCGCACCCAGCGCAGCGTACGCGTGGCCGCGGAGTCCGCGATCTCCACGCCGACGGCGCGCGACAGGGACATGGCGCCTGCGCCGAACTCGATCTCGGCTTCGTTGAGCAGCGCGTCGCACACGCTGGCCGGGCAGCGCAGGTTGGGCGACCCGTCGATCAGCAGCGTGGCGTGCGCGCTGGGGAGGCGGGTGAGGAGCTCGGCTACGGCGGCCGGGCCGAACTCGCTCTGCAGGTAGCGCATGGCGCCCATGGAGACGGTCTGGGACACCTGCGGCTCACTGGTGGGCCGCGGGTCGCGCGCGATGAGCGTGCCGGAGTCCCGCGACCGGCGGATCGCTTGCGCAGGCGTGGCCCCCGTCTTGCGGGTGAGCGTGAGGAAGGGGATCAGCGCGGTCGCGAACTCGTCGGCGTCCGCGTAGCGCTGGCCGGGATCCACCGAGAGGCCGCGGTGCACCACTTCGGACAAGCCGCTCGGCAGGATGGCCACGGTGGACTCGAGCGGCGCCGGCTTGCCCTCCACGATGGCGAGCAACAGCGCGTGGTAGTTGGCGCGCACGTGCGGCACCTGGCCAGCGATGCACTCGTAGAGCATGGCCGCCACGGAGTAGAGGTCGGCGCGGTGATCGAAGCGCGGGTTCCCGCGCGCCTGCTCGGGGCTCATGTAGCTGGGCGTGCCCATCAACACTCCCGTGCGCGTGAGCTTGGTCTCGCCCGCGTCGTCGCTGCTCCACATGGACACGCCGAAGTCGAGCACCTTGGCGCGCACTTCGCCGCGCAGGTTGGTGCTGAGGAACACGTTGGCGGGCTTGAGATCGCGGTGGATGACCCCCGCGCGGTGCACGGCCCCGAGCCCCAGCAACACCCGGTGCATGAGCTGGCAGGCCACGTGCGGCGAGAGCGCGCGTGTGCGCACCAGGCGCTTGGACAGCGGCTCGCCATCGAGGTGCTCCATCACGATGTACGGGGCGCCGCCCTGCACACCCGCGTCCAGCACCGCCACCACGTTGGCGTGGTGCGTGGCCCCCGCCGTGCGGGCCTCGCGGGAGAAGCGCCGGATGGCCTCGGCGCTCTCGGCGATCTCGGGGTGCAGGCACTTGATGGCCACGCGCTCGCCCGTGTCGCGGCGCGCGCTGTAGACCACGCCCATCCCGCCGCGGCCGATGATGGACTCCACGCGGTAGCGCGACGCGATGGTGGCCCCCAACCACCTGTCCTGCGTGTGCAGCGCCTTGCCGGTGTGCGGACAGTGCGTCCATGCGCGCGGGTGTGGCTCGCGGCAGTGGACGCAGAACAGGTTCGCGGGTGGGTCGGGATCCGCCTTCATCGAGACCCGGCAACGATAGCGCGGAAGGGAGCGGCAAACTCGTCCCGCATCGAAGTTGGCCGACAATGAGTGAGCTGGGGTACGGCAATGTATGTACGGGCTGGAGATCGGGTCTCGAGGGTGTACTTGATGTTTTTGGTAAAGTATAATCTCGCCTAAATCAACGGGGAACTGTTGAATATGACGGAAAACGGCCAGTTGTTGACTTGACGACGGGGTAAACTCGTGAATAGTTGCCCCCAACGGCTGGGAACCCCAGCTGCGAACCTGCCCCGCCCAACAGGAGTCCGAGATGAGCGCCCCGTCCTGGAAAGACCGCGTCAGCGGTGAGATGTCCCCCGAGATGATCGCGGAGATCGACGCGTTCGAGGGTCAGATCGACCTCAAGAAGCAAGGCAAGCTGGACGACAAGTTCTTCGCCGAGACTCGCCTGCGCCGCGGCGCCTACGGTCAGCGCTACGACAACGGTCTGCGCAGCGACGGCATCGAGCAGCGCACGCTCACGTTCCCGCAGCCGCTCACCAAGGGGCCGGACACGCAGTGGGACGCGCCGGGCATGATGCGCATCAAGATCCCCATGGGCCGCTTGTCCATCAAGCAGCTCGAGGTGCACGCGGAGCTGGCCGAGGAGTACTCGGACACCATCCTGCACATCACCACCCGCCAGGACATCCAGCTCCACTACATCCACATCGAGGACACGCCGGACATGATGCGGCGCCTCGCGGCCGTGGGCATCACCACGCGTGAAGCGTGCGGCAACAGCGTGCGCAACGTGACCGCCTGCGAGTACTCGGGCGTGTGCAGCACCGAGAGCTTCGACGTCACCCCCTACGCGGACGCGTGCATGAAGTACTTCCTGGGCCACCCGGACGTGCAGGACTTCGGGCGCAAGTTCAAGATCGCGTTCAGCGGCTGCCACGACAACCCCTGCGGTCTCGTCACCTTCCACGACCTGGGCGCGGTCGCGAAGGTCGTGGACGGACAGCGGGGCTTCAAGGTGGTGGTGGGCGGCGGCCTCGGCGCCGTGCCCGTGGAGGCCAAGGTGCTGGCCGAGTTCTGCCCCGCCGAAGAGCTGCTTCCTCTCGCTCAGGCGGTGGCCCGCGTGTTTGCTCGCCTCGGCGAGAAGCAGAGCCGCGCGCGCGCCCGCATCAAGTTCCTGGTGGACAAGCTGGGCCTCGACGAGTTCAAGCGCCTCGTGCAGGTGGAGCGCGAAGGCCTCCGCGTGGACGAGCGCTGGACCGAGAACCTGAAGGACCTCACGCGCCTCGACGAGAAGCCCATCCGCCCCGCGGGCGCGCTGCCCACCGAGGGCCCGGCCGCGTTCCTCAAGTGGGCCAAGTACAACCTCAAGCCGCAGGTGCAGGAGGGCTACTACACGGCCGTCATCAAGCTGCCCCTCGGCGACTTCACCTCGCGTCAGGCGCGCCTCATCGCCGACCTCGCGCGCGACTACACGGGCGACGGCATCCGCTGCACCGTGGAGCAGAACCTGGCCATGCGCTGGCTGAGCGGCGCGGACGCCATCGCGTTCTGGCAGCGGCTCTCGGACATCGGATTCGCCGAGGCGGGCGCGGGCACCATCACGGACATGACCTCGTGCCCCGGCACCGACACCTGCAAGCTGGGCATCTCGTCCTCGCGCGGGCTCACGGCCGAGCTCAAGCGCCGCCTCTCCGTGGTGGAAGACCAGCTCGACCCGAAGGTGCGCGAGCTGCGCATCAAGTCGAGCGGCTGCTTCAACAGCTGCGGTCAGCACCACGTGGCGGACATCGGCTTCACCGGCATCAGCCGCGCTGCCGGTGGTCGCAAGGTGCCGCACTTCAACGTGGTGCTCGGCGGCCAGTGGACCGAGAACGCCAAGCAGTACGGCATGGTCGTGGGCGCGGTGCCGTCCAAGAACATCCCGAAGACGGTGCAGGTCATCACGGACCACTTCGTGGCCAACCGCGAGGCGGACGAGTCGTTCCAGGCGTTCATCGAGCGCGTGGGCAAGAAGGACTTCCGCGGCATCCTGAAGCCGCTGCAGGTGGTCCCGAGCTACGAAGAGGACAACAGCTTCTACAGCGACTGGGGCGACCCGCGCGAGTACACCATCGGCGACATCGGCATCGGCGAGTGCGCCGGCGAGATCGTGCCCTTCGTGGAGTTCGGTCTGCAGGCCGCGGAGCAGGAGCTCCACAACGCGCAGGACGTGCTCGACACCAAGGGTGGCGACCCGGCCGTGGCCGCAGCAGGCGGCTTCCAGTCCATGGTCACCGCGGCCAAGGCGCTGGTGCGGCACCTCGACAAGCAGTGCCGCGACGACGCGGACGACGTGGCCCTCCAGTTCAAGACGCACGTGCAGGACACGGGCCTCTTCAACGACCCGTACGTGGGCAACAAGTTCGCGCACTTCTTCCTGGGCTTGCACGCCAGCAAGCGCTACGAGGGCGCCAACGCCGAGATCGCGCACAAGTGCCTGGACGAGGCGCAGCTCTTCTTGGACGCCTGCCACGCCAGCTATCAGCGCTGGCTCGAGGCCAACAAGAACCAGGCGGCAGAGTGAACGCGGACACGAGAACCGACTCAGGAACGACAGCCATGCAAGCCCAGAAGCTCCAAGTGAAGTTCTTCGCGAACGCCGAGATCAGCGAGACCGCGCTCGTGCCCGTGTTCCACGACTGGATTCGTGAGCGCGTGGTGCCCGACGAGCTGCTGATCGACGTGGCCGACTACTCGCACGTGCCGGACGGCCCGGGCGTGATGATCATCGGCCACCACGCCGACTACGCCGTGGACCGTGACGACCGTCGTCAGGGCTTCACCTACAGCCGCAAGCGTTTGGCCGAGGGCGAGTTCGAGGCCCGCGTGGAAGACACGTTCCGCCGCGCGCTGCGCAGCTGCGTCCGCCTCGAGGGCACCGCCGGCCTGAGCGCCAGCTTCGGCACGGGCGAGGTGGTCTTCCGCATCCAGGACCGCCTGCTGGCGCCCAACGACGAGGCCACCTTCGCGGCGGTTCGACCGGCGCTCGAGAAGACGCTCCAGAAGCTGTACCCGGGCCAGACCGCGAAGACCGAGTCCGTGGGGGCGCCGCGCGAGCCGCTGACCTTGCGCATCACCGTTGGCTCCAAGGACAGCGCGAAGGAGCTCCTCGCGCGTCTCGACGCTTGAGGCTCACGACGCTGATTCTCTGACCTGACTCGGGGCGCGGATCGAGTACGCTCCCCGGGTCGCATGAGAATCACGAACAAGAGCCACGCCGAGACCCGCGGCGTTCGCGTGCTGGTCGAGAGCCGCTTCCTCGAGGAGCAGTCTCAGCCCGCCGCCGAGCGCTTCGCCTTTGCCTACCGCGTCCGCATCGAGAACGTGGGCAGCGAGGTGGTGCAGCTGCGCACGCGCCACTGGGTCATCACCGACAGCCTCAAGCACGTGGAAGAGGTCCGCGGTCCGGGGGTGATCGGCGAGCAGCCCACGCTCCGGCCGGGCCAAGCCTTCGAGTACACCAGTGGCGCGATCCTGCGGACGCAGCGCGGCAGCATGAAGGGCAGCTACCAGATGGTCACCGAGGGCGGCGACCACTTCGACGCGGTGATCGGCGAGTTCGCGCTCGAGCGGCCTTACTCGCTGAACTGAGCCAGTCCGCCGCTAGAGCGGGCAAGACCAGCGTGGGGAGGTGCCACCGGGAAGCACGGGCCCGAGTGGGGTGGCGTGACGCTCGAGCAGCCACCACACGGCGAGGCCGGTCGGGTGGGCTTCGGCGACCGTGGAACTCGACGGGTCGACTCTCCATCCTCCGTTGGGCTGCTGTGCTTCGAGGACGAGCGCTTCGAGCGTGGTCAACGACCCCGCGACGGATGAATGAGATCCGCAGTCCGCGATCTCGAGTACGAGCGCGGCTTCGATGGCCAGGTCATGCGCAGAGTTCGCCTGGATCACAATCTGGGCGGCCGCGCGCAAGACGTCCCGGAAGACCTCGTCCGTAACGACGCCTGGGCATCCGAGCGAACGTGAAAAAAAATACGCGAGTGCCACGTGGGTCGCAGCGTAGTCGCCGAATGAAGCCAGCCGATTGACGGTCGCGACGAGGGCGGCGTCAGGCGGCCGGGTCGTGCAGTGGATCGCTGCAATTGTCAGCGCATTGATCGGCTCCTCGGTAAACGGGAGCTCGAACGAGTCGGGGAGGGTGACGCTCTCGTCTACGAGTCGGGTCATGGGCAGGAGCGCGACGAGGCGTCCTCGTTCGGCCGAGTGCTGGGTCATGGCCAGCAGCCCTCGATCCACCGCTTCGAATCTGCCCACGTCGAAGCGATTCACCGCCACCGAGTGAAGGTAGACGTGGTCGAGCTCGGTTGGGACGCTGGCCTCGAGGAACTGGACTCCGCGCTCCACGGCAGCTCTTCGGGGTGCGTCCAGCTCCGCATCGCGAGGGGGGACGTTCGAGTCCCCCGGGGCCTCCATCATCGCGAGAACTGAGCCGACCCCCAACGCAAGAACGCCACCGAGCCCGACTGCGAGGACTCGATGGCGTTTGCTTTTCATCGACTCAGTCTACGACGAGTCGTCAGCTCGAGGCTAGAGCCCCGTGAGCACGCACGTGGACTCGCTGGTGTTGACGGCGCCGGAGAGCGCGAAGCCCGTCCATCCGTTGTCGGTGTTCGGGACGTGAGCGAAGTCCCCCCGTGCACTCCCGCCCCCGTTGCCCATCGTGAGTGTCGCCAAGTTGCTCGAGAGGTTCAGCGGGAGGAGGTGCTGGCTCCACTGCGCTGACTTGTCGATCCAGACGTTCTGCGGCAGCACCAAGCCGCACAGACCATTGCAGAAGATTCGGCCGTAGCTGAACCACCTCGTCAGACAGCCCGCGGCGGTGCCGGTGGCTTGGGCCGGGGTGTAGTTGTTGCCCGTGGGCGCGGGGTCGTAGCAGGAGAATGTGGCGGTGCCGGTCCCGCCAGTGCGCGTGAACGTGCCCGTCGCCATCGGTGTGGTGTTCGAAGGCGTGATACACGCCGCCATCATGTTCTGCTCTGGGGGTGGCGCCGACGTGGGAACCGTGGGGACCGCAGAGGCAGGGTTCAGTAGGCAGATGCGAGTCTCGGTCGTGACGCCAGACAGCGAGAAGTACTGGTCCATGTCGTAGTAGAGAACTTCTATCGCGCCGCTCGTCGCAGGGCGACCGTTGCTGTCAGCCGCGACACGCAGCACGATCTTGCCGGCCCCGATGTTGCGGGTCGCTGCCGACGCGATGGTTGTCTGCGGATCGATGCGGAAGCGGGCGCCGCCCCCCGGGGGAGCGCCAAAGTCGTAGACCAGATTGCAGGTGGTCGGCGTGGCGACGCACGCGAGCGACGCACCGGTCGGAGTCCATCCGGCGACTCCGCTCGTGACTTGACACGTACGGCTCGCGACGCCCGTGCCCATGCCGGAGCCCGCGTTGCAGGCGTAGCTTGCGGTGGCACCCGAGGTGGTTCCGCCCGTCATCGTGAGGGTGGCGTTGGCGCCCGCAGCTGGAGCCGGGCCGCAGTCGCCGATGACGCAGTTGAGCGCGCTGCCGCTCCACGTTCCGCCTGCGCCGCAGGTGCGCGTCGCGTTGCCCGTGCTCGCGACGTAGCCCGAGTTGCAGGTGTAGGTGGCTAGCCCGTTGTAAACGGTACTGGTCTCCGTCGCCGTCGAGTTGGTGCCGTCGGGCGCCGCGCCGCAGCTCACGGGGCTGCACGTGGGTTGCGTGCCGCTGAGAGTGCCGGTAGCGCCGTTCGCGTTGCAGGTGCGCATGGCGTTGCCAGCGCTCACCGAGTAGCCCGTGATGCACGAGTACGTGGCCACCGAGCCGAGGGTGGTACCGCCGCTCACGCTTCCGTTGGCGGGCGCCGTGGGCGAGCAGTAAGGATCGACCAGCGTGCAAGCCGGTGTGGTGCCGCTCCACGAACCGCTCGAGAGGCACGTCAGCGTGCCCCCGCCGGTGTAGCCCGAGTTGCAGCTGTACATGCGCGTGGAGTTGTAGGTGGTGCCGCTGCCGCTGACTGTGCCGTTGGCGTTCGCTGCCGGAGCCGCGCCGCAGCTCACGGGCGTACAGTTCAGACCGCCGCCGCTCCAGTTGCCGTTGGCCTGACAGGTGATCGTGCTCGGCCCACCGGTGTAGCCGCTGGTGCACGTGTACATCGCCGTGTCGTTGTAGTTGGTCGTCGTGAACGAGACCGTCGAGTTGCTTCCGGCGGGCGGCGAACCGCAACTGACCGGGCTACAGCTGAGAGAGGCGCCGGTCGGAGTCCAGGCTGCCACTCCAGCAGAGACGGCGCAGGTGCGGCTGGCCACGCCGGTGCCCGAACCGAAGCCAGTGTTGCAGGTGTAGGTCGCGGTGTCGCCCGTGTTGGTGCCGCCCGGCGTCGCCACGCTCGCGTTGGCGCCGGCCGCAGCCGGAGCACCGCAGTCACCGAGCGAGCAGCTCAGCGGTGTGCCGGTCCACATGCCGTTGGTTCCGCAGGTGCGCGTGGCGTCGCCACCGCTGACCACGTGGCCGGCAGCGCAGGTGTAGGTCGCCGTGCCGTTGAGGCTCGTGCTGGTCTCGGTCGCCGTCGAGTTGGTTCCATCGGGCGCTGCGCCGCAGTCCACCGGAGTGCAGGTGTTCACCGCGCCGCTCCAGCTGCCGTTCGCCTGACACGTGCGGCTGGTTGGCCCGCCGCGAACGTAGCCGGCGGTGCAAGTGGTCGTCGCCACGCTACCGAGCGTGGTGTTCGTGGGCACGTAGGCAACCGTGCCGTTCGTCACCGTCAGCGGACCGCAGTCCACCGGGGTGTCGCACAGCGAGCCGGTGTAGCCGGCGTTGCAATTGGTGCAGCCAGTGAAGGTGCCGCCGCTCTCGGTGCAGGTGCCGCCGTTCTGGCACGGGTTTGGCGAGCAGCCGTCCGGAATGAGCTCGCAGGTGGGCGCCGAGGTCCAGTTGCCGGAGGCCTGGCAGGTGATGCTGGCGGAGCCGGCGATCTGGTAGCCGTTGCTGCACGAGTAAGTGCGCGAGCTGTTGTACGTGTTGGCCCCGGCACCGACGGACCCGTTGGTCACGGCGGGAGGAGCACCGCAGGACACGATGGTGCAAGCGGGGGCAGAGGCCGCGCTCCAGCTACCGCTGCTCTGGCAGGTGACGTCGCCGCCGCCCGTGTAGCCCGTGTTGCAGGAGTACATGGTCACGGCGCCCACAGTGGTGACGCCCGGGACGACACGCGTTCCGTTCGCGTTGGCCGCCGGGGGAGCACCGCAGTCGAGCAGGTTGCAGGTGGGCGGGGTCCCCATCCACGTCCCGTTCGCCTG
>CAZEAA010000210.1:0-10393 GCA_964510015.1 uncultured Sandaracinaceae bacterium
GTCAGCGCAGGCGCCACGGCTAGGGTGACGGTCTCGGCGCCGGGCGGGCGGCTCTCGGGGGGCGGCTGCGGCACGCCATACACCGCCAGCAGGGCGGCCGCATAGAACGCGACCCCCAGCCACTCGCCGTCCAGCACGCGCGGCCGCACGTCGCGCGCAGACTTCCCGGTGAGCGCGGCGCTGGCCTGGGCCACCGTGCGCGCATGCGCTCCGCCCTCGAAGCTGGCCACCAGCGCGAAGCCCGCGTCCAGCCGCTGGTCCACGTAGGTCACCAAGTCGAGCGGCGCGTCGCGACGGGTGGCGGCCCGCGCGAGCCCGGCCGCCAGCGCCACGCCCAGCCCCACCAGCGCGTGCCAGCGCGGCACCGCGGGGAGCGCCAGCGCCAGCAGCACGCTGAGCGTACCGGCCACGATCACCCACGTGGCGAAGGTGCGCACGAAGGTCCGGAGCCGGACGGCGCGCTGCACGGCATCGAGCAGGTGGGGGAGCTGGTCCATCGGATACGCGACCCAGAGTCCGCCCAAACCCTTGGGCGCACTCCAAGAACGTCCCTATTCGACCACACCTTCCCCGGTTGCCGAAAGAGTCCCGTGGGGTGCCTCGGGGCCCGCGTCTCCCGCTTCGGCCGCCACGCCGCCGTCCTGCGCTTCGGCAGGCGCATCCACCGGCTCGGCAGGCGCCAGGCTGCGCAGGTGCGCCACCAGGCCACGCACCCCGTCGGGCGGGATGCGGTCGCCGAACGCCGGCATCATGCCGCGCCCCAGCGTGATGATGGAGACCAGCTGCTCGTCGCTCAGGCTGGCCTGCCACGTCGCGCTCGCGAAGCTGGGCAGGCGCATGACGGGAGCGCGATCCGGTCCGTCACCGCGGCCCTCGGCGCCGTGACAACCGGCGCAGGTCACGAGGTACACCGTGCGGGCCGTGCGCTGCTCGGGCGTGAGGCCGTCGTCCACCGGAGCCGCCGGGACCTGGTTGCTCACGGGACCGGAGGGGGAGTCCGACGGATGCGCGTGATCGGCGGGTGTCCACGTCTCGGTGGCCGCGGGCGTGCGGTCGCAGCCCAGCCAGAGCGCCAAGCTGACCAACACGAGAACAGTGAGAGAGCGCGGCGCCATCACTGGCTGTCCTTCAGCGCAGCGAGCAGCGGCTCGATCAGCGCGCGCTTGAGCTTGAAGCCCGCGCGGTTGGCCACCACCACCGACGACACCTCGGCCACCAGCTCGAGCTGCGCGAGCCCGTTCTGCTTGAGCGTCTCGCCGGTCTCCACCAGGTCCACGATCACGTCGGCCAGCCCGGTGAGCGGCGCGAGCTCCACGCTGCCCTGCAAGAAGATGGTCTCCACCGGCAGGCCCTTCTGACGAAAGTGCCGCGTGGCGATGTTGGGGAACTTGGTGCCCACGCGCAGCGTGCGGCCGCCGCCGTTGGCCACCGGATAGCTGCCCGGCAGGCCGCACACCATCATGTTGCAGCGGCCGATGCCGAGGTCGATGGGCGCGTACAGGTCGTACTCGCGCTCCAGCAGCACGTCGCGTCCCACCACGCCCACGTCGGCGGCGCCGTACTCCACGTAGGTGGGCACGTCGTCGGGCTTGAGCAGCAGGAAGCTGACGCCGCGCTTGGTGTCGCGGCGAATGAGCTGACGCGTGTCTTCCGTGAGCGCGCGCGTGTCGATGCCGGCCCGCTGGAAGCGCGGCACCAGCTGCTGCAGCACGCGCCCCTTGGGCACCGCGATGATCAGGCTGTCTTCGGGCGAGCGCTGCTTGCGAACCACTTCAGGAGTCTCCCTGCACGCGCTCGATGCTGGCGCCCAGCTTCTTGAGCTTGCGCTCGATGTGCTCGTAGCCACGGTCCAGGTGATAGACGCGCCGCACCATGGTGGTGCCCTCGGCGATGAGCCCCGCGATGACCAAGCTGGCGCTGGCGCGGAGATCGGTGGCCATCACATCGGCGCCGCTCAGGCGCGGCACACCATCCACCGTGGCCGTGCGGCCGTGGGTGTCGATGGAGGCACCCATGCGGTTGAGCTCCGGCACGTGCATGAACCGGTTCTCGAAGATGGTCTCGGTGATCTGGCTGCGCCCCTGCGCGCGACACATCAGCACCATGAACTGCGCCTGCATGTCGGTGGGGAAGCCCGGGTGCGGCGCGGTGGTGATGTCGGCCGAGCGCAGCGGCCCGTTGGCCACCACGCGGATGCCCGTGCCTTCGCGCTCGATGTTGACGCCCGCGCGGCGCATCTTGGCGGACAGCGCTTCGAGGTCCTCGAGCGAGGCGCCCTCCACCAGCACGTCGCCGTAGGTGGCGGCCGCCGCGACCATGTACGTCCCCGCCTCGATGCGGTCCGGCATGATCGCGTGGTCCACCGGCGACAGGCTCTCGCGGCCCTCGATGACGATGACGTCCGTGCCGGCGCCCTCGATGCTGGCGCCCATCTTGTTGAGGACGCGCGCCAGCTCTTCCACTTCGGGCTCGCGCGCCGCGTTCACCAGCGTGGTGCGGCCCGACGCGAGCACGGCGGCGCTCATCAGGTTCTCGGTGCCCGTGACGGTGGGCATGTCCAGGTAGATCTCGGCGCCGCGCAGGCGACCGCTCGGGACCTCCACGTGCACGTAGCCGTGCGACAGCGTGATGGTGCCGCCCATGGCCTCGAGGCCCTTGAGGTGCTGGTCGATGGGCCGCGCGCCGATGGCGCAGCCGCCGGGCAAGGACACGCTGGCGCGGCCGTAGCGCGCCACCAGCGGGCCCAGCACCAGCACCGAGGCGCGCATCTTCTTCACTTGCTCGTACGGCGCCAAGGGGTCCTGCACCGGCGTAGCGTTCACGATGACGCGGCCGTCCTCGAAGCGGGCGTCCTGCCCCAGCTGCCGCAGCAGGGCGCACATGGAGTGCACGTCGCGCAGGTCCGGCACGTTGCGGAACACGTGCTCTCCGTCCGCCAGCAGCGCCGTGCAGAGAATGGGGAGCGCGGCGTTCTTCGCGCCGCTGATCTGCACCGTGCCCGAGAGCCGCGCGCCACCGACAATGCGGATGTTGTCCACGGACCGGTGCTTACGTTATGCCCCCCTTGACCGCAAGCACGGCCTCACGGGTGTGGGCGAATGTGGGCGCACGAGCCGTCACGGCGCGGCGGGGGCCAGGAAGCGCTCGAGGAGCTGGGGGTCCTGCTGGCTGGCGGCTTCGCCGAGGGTGACCAGGGGCGCGATCATCGCGGAGCCGGCCAGACGGTAGCGCAGCACGGCGTCTGGCTGCGCGGCGCCGAAGGTGGTGAAGCGACCGGTGGCTTCGTCGATGGCGAACGCCATCAGGCCTGCGGCGTCATCGCGGAGCACGCCGAGGCGGAGCGACGTGGCGTCTTCGCGAACCACGCGCAGGTGGTCGCCCCTTGGCAGCGCGACGAAGCGGCCGTCGGGGCTCGGGAAGAGCGTGGTGAGGATGCAGGAGCCGAAGACCGTGCGGGCCAGGTCCTCCACACGCAAGCGCTCCAGCTCTCCTTCGCGGCAGCGAAAGACCCAGCGGGCGTCGCCGGTGAAGGTGCCCGGGCCCTCGTGTTGGAAGTAGGGCGTGGTGGCGCCCGGCGCGTAGAGCGCTTGGACCGGGCCATCGTCCGTCTGCACCACGAGGCGCAGCGCCGTGCCGTGCCACTCCGCGCCGAGCACGCCTCCGCTGACCTCGAGTGTGCTCGCTCGACGCCGCGCGATCTCGGCGACCTGCACGCGGTGGCCCACGTACGCCACCGCGTGGGTGGGCGAGAACGCCGCACCGTCATCGCCGGAGTCCTCGTCCGGCGCCCCCTCCACGCTGACCACCACGCGACCGCGGCTGTCGTAGACGCTGATGATGGAGGGGACGCTGGCTTGGGGGTCGGCCTGCGGGTCGTAGGTGCGCGTCCAATGGACGGCAAAGGCATTGCCGCTGGGGCTCCACTCCACCCAGTGCGGAGAGCGTCCCGGGCTCGTCAGGCGCGCCACGCGGCGCCCTGTGCGGGTGTCGAGCAGCGCCACGGGCAACGAGCTCTCGTGCACCACGAGCAAGGTTCCGTCGGGCGACAGGCTGTATTGCGGAGGACAACCCTCGCACGATGGGATGACGCGGTCGCCTGCGGGCACGCGCATGCGCACGCGCTGCGTGGCCGCCTCCTCCACGACCACCTCGTCACTCCGGCCGAGCACTCGCACGCTCTGGTCGGTGCTGATGGCGAAGAGCTCGCCCGCGCTCCCGGCGAAGATGTCGGGCCGCTCGACCGTGCCGGCGTCGTCGAGACCACACACCCCGTTCGGGCCGACCAAGCGCGGCGCGTTGGCCGGACCGTCGAGGCGCGCCCCCGCCACCGCGCAGGGCACTTGCTGCGGGGGAGCACTCGGCCGGATCAGCACACCGCTCTCGCGCATGGTCATCACCACCCCGCGAGACGGGACGAAGAGCGCGCCCCACACGCTGGCGGGGCCCTGCGACGTGGGCTGCCGAGCCACCTCTGCGCCGCGCAGTAGGTCCACGAAGTGGAGCGCGCCTTCGTACTGGAGCACGGCGCGGTGTGCGCTCGGCGTCACCGCCAGCATCCGCATGTCGCTCGGAGCCGCGTCCCCGCTCACGAACGCGTCGAGGGGATGAGGCCGCGCCTCGCCACTCACCGAGAACGCGTCACGGCGATTGAGGCTGAAGATGACGGTCTCCCCATTGGCGAGCCGGGCGCTCGTGAAGGGCCACGCGCCTTCTTGGGTGTGGACCTCGGCGACCACCTCGCCCGTCGCGGGGTCCACCACGAGCACCAGCTGCTCGTCGGCCGCGTGGCGCACCAAGAGCCGCTCGCCCTCTCGGGTCCAGTCGGCGTCGCCCGCTCCGATCGGGACCTCGATGGTGTGCAGCACCGCTCCGGTCTCGGGGTGCCGGAGCTGCACCTCGCCGTGGGAGGAGAGCGTCGCCAGCATTCCCCCACCCGGCCGGAACTCCAGCAGCCGGAACCCCAGCGCCAGCTCTTCCTCGTCCTCTCGCTGCGCGGCGCGCGCCTCGTCGGGGTCCACCACCAGCTCGCTCACCAACGCGCCGGCGCCGTCGTAGAGCAGGGCCGAGGGGATGGGGTTCTGCAGCAGGCGGTGGCGCGTGTCGTAGTAGTCGAACTCCACGTCGCGCGCCGCGATGAAGCGCGCGTTGCTGGGGCTCAGCCACACGTGGTTGGCCAAGTACGGCTGGCCGCGCGGGTCGCGCAGCAGCGTCGGCGGTCGGCTCACCAGGGTGCCCGCGTCGCGCACCTCCAGCACGGCCGTCCCGAGAGCCGCGACCAACGATCCGTCCGACGTGAAGCCCGCCGCGCGCAGCTCGCCCGAGCCCTGGGGGAAGCCCGAGACCAGCGTGTCCGTCAGCAGGTCCCACACGAAGAGCTGGTCGTCGTAGGGCGGGCCGCTGCCCCGCATCAGCACGCGCGTGCCAGTGGCATCGAGGCGCGCCGACGCGAGGCCGCCCCGCGCCGGGCTGACCCACATGCGCCGCACGGCCCGCGACGCGCCCGTGGCGAACTCACGCACGCTGACCACGCCGGTGTAGCTGGCCACCAGCACGCGCTCTCCGTCGGGGGAGAACTCCGCCGACACGAGGCTCTCGTCGAGCCCCACTTGCAGCACGAGAGACCCTTGGGCTGCGACACCGGCGGTGCGAACCTGCGGCGTGGGCACCGCTTCGGGCACCAGCAGGCTGGAGGTAGGCGCGCTGGCCTCGTGCTCGGGCAGCGTGGACGATGGCGTGGTGCTGGCGCAGCCCGTACCGAGGACCACGACGACGCTGCACCACCCGAGGAGCGCACTCGATGAGAATCGCATGCCGACAGCGTGAACCTCCGCGGGACCGACGTCACCCAAGGAGGTCCAATGTCGCGAGCGCTGCGAAGGTGGATGGCCCACGACAACACTCACGTGGTAGCTTTCCCGTGTGGTGGTTCGAGAGCTTCAGTCCACGCCGAGCTTGCGCCAGTGCGTCATCGATGACGTGCACGTGATGTTCTTCCACGGCGCGGTGAACGCGGAGGCCCTGGACGCCACCATGGCCGCCAACGCCGAGCTGAAGCGCAGTCACCCCGCGGGCATCTGGGCGTTCAACCTCGCGGTGCCCATGCTCTCGCTGCCGGACCGCGCGTTCCAGAAGAAGGCCAGCGAGGCCACCAAGTCGGTGGAAGACCACCTGCTCGGCGCGGTGGTGGTGCTGCCCGGCGAGGGCTTCTGGGTGAGCGCGGCGCGCGCGTTCGTGGCCGGCCTGATGCTGCTCTCGCCCCTGCGCCGGCAGCGCGAGTTCGCGAACGACATCCTCGGCGGCGCGCAGATCCTGGCGAAGCGCTCGAACCGCGACGACGCGTGGGCGCGGAGCTTGGCGCAGTCCATCGAAGCGTGGTCGGCCCCCGCGCCCTGAACCCGCCCCGGTGTACCTCCGCTCACGCCTCGGTGAGCGAGCGCGTGACGGGCAGAGCACCTGGACCCTGGTACGGGCGCCTCTCCGTTTTATAAGAACTGAATAGCGCTAAAGCAAACTTGTTTTACAATAATCGAAATTGACTAGTTGAGAACCATGAGACAGCCACGCACGCCTCCCGATCACCATCGAACACTCCGCGAAGCCACTGAGATCGCAGTGGTTTCCGGCAGTTCATCGACGAGCGAGCGAATGCTGGGGCTGCCCGGTCCCGCCCTTGCAGACGGCCGGTACCCGCACTGGGACGACCTGCGCTACCGCGAGCCTCCGCCCGGCCTGACCGTGGAGCAATGGTGGGCTGGGCTCAAGCATCTCCGAGGAAGGAGCGGAGCGCTCATTCAGCCCATGGCGAAGACCTACGGCCTTCCGTTCCACGTCGTGGACTACGCCACGGTGAAGCAGCGCCTCCACGAGTTCGACCGTATGAACGTGAGCCGTGAGTTCGTGCAGGCGCTCGGGAACCACGACGCCCAGGCCGAGTATCGGGTGCGTCAGCGGATCGAAGAGTCCATCAGCTCGAGCGGCATCGAGGGGGCACGTCCTGCCACGCGCGACCTGGCAAGGCAGATGGTGCGCGAGGCGCGACCGCCCACGTCGAAAGACGAGCGGATGATCCTGAACAACTGGCGGGCGATGACGCGGCTGACGGAGCTAGCGGCCACGGAGAATGCACTCCGCATCGAGCACTTGCTGGAGCTGCATCGGATCCTGGGAGAAGACGCGCTGGACCACCCCGGCATCGAGGGCACTCTGCGCACGGCGCGCGACCAGGTCGTGGTGAGCGACGTCGAAGGCCACGTGTGGCACACGCCGCCCCCCGCGGAGGGTCTTCACCAGCGACTCGAAGCGCTGCTCGCATTCGCCAACAGGCAAGACGACGCGGGCTTCCTCCACCCCGTCCTGCGCGCCATCGTCAGCCACTTCTGGCTCGCCTACGAACACCCCTTCCGCGACGGAAACGGGCGCATGGCACGTGCGCTCTTCTACTGGTGCATGCTCAAGAGCGGCTACGAGTTCGCGGAGTTCATGTCCATCTCCGGACCCATCGATCGGAGCCCCAAGAAGTACTACCTCGCCTTCGCGCACACGGAGAGCGACAGCTGCGACCTGACGTACTTCGTCGTGCACCAGCTCGACGTGATGCGGGAGGCGCTCGACGAGCTCCTCGAGCACCTCCGTGGCAGGGCGCAGCGCACCGCGACGCTCGCGAAGCTGGTCCGCGAATTCGACCAGCTCAACCACCGTCAGCGAGCGCTGCTCCAGCACGCCATCCGGCATCCCTCCGCGAGCTACACCATCGAGGGACACGCGCTGTCGCACCAAGTGCACTACCAGACGGCCCGCACGGACATGGCCCGGCTGGTGGACATGGGCTTGCTGCAAGACCGACGCATCGAGAAGGGGAAGCGCTTCTATCCGTCGGGCACGCTCGCCGAGCAGATTCGGTCCCTCGGCGGGACCCTATAGCTCGACACGCGCCGCCCCCGTGCGATGGTGCCCACGCGATGACCGACACCACCGACAAGACCGAAGAGCAGCTGAACGCCGAGCACAACGCCAAGATGGCGGAGCTGAAGGCCAAGCAGGACGCCGAGGTGGCCAAGCGCACCGAGCGCCGCGGCCTCACGCTGGTGCATACGGGCGACGGCAAGGGCAAGAGCACGGCGGCCTTCGGCCTCGCGCTGCGCGCGGCGGGCAACGGCTTCCGCGTGTGCGTGGTGCAGTTCACCAAGGGCTCGTGGAAGACGGGCGAGGGCGCGCTGCTGAAGACCCTCCCGGGTGTGGACCACTTCATCGTGGGCGACGGCTTCACCTGGAACACGCAGGACCGCGCGGGCGACATCGCGAGCGCGAAGGCGGGCTGGCAGGTGTGCGTGGACGCCATCGAGGCGAGCCGCGGGCCGGACCCCAAGTACCACCTCATCGTGATGGACGAGCTGAACATCATCCTGCGCTACGACTACCTGCCCATCGAGCCCGTGGCGGAGGCCGTGCGCAACAAGCCCGCGGACCTGCACCTGTGCATCACGGGGCGCGACGCGAAGCCGGAGCTCATCGAGGTGGCCGACACCGTGACCGAGTTCAAGAAGGTGAAGCACGCGTACGACGCCGGCGTGAAGGCCATGCGCGGCATCGAGTTCTGATGCGCACGAGCCCCGACAGCGAGCCGCCCAGCCTGCCGCACGACCCCGCGCCGCTGCGCCAGGTGCTCGAGCGCGTGCGTTCGCACCAGGGCCCCGGCGCTCCGGTGGTGGTGTTCGACCTGGACGCCACGCTCTTCGACAACCGCCCGCGCACGCTGGCCATCCTGCGCGAATTCGGAGACAGCCTGCCCGAGACCGAGCAACCGCTGCGTGACGCGGTGGCTGCGCTGCGCCTTCAGCACATGCGCTACCTGGTGTCCGACGCGCTCGAGCTGGTGGGCGTGGTGGACCCGAGCGTGGTGGAGCGCGCCATCGCCTTCTGGTGGGCGCGCTTCTTCACGGACCACTACATCCGCCACGACGTGCCCTCGCCCGGCGCGGTGAGCTACGCGCAGGCTTGCTACGCGGCGGGCGCCAACCTGGTGTACCTGACGGGCCGTGACCTCCCGGGCATGCTGACCGGCACCGTGAAGAAGCTGCGCGACGAGCGCTTCCCCATCGCGGTGGCCGGCGCGCAGGTGATGCTGAAACCCCACGCCAAGATGGGCGACGAAGCGTTCAAGCGCGCGGCGCTTCCGTCGCTGTCACGCCTGGGTACTCCGGTGGCGTTCTTCGACAACGAGCCCGGCAACTGCAACGCCGCGGTGGAGCTGCTGCCGGAGGCCGACGTGGTGTGGCTGGACACGCAGTGCGTGCCGAACCCTCCGCCGCTCTTGCCGGGCATCACGATGGTGCGGCACTTCGACGGCTGGGCGTGAAGCGCCCTCGCACAGTGCACCGCGTGGTACCAATCGCTGCGTGACGTACCGCGACGAGACCGAGACGCTGCGCGCGCAGGTGGCCAAGCTGGAGGGCGAGCTCTCGGCCGCAAAACACGAGGTGGAGCGCCTGCGCGGCGCCGCGACGGATGACGCGACCGGCGTGGCCGCGCCGGACCGCTGGGTGGGTGAGCCGCTGGTCTTCGACGAGGAACACGTTCTTCCGTTCCGCATCACGGAGCAGGGCTACGAGTCCATCGCGGCGCTGCTGAAAGAACGCCTCGCCATCGAGGTGTCGCAGGTGGGCAGCGCGCTCCATGGGACGGTGCGCGCTGGCGTCGGCCCCCGCTTCTCGCTGACGTGCGAGGGCGACACCACGCGCATCAAGCTGCGCACGGACGTGTCGATGTTGAGAGGGGGTGCGGCCTCGGGCCCTGGCCTCATGGCGCTCTTCGGAGGCCTGCCCACGCTGGGACTCATGCTCGACCTCGCAAACCGCGGCATCGGCACCCCACTGCATGCGCTGTGGGCCGTGCCCATGCTGATGCTCGGCGCCGGCTACGGGACGCGCAAGCTCGCGGCGCGGAGAGCGCGCGAAGGCCGGGCCCAGCACACGGGCACGCTGGCCGCCCTGCTGGACGTGGCCGCGGCGCATCGCCTGGCGCAGGACTCTGCTGCGGACGCGACCCGCGTGCGCGTGGAGCTGGCAGCTGAACAAGAAGTGGAAGTTGCCGCGGCCGCCGAGGCGGAGAAGGAGCGAGAGCGGGAGGCCTAGCCACGGCCTCCTCGCGCGCCGCCTGTCCTCTCTCGGCCGGATAGCTACACTCCCGCCCATGCTTACCGCACCGGGCCTTCGGCGGGCCCTGATCGCTCTCCTCGTCGTCGCGCTTTCGCCCTTGGCGCAAGCCTGCGGCTCGTCCGAAGCCACCAGCGCCGAGGGCCCCACAGAGGGCCCCGCGCCCAGCACACCGGCCGCCGCCGAGGGCGCCGACACGCCCGAAGCCGCCGAGCCGCGGGCCGCCGACCCCGCTCCCGCGG
>CAZEAA010000211.1:0-10327 GCA_964510015.1 uncultured Sandaracinaceae bacterium
GAGGCAGACGTCGCCACTCGTCAGCCAGCTCGGCGAGTACCTGGCTCGCCCCCGCGATGTCGTTCTCTCGGATCAGACAAGCGCTGATCATCTCGAGCCGACGCGCCACGTGCTCACCCCCGAGCCGCTCGGCGTCCACGCCGCGGAACAGCGCGGCCATCTGGCCGCGGAACTGCTGGCGGAATCGTGCTGCGCGCTATGGCAGCGCCCGGCGCATGGCGGCCGCCGTGACGGTCGCGTCGCGCTGGTTGAAGAAGTAGCGGTAGCGGGGGTGATCGCCCACCACCTCGGTGCGGTGCTGCCCGTTCGAGTCCAGGAAGTACGTGCGCGGCAGGTAGGTGCCGTCGGTGGCGTAGCGCTGGTTGGCCCCCGGGTCGCGGTCGGAGTCCACCAGGATCATCACGAAGCGGCGGGACAGCGCCACCACCTCGGGGTGATAGAACACGCGCGCGTAGTCGTGGCAGGGGCCGCACCACTCGGCGTGCATGATCAGCATGATCGGCTTCCCGCTGGCGCGCGCCTCGGCCAGGCCCGCAGCGTGCTCGCGCCAGGCGATGCCCGTGGGGTTCCAGTCGCGCGGGGCGGTGTCGAAGTCGTAGGGGGCGGCCGGCTCGCTGGGGGCCGTGCCCTCACCCTCGGGCGTGCCCTCGCTCTCCTCACCCTCGGGAGCGGGCTCGAAGTCCGCCCGGCGCCGGCCACATCCGAGCGCCGCGCCCACGCACAACACCGCCAGCAGCGAAGGGATGGCAATCGAACCACGAAGGGCACCAGCGGCGCGGAACATCGGCGCGAAGCTACTCGCAGTCGGGGCGCGGGTAAACCTGACGCGCCGGCGGGCGCCCCCGCAACCCGGGCGTTCCGGGAACCTAGCCGCCGCTTCGGTGTCGAACGCCCATGAGCCCCGAGGACGAGTGGCGCACCGCGGTCGACCGACATCGCCACCGCATCTGGCACCGGGCGAAGGGCGCGGTGCTGCTGTGTCTGATCTCGAGCCCCGCGCTGCTGCTCATCCCGCGTATCCTACACGGGCTGGCGCCGTCCCACGATCACCACTGCAACCCGCTCCGGACGACCTGCTGGTCCCCCGCTGAGCACCTGGAGCTCGGATTGCTGGTGGGGTGGTTCCTGGTGCCCTGCCTGCTCGCGGGGCTGGTGCGCGGGGCGCAGTGGGCGAGCACACGCCGGCGCCTGTTCGCCACCAGCCACGCGCAGAGTCGGCCGACCACGTTCTGAGGGTCCCGAGGGCGAGGCTCAGCGCCAGCCCAGCAGCAGCCGGTTCTTCGGCGTGATGGTCTCGGGGATGGTCTGCGCCAACACCTGATAGCCGGCCGCGCGCAGGCGCCCCGCGCGCGTCACGTCCATGGCCAGCGCGTTGTCCATCCAGCCGGCTAGGCCACCCGTGTCGCCCGTCCTGTCGACATGGCAACAGGGCAGCACGGCCACCCGTGCCCGCGACGCGAGCGCCACGTCGAGGGTGGCGTCGGTGAGGCCGCCGCACGCGTGCGCCGAGACCACCACGTCGCCCTCGGCGGCCTGTATGGTGCGGAGGTCCACCATGCGGTGCTCGATGCGGCCTGCGAGGCGCGGCCAGGCCGCCACCAACGCCGCGTGGAGTGGGCCGGCGCTGTCGGTGATGCGCTTGTCCACCGCCACCGCGTGCGGCGAGCTGTCGTCCAGCAGCAGCATCAGGTGCGCGAGCAGCCCGTGCCCCGACGCCAGGTCGTACACCACGCCTCCGCGCATGCGTCGACGCGCGCGCTTGGCCACCTCCCAGCTCTCGTACAGCTCCTTGCGCGGCAGGCACTCGGCCTCGCACACCACGCGACCGATCCGGTCGAAGAGCGTGTCACCGGGAAAGCGCCCGAGGTCGCGGTGAGTCAGGCGGGAGCGGCTGCCGTCGGAGAAGGTGTGCATCAGAGACCGGTCATTTCTCGGGCAACACTCGATCCCGCCAGTATCCAGGCTCACGACGTGTGTCGGCGATCGCCACGATCGTGGGCGCGTCAGGCTGCAACGCGACAATGACGACGACCAACTCATCCGCAGCCCCATCGAGAATCCTCGGGAGGGCCATCAGGAGTACTTGGCGAGCAGCTGCGCGAGATGCTCGCCAGCGTCGTGAGTCACGGCTTCTCCGCTCGCGAGGTGCCGCAGACGACGCTCGATCTCGGCCTGCCAGGCTGGACTCAGACTCACAGCATCAAGGCTCTGTGAGAGCGCACCGACGAGCTCCTCGCGCGCTTCGGGAGGCAACGAGAGGGCATCTTCGAGGATCTTCTTGGCCGCCGCTGTCACGCCACGAGCATACGAAGCCGAGCCCCGCTTCGCTACCCGATTGATGACGACCTCAGGCGCGCAGGGTGAAGCGAAAGTCGCACGGTGTCGCGTCGCGGGCCTGAGTGCGCGTGCGCCGCAGCTCGATCAGCTCGGTGTGCTGGGCGAAGTAGCGGGAGTCGGCTTCGCAGAACATCGCGGCGAGGTGCGGGCGCCCGAGCTCGTGGCACAGCTCGACGAAGCGGCAGGCGCTCACGTCGAAGCCCACCGAGCGTTCGGTCACGCCCGCCGGCTCGAGCTGCGCGTTGAACAAGCGGCCGCGCAGCGCCTTGATGAAGCCCTGTCGCGACACCTGGCTCGCCGCGCTCCACGCCTCACGGGTGGGGAAGGGCACGTTGTGCTCGATGAAGCGCGAGCCCGTGGTGGCGATCACCTCGAGCAACAGCGCCTGCCTCCGCGAGTCGGGCCACGCCGGCGCGCGGAGCACGCGCTGTGTGGCGTCGTCCAGGCGCACGGCCGCGCGCAGCTGGTGACGCACCAGCGCTTCCACGTGGGAAGGCCAGCGCGGTGAGCGAGACAAGCCACGCAGCGGATCGCGCCACCCACCCGCGGCCATGGCCAGCAGCACCTTGCCCAGCTCGGCCGGCTGGAGCTGCGCGCGCAGCGCCCGGAGCGCAGCGGGCAGCCCGTGGCTCAGGTCGAAGCGGCGCAGCTCGGCGAGCGTGGCAGGGCGCGGCGTGGGCAGGTCACTCATGGGCTCGACGGCGGCCTCTCGGTCAGCGGCCGGAGCGCGCGCGGCAGCCACTCGGTGATGGCCACGTAGATGCTGGCCGCGCCGAGGGTCACCCAGAACTCGATGGCGTAGAGCCGGCGCTTCACCACCAAGTCCGTGGGGAGGTCGGCGGCCGCGCCCCACAAGGGGCCGACGTGTCCCTCGGGGACCAACACCACGAACACCTGGTAGGCGCAGTAGAAGATGTTGCTCGCGAAGTTGGCGATGAGGAACACGTGCAGGATGCGCAGCGCGAGCGGGATGCGGTGAGGGGTGGCCATGCCCGGCCGAGTATACGCCGCGCGGCGGACCCAAGTCCGGCGGTGAACGCGAGACGGCGCGTCCGGCCGCGCAGGCCTCCGGTCCCGACCCAAGCTCGCATGCGGGCGCCTGGTCCGAGGGACGTGCGACATCCACTGCCGGTCCTCTCCCCTGGTGCCTTCCTCCTCGATGCGTGTCCCGAGTCCTTCGGCGACATGACCCCCGTCGCGCGCGGGAGGCACTGCGACCAGTGCAACCGCACCGTGGTCGACATGACGCGCATGACCAGCGCTCAGGCCGAGGCGCTCTTCGCGCGCGAGCAGGAGCAGCTGTGCGGCTACGTGTTGTCGAACGAGGCCGGCGACACGTTCTTCGCCGAGCGCACGCCCCCGCGCACGTCCCGGTTGCTGGCCAGCGGCCTCGCGGCGGCGCTGCTGGTGAGCGGCTGCAGCGCCGCGCCGGCAGAAGAGGCGTGCCCCGCGACGGAGACCTACCAGTGGCCCGACAGCTCGCCGGCCGTCTCGCCGGTGCAGCCCACGTCTCCCGACAAGCCCGCGAACGTGAACCCAGGTGGGACGCTCGGCGCCGACGCGGGCGCGGTCCCCATCCCCGTTCCGCGAGCCGGCGGCCTGCGCCGGCGCTGAGCCCTTGCACGTCGCGAATGGTTCTGGTTAGACTAGAACCATGCTCATTCGTGTGAACCCCAGCTCGGACACGCCGCTCTTCGAGCAGATCGCCGGCGCCGTGCGCGGCGCCATGGCTCGAGGAGAGCTCCAGCCCGGGGACAAGCTGCCGCCGCTGCGCGACCTGGCCGACTCGCTCGGCGTGAACATGCACACGGTTCGTGCCGCCTACGCGCTGCTGCGCGACGAGGGTCTGGTGGAGATGCGCCGCGGTCGCAGCGTGACGGTGCTCGGGGGCGCTGAGTCCCAAGCCTCGCTGGTGCAGCTGGCCTCCGGGCTGGTGGGCGCTGCGCGCCGGCTCGGCATGACGGACCGCGCCATCGTGCAGCTGGTGAAAGGGAAGCTATGAGCCTGCGTTTGCGCCGTTGGCTGCTGGTCGTGCTCGCGGTGGCGTTGGTCACGGCCGCGCTGCTTCCGCTGTGGCTCGCGCGCCATCAGCTCCCGGACTCGCTCGCCACGCACTGGTCGGACATGGCGGCTCCCGACGGGTGGATGTCTTTGCCCGCGTTCGCGCAGATGATCGCCCAGCTGGTCGGTGTCGGCGCCGCGCTGCTGCTCACGGCTGCGGTGTGGATGACCCCGGAGGCCACGCGGCACGCGCCACTGCGCGCTGTCGGCGCGTTCCTCGGAGCGACGTTCGCAGGTCTCGCCGCCAGCATCGCGGTGTGGACGGTCGTCACCCAGCGAGCGCTCGAGAGCACGCGCGAGCTGCCCGGTCCGGGTGGGCTCTCGCTCGTGGTCATCGTGGGAATGCCCGTGCTGCTCGGCGCTGGGAGTGCGTTGCTGGCGCGAGGTCAGCTCGAAGCCCCCGCACGCGGCTTGCCGCCACACTCCCTCCGGCTCGCCGAGGGAGAGCAGGCTACTTGGTGGCAGCGCCTCCGCGCCCCGTGGTCCCTGCTGATCCTGCTGCTCGCCATCGAGCCCCTCGTGCTCGGTGTGTTGCTGGATAGTTTGGCACTTAGTGTCGGAAGTGCGGTCTTGGTGGCCGTCGCCGTCGGAGTGAGCTCCATCCGGGTCTCCGCGGATCATCGCGGCCTGATCGTCCGCTGGGGGCCGCTCGGCTGGCCGACCACCACGGTGCCTCTCCACGACATCGCGCGAGCCACGGCGATCGACGTTTCCCCCATAGAATGGGGCGGTTGGGGCTACCGGGGGAGCCTCCGCCTGTTCGGCCGCGCGGCGATCGTGCTGCGCGCGGGACCGGGGCTGCGGCTCGACCTGCGGTCGGGAAAAGTGATGACTGTTACGGTCGATGATCCCGAGACCGCGGCCGGTCTGCTCAATCAATTGATTGTCCGCTCCGGCGCTGGGCGTGTCCCGTAAACGCGCTAGAGTGACAGCGCGTCGCAGATGACGCCGGAGACAGTAATTATGATTCGCAGCCTCATCCTCATCCCCACCATCGCGGCTCTGGTGGCGTCGCTCGTGTTCCCCACGGCGGCCCTCGCGCGCAGCTGCGGCGGCGTGGACTTCCCCAACAGCGTCACCGTCGGCGGTGAGCGCCTCTCCCTGAACGGGCTCGGCATCCGTGAAGCCACCGTCTTCAACGTGGACGTCTACGTGGCCGGCCTCTACGTCGCCACCCGTGGGCGCACGGCCGACGCGGTGTTGGACCTCGCGCACCCCATCGTCCTCGACATCCGCTTCACGCGTGACGTGGACCAGGCCACCATGAACGAGGCGCTCGAGCAGGGCTTCAGCCGCAACGCGGGCGGCAACATGTCGGCGCTGCAGGCGCGCATCAACCAGCTCAAGGGCTGGGTGCCCAACCTCACCGAGGGCATGATCATGGTCTTCACCTGGACGCCCGGCACGGGCCTGCAGATGAAGGTGGATGGCCGCGTGCTCGGCACCCTCACGGGCGAGGACTTCGCCTCGGTGTTCTTCCGCATCTGGCTCGGACCGAACCCGCCCAACCGCGGCCTGCGCACGGGCCTGCTGGGCGGCGCCTGCGAGTGACGCGTCCCGCCGCCTGAGAGGGCGTGAAGGACGACGCCCGACGCGGCGCGAATGAGGTGGGGTGCACGTGGAAGCACGGGCCCCACCTTCGTCATTCCGTCGCGGGCACCGCGTCGGCTTCGAGTGTTCCTTCGCCGCTCGCGACGCACGTGGCGATCACCAGGTCGCCCACCACGTTGAGCGTGGTGCGGCACATGTCGAGGATGCGGTCCACGCCGAAGATGAGCGCCAGCCCCTCGGGGGGCACGTGCAGCATGCCCAGGATCATGGCGATGACCGGCAGCGACGCGCCCGGGATGCCGGCGGTGCCGATGCCGCCGAGAATGCAGATGACCATCACGACGGCCTGCTGCGAGAGGCTCAGCGCCACGCCGAAGAGCTGCGCCAAGAACAGCACCGTGACGCCCTCGAACAGCGCCGTGCCGTTCTGGTTCATGGACGCGCCGGCGGTAAGCACGAACTGGGCGACGGGCTTCGGCAGGTGCAGCTGCGTGTCCGCCGCCTCGAGCGAGACGGGCAGGGTCGCGCTCGATGACGCGGTGGCGAAGGCCGTCTCCATGGGCAGGCGGATGGCGGCGAAGAACGCGAGCGGCCGGTGCTTCGAGAAGAGCGTCAGCAGCAGCGGATAGCTGACGAACATGTGCAGCGCGATGGCGCCCAGCACCACACCCACGTAGGCGCCGATGGCGCGCAGCACCTCGGCCCCCACGCTGGCGGTGGTCACGAACAGCAGCGCCCCCACACCGAGTGGCGCGAGCCGCAGCACCTGCGCCAGGAGGAACATGCTCACGTCGAAGAGGCCCGTGATCGCCTCGCTCAAGCGCTGCGTGCCCGTGGTCTTCACCTGGCCGAGCGCCACGCCGAAGCACAGCGCGAAGACGATGAGCCCGATCATGTCGCCCGTGGCCGCGGCCTTCACCGGGTTGTCCGGGATCATCTGGATGAGCATGGTGGCGCCGCTCACCTCGGGGGGAGCCACGGACGGACGGCCCTCGGCGCGACGCTCGGCCAGCGCGCGCAGGTCGGGCTGGTTTTCGCCAGGGCCCACCGCGTTCACCAGCAACAGCCCGATCAGCACCGCCACCGTGGACGCCAGCACCGTGAGACCCAACGTGCGCAGCCCAATGCGCCCCAAGGTGGCGAGGTTCAGCTCGGCGATGCCCACCACCAGCGCCGAGAACACCACCGGCACCGCCAGCATGAACAGCAGCCGCAGGAAGATCTGACCCGTGGGCGCGGCCACGTAGTCGATCAGCGCGGTGGTCACCGCGGCCGGTGCCCAGAAGCGCGCGGCCACCCCAGCGAGGGCGCCGAGCGCGATGCCCAGGAACACGGTGCGCTGCGAGCCTGCGGTCATGCCGCGTGGATAACACGGTTCGAGCGCGGTGGCGGCGCGCTATGCTCCTCGGCACACGACAGGAGCGCGAGCAGGCATGGAGACGTTCAAGCAGATCTACGCGCGCGCGGTGGCTCGCAAGAGCAAGGCCGCCGTCGAGGCGCGGCTGCCCAGGGCGCGCTCGGCCGCGGAGCTCGCGGCGGCACCGGCGGACCGCTACCTGTCGGCCATGGCGCGCGCGCTGTTCGAGGCGGGCTTCTCGTGGAAGGTGATCGACACGAAGTGGCCCGGTTTCGAGGAGGCCTTCCGCGGTTTCGATCCGCGTGTGCTGTCGGCGTTGGAAGACCACGAGGTGAGTGCGCTCGAGCAGGACACGCGCATCGTGCGCAACGCCGGGAAGATTCGGGCGGTGCTCGACAACGCGGGCTTCATCACGGACATCGCGGCCACGCACGGGAGCTTCGGGCGCTGGGTGGCGGACTGGCCGGGGGACGACATCACCGGTCTCTGGGCCGTGCTCAAGGACTCGGGCGCGCGCCTCGGCGGCGACACGGGGCCGCGCATGCTGCGCAAGATGGGCAAGGACACGTTCATCCTCAGCAACGACGTGGTGGCTGCGTTGGTCGCGCTCGGCGTGGTCACCAAGAAGCCCACCAGCAAGGCCGACCTGCGCGCCGTGCAGGCGGCGTTCAACCAGTGGCGCGTGGAGAGCGGTCGAGAGCTCGGTGCCATCAGCATGACGCTGGCGCTCACGGTGGCGAGCCCCAGTCCCGCGGAGCACGACGCGTAGACGCGTCGCGCGCACGGTCTTGCTTGTGCCGCACCGCTCGCTACGCTGAATGCATGCCTACGATCGTCGACGACCTCGCAGCCACCTTGGTGCTCGGTGCGCTGCTCGATCAACTCAACACGCAGTACCGGGGCTACGAGCTCCTCGCGCACCACACGCAGGGAGAATTCCATCACGACGTCATCGTGCGAGTGGGACACCGCGGTGAGCTGCCCGGCGACGTGCTGCTCGTCTCCACCAACTGCAACGGCGGCATCAAGGAGGTGTTGGTGTTCGACGATGTGCCGTCGACCGAGGCCCTCTGGCATCACCGCTGCCCCACGGAGCGCGAGTTCGGAGACCATCCGCTGCCGCCCGTGAAGGCGTTGGCGCGTACGCTGCACTACTTCGACCCGTGCGAGCTGCTCGGGCCCGATGCCCGCAGTGAGCTGCGCCCGGAGCATCGGCGTCGTCAACGCGGCGGGGGCTGGGAGCGGGTCTAGCGCTCGCGGGCTCGGTGCAGGCGCCCCGGACGCCAGCGCAGCACGTCCACCGTGGCCGGCATCTGCCTGCCCAGAGGCTCGACCTTCACACGCGGGTGGCCCATGTGGGCCACCACGTCGAAGCCATCCAGCTGGCCGTCGGCCGCGCCGCGATGCGGGCCGCTCGGGTCGCTGCGGTCCTCCCACAGCGCCGCCACGTGGTCCCAGGCGCGCGGCGTGCTCCCCGCGTCTTCGCCGCCGTAGTCGATGCGGATCAGGTCGCCGCGCTGCACGCCCGCGATGGGCTGCTCCGCCTGACCGCGCTCGTCGATCCCCGTCGGCTCCGCCACCACGCGCGCGTGGCGCACGAGACCTGCCACGTTGGTGTAGCGCACGTCGCGGCGCCCCATGCGGCGCAGCGCCCCCACCATCACGTCGGCGCAGTCGGCCCCGGTGAAGCGCTCCGTCTGGTGGTTGGCCCCGCCGCCGGCCGAGCCGAACACCTCCGGCACCAGCAGGTAGGCGCCCAGCCAGCCCACGAAGTCGTCGCTCGCGCGAATGGACACGCGGTGCACGTTGGGCAGCACGCCGAAGCGGTCCACGGCCTCGGCCCCCGGGCTGCCGAACGTCTCACCGGACGCAAGCCGCAGCTCGGCCTTGTAACGTACGGTGCCCACCCCCGGGACCTGCATCGCGCCCGCCTCGGTGGCCACGACGACCGCCGGCTGCCGGCGCGCCTCCACCCCCGCCGCCCAAGCGCCGCGCACCGTCTCGAAGTAGTCGATCGTGTCGTACCCCAGCCAGCGCCCGAAGTCGGCCGCCGTGGTGGACACGTTAGTGTAGTACGGCGCCGTGGCCCCGTTCGTCGCAGGGCCCACACGGAAGCCGTGCGGCTCCACCAGCGACCAGCGCACCTCCACGCCGCCCAGCACGTCGAAAGAGCGTCGCTCCTCATCGAACACGCGCCGGCCCTCCACCCGCAGCGGCGTCACCCCCGCGTCCGCGATCACCACCCGCCGCCGCCCCTCGCGAGCGACGGCCACCACCGCCAGCTCGGCGCCATCCCCGGTCCGCGCCTCCGTCGCCGCATCGGTCCACGTCCCACCGGGCTCGGCCCGCCCCACGACCAGCACCCGCTCGACCGTCGGCCCTTGAGCCGCCGCCCCCGACGCCACGCACCAAACCAGGAGCACCCACAACCCGCGCATGCCCACAACTCATAGCAACCAGAACCGGGATCCGGGAGGCCGAGACCGTGGCCACGGCCACGGCCTCGGCCTGCGGCAACTACCGCTATCGCATCACGGGTGTTAGCGTGCGCCCCCGTGAGTGAGACTCCCAAGAGCGCCGCAGCAGGCAAGCCCGATGACAACGCCCCCAACTTCGTGGACGAGCTGGTGCAGGCCGAGATCGACGCGGGGCGCACGCGCCTCGTGACGCGCTTTCCGCCGGAGCCCAACGGCTACCTGCACATCGGGCACGCCAAGGCCATCATCACCAACTTCAGCCTCGCGAAGAAGCTGCCCGGTGCGCACTGCAACCTGCGCTTCGACGACACGAACCCGGCCAACGAGGACACCGAGTTCGTGACCAGCATCCAGGAGGACGTGCGCTGGCTCGGCTTCGACTGGGGCGAGCACCGCTACTTCGCGTCGGACTACTTCCAGCAGCTGTACGACATGGCCATCCGGCTCATCGAGGACGGCAAGGCCTACGTGGACAGCCAGTCGCTCGAGGCCATCCGCGAGGGGCGCGGCACCCAGGCCGGCGCCCCGACGATGTCAAGGAACG
>CAZEAA010000212.1:0-7396 GCA_964510015.1 uncultured Sandaracinaceae bacterium
CGGTTGCGCAGCGCCACGGCCACCGCGCGCTTGGCCGCCTGCTGCCCGATGATGTAGCGGTCGAGCTCGCCGACCGTCTCGCGCGGGGTGAAGACCGAGCGGCTCACGCGCCCACCTCTTCCAGCACGATCTCGCCGTTGGTGTAGACACAGATCTCGGAGGCGATGCGCAGCGACTCGCGCGCGATGTCGGCCGCCGACAGGCTGGTGTTGCGCAGCAGCGCCTTGCCCGCGGCGAGCGCGTACGTGCCGCCCGAGCCGATGGCCAGGATGCCCTCGTCGGGCTCGATGATGTCGCCCGTGCCGCTGAGCAGGAGCGTGTGCTCGGCGTCCATGACCACCAGCATGGCCTCGAGGCGGCGCAGGTAGCGGTCCGTGCGCCAGTCCTTGGCCAGCTCCACCGCCGCGCGCTGCAGGCCCCCTCGGCTCTCGGTGAGCTTGGACTCGAAGCGCTCGAGCAGCGTGAACGCGTCCGCGGTGGCGCCCGCGAAGCCGGTGACGATGCGCCCGTCGGCGATGCGCCGGACCTTGCGGGCGTGACCCTTCATGATGGTCTGCCCGAGCGAGACCTGACCGTCGCCCGCCATGGCAGCGCGACCGTCGCGGCGAACGGCGACGATGGTGGTGGAGCGGATGCGGGAGGATTCGTCGTTGGAGGCTTTCACGAAGGGTCGAAGCTAAGAACGTCTCGCCGGGGTGTCAATGCCGGTGGCCAGTAAGCGAACGTGGCGCCAGGAACCTGCCTCTTCGCACGCGGACCGCTACCCTGAGCGCTTGGACGACCTCGCTCGCCAGCTCGAAGAGTTTCGCTCGCACCTGGCCGACGAGCGCCGCGCCTCACCACTCACGGTGGAGACATACATGCGCGACCTCGAGGCGCTGCAAGCGTACTGCGTGGCCCACGAGCTCCCGCTCGACGCGCGGCAGCTGCGCACGGGGACGCTGCGCGCGTTCTTGGCCGGCAGCTTCGACGGCCGCACGGCCTCCACGATGGCGCGCAAGGTCAGCGCGGTGCGCGCCTTCTATCGGTTCCTCGAGAAGCGCGGGAAGCTGCGCGACAACCCGGCCGCGAGCCTGTCTCGCCCCAAGGTGCCGAAGCCCCTGCCCGAGTTCGTGACCGTGGAAGACGCCTTCCGCGTGGTGGCGGCCCCGAACGCAGACGCCGCCGAGGTCACGGACGAGCGACGCGGGGAAGCCATCGTGCTGCGCGACACGGCCATCCTCGAGCTGCTCTACAGCAGCGGCGCCCGCGTGAGTGAGCTGGCCGGCCTGTCGCTCGGCTCGCTCGACATGGGCGCTGGGCACGCCCGCGTGATGGGCAAGGGCAAGAAGGAGCGCCTGGTGCCGCTGGGCGCCGAGTGCGTCACCGCGCTACGCGCCTACCTCGCGCGCCGCGCCGACCTCGTGGACAAGGACGGGCAGCAGCACGCGACGGCGTTGTTCGTGGGGCGCTTCGGCACGCGGCTCGGCGCGCGGCAGGTGCAGAACGTGGTGCAGCGCTACGGCATGCTGGCCACGGGCCGCCCCGACCTGCATCCGCACACGCTGCGTCACACGTGCGCCACGCACCTGCTGGACGCCGGGGCCGACCTGCGCAGCATCCAAGAGCTGCTGGGGCACGCCAGCCTCGGGACCACGCAGCGCTACACGCACGTAACGACCGACCGCATGATGACGACGTACGACCGTGCCCACCCGCTCGCGCGCCGGAACCGCTCTGCGCAGCTCGACCACCTCGGGCCCGACGCCGGAGACGACTGAGTGCTGCGTTTCGTTCTGATCATCGCCGTGTTCCTGGCGCTGCCGCACCTCTACCTGGCGGCGCGCGTGGTCCGTCCGCTGCACGTCAGCCAGCGGGTGAAGCGCGGGCTCGACGCCGTGCTCGGAGCGGCGTTCCTGCTCGGGCCGCTGAGCTTCGCCGCCGGCCGCGACGCCACGGGTCCGGCCATCCTCGCGCTGCGGGCGGTGACCTGGACCTACCTCGGCTTCTTCAGCGTGCTGTTCGCGATCACGTTGCTGCGCGACCTCACCATGCTGCTGGCCCAGGCCCTCGGCGCACTGCGTCGCCGCTTCAGCCCCGAGGCCGCCCCGGTGGACCACGCACGGCGCGCCTTCCTGACGGCCAGCAGTGGGGTGATCGGCGTGGGCGCCAGCGCGCTGCTCACGGGGGCGGGCACCGTGCAGGCGCGCCTCGGCCCCGAGGTGAAGGAAGTGGAGGTGCGCATCCCCGGCCTGCCCGCGGAGTTCGACGGCTTCCACATCGTGCAGATCAGCGACGTGCACGTGGGCATGACCATCGACGCCGACTTCATCTCTCCCGTGGTGGACCAGGTGCTCGCGCTCGCGCCGGACATGATCGCCGCGACGGGCGACTTCGTGGACGGCAGCGTGCAAGCCCTCGCGCGCGATGCCGCCCCGCTCGGAAGGCTGCGCGCCCCCGATGGCACTTTCTTCGTGACCGGCAACCACGAGTACTACTCGGGCGCCGACGAGTGGTGCGCCGAGTTCACGCGCCTCGGCATGCGCGTCTTGCAGAACGAGCACGTGGTCCTCACGCGCGGCGGCGCGCAGCTCGTGGTGGCCGGCATCACCGACTACAGCACCCGCGGCGAGCGCGGCCCGCACGCGAGCGACCCGCACGCCGCCGTAGCCGGCGCGCCCAGGGACGCCCGCAAGATCCTGCTCGCGCATCAGCCGCGCAGCGCGTTCGCCGCCGCCGCGGCCGGCTTCGACCTCCAGCTGTCGGGGCACACGCACGGCGGCCAGTTCTTCCCGTGGAACCTGTTCGTGGGCCTCGCACACCCGGTCTCCAAGGGCCTCGGTGAGGTGTACGGCATGCAGGTCTACGTGAACCAGGGCACCTGCTACTGGGGGCCGCCGGTGCGCACGCTGGTGCCGCCCGAGATCACGTCGCTGCGGCTGCGGCGGACGTGACCTCCCGGCTCGACGCGGGCGGGACGCCAATGGCTTCGAGCCAGGCGGCGAGGTCCGCGAGCGCGCGCTGACCCATGCGCTCCTTCTTCAGCTTCTTGTCGCGCAGCTCGGGCCCGGGCAGCTCGGGGAACATGCTCCACACCACGTTGCTGGGCTGGAAGTTCGGGCTCTCACGCCGCAGGTGCCCCCGCAGCGAGCCGAGCGCCGTGGTCTCGGGCACCGGCACGTTCGGCAAGCCCTGCACGTCCCGCGCGAGCTGCACGCCCAGCAGCAACCCGAGCGCCGCGCTCTCGATGTAGCCCTCCACGCCGCTGACCTGCCCCGCCAAGTAGACCCCGGGCCGCGCCAGCAGCGACAGCGCATCGTCCAGCACGGCGGGCGCGTTCACGAACGTGTTGCGGTGCACGCTGCCGAGGCGCTCGAACTCGGCGTTCTCGAGGCCGGGGATCATGCGGAACACCCGCTTCTGGTCCGGCCACTTCATGCGCGTCTGGAAGCCCACCAGGTTGTACGCGGTGGGCGGGTCGTTCTCGGCGCGCAGCTGCACCACCGCATGCGGGCGCTTGCCCGTGCGCGGGTCGGTGAGCCCCACCGGCTTCATGCACCCGAACGACAGCGTGCGATAGCCGCGCTCCGCCATGACCTCGATGGGCAGGCAGCCCTCGAAGTAGCGAATCTTCTCGAACGTCTTCGGCTCCACCTTCTCGGCGGCCAGCAGCGCAGCCACGAAGGCCTCGTACTCGTCCTTGTCGAACGGGCAGTTGCCGTAGGCGTCGTCGCCGCCCTTGTCATAGCGGCTCTGCCGGAAGGCGATGTCCCAGTTCACGCTCTCGGCCGTGACCACGGGCGCGATGGCGTCGTAGTAGGCGAGGTGCGCTTCGCCGATGGCCGCCGCGAGGTCCGCCGCCAGGGCGTCACCGGTCAGCGGGCCCGTGGCCAGCACCACCGGACGCTCCTCCGGGATGGCCTGCACCTCCACGTCCACGCGCGTGATGAGCGGGTGGGTGTCGATGCGCCGCGTCATCTCGGCGCCGAAGCGCTCGCGGTCCACCGCGAAGGCGCCGCCGGCCGGCACCTGCGTCTCGGTGCCCACCTGCATGACCAGCGAGCCCGCGCGCCGCATCTCCTCTTTGAGCAGCCCCACGGCGTTGCCGAGGTCCGCGCCACGGAACGAGTTGCTGCACACCAGCTCGGCCAAGAGGTCCGTCTGCTGCGCGGGCGTGCGCTTGGTGGGCTTCTGCTCCAGCAAGCGCACGGGCACGCCGCGCTCGGCCAGCTGCCAGGCGCACTCGGTGCCCGCGAGGCCACCGCCCACCACCGTGACCGGGCCACGCAGCACGTCGCTCATCAGGACCCGGTCTTCTTCTTGGCTGCGGCCTTGGCCGGTGCCTTGGTGGTCGCGCTCTTGCTGGCGGCCTTGGTCGCCGCGCCCTTCGCGGCGGGCTTGCTGGCCGTCGCCTTCGGAGCGGCTTTCGGCGCGCGCGGCGCGTCATCGTCGTCGTTCTCGGCGGCCTCGGCGAGGGCGCGGCGCTCTTCGCGGGCTGCCACACGCGCGGCCTCTTGCTCGGCCTCGTACGCGTCCGGGTCGAACGGCGTCTCGAAGTCGCACGTGGGGTTCACGCACTTCAGCGTGGGGCTCTTCTTGCCACCCATCCACACCAGGAACTGCGAGTCGCACTGCTCGCAGGGCACGCCAATGGGCTTCTGCCAGCTGCGGAAGTCACACTTCTCGTCCGAGTTGTAGTTGGTGCAGCCGTAGAAGGTCTTGCCGCCCTTCGAGCGGATCTCGATGATGTCGCCCACCTTGCACTTGGGGCAGGCGAAGCCGAGCGGCACGGGGCGCGTGGCCTTGCACGTGGGGTAGCTGGAGCAGCCCAGGAAGAAGCCGTTGCGACCCCAGCGCTTCATCATCTTCGCGCCGCACTCCGTGCAGTCGTAGTTGGTGAGCTCGGGCTCGCGGCTGACGTCCTCTTCGCCCTCCTTCGGGATGTTCCGCGTGTGCTTGCACTCGGGGTAGTTCTCGCAGCCGATGAACACGCCGTTGCGGCCCCAGCGCTTCATCAGGCGGCCGCCGTCCTCCGGGCACGCTTCGCCGATGTCCTCGGGCTCGGGCCACCACTTGTCCTTCGACTCGGAGGCCTTCGCGATCTGCGCCTGCAGCCGCTCGTGGAACGGCGCCAGCACGTCCAGACGCTTGGCGGAGGCCTCGGACACCGCGTCGAGGCTCTCCTCGAGCTTGCGCGTGAAGCCGATGTCCGCGAGGTCGAAGCCGTCCTCCACCAGCTTCTCGATCACCAGGCGACCGAGGTCGCTCGGGCGCAGCTGGTTGCCCTGCTTCTCCACGTAGTCGCGGGCCTGCACCTTGCTGATGATCTCGGCGTAGGTGGACGGGCGACCGATGCCCTCCTCTTCCAGCTTCTTCACCATGCTGGCTTCGTTGAAGCGCGCCGGCGGCTCGGTGGCCTTGTGCGTGAACTGCGCGCCAGGCGGGTCCACCAGCTTGAGCGCCTCGCCGTCGTCCAACATGGGCAGCGTGCCCGACTCGGCCACGGCCTGACCGTCTTCGCCGCCGGCCTCGGGCTCTGCCGCCTCTGCCGCCTCGGCGGCTTCGGCGGCCTCCGCCCCGTCGGTGTCCTGGCTCTTGAGCCAAACCTCGCGCCAGCCGGCCTTCTTCAGCACGCTGCCCGCAGCGCGCAGGCCATAGACGCTCTTGCCGCCCTTGGCCTCGATGTCGACGCTGGTCTGGTCGTAGACCGCGGGCACCATCTGGGACGCCACGAAGCGGTTCCAGATCATGCGGTAGAGCTTGAGCTGCGGCTCCTTCAGGTACTTGGCCACGGAGTCCGGCGTGTGGACCAGGCTGGTGGGGCGAATGGCCTCGTGAGCGTCCTGAACGTTGGCCTTCTTCTTGGCCGTGAACTCGTTGGGCTTCGGCGGCAGCGCGTCGGCTCCGAAGGTAGCCCCGATGTACTCGCGGCACTCGGCGATGGCGTCGTCCGACACGCGCGTGCTGTCGGTACGCATGTAGGTGATGAGACCCACCAGCTCGGCGTCCTTGCCCTTGCCCAGCTCGATGCCTTCATAGAGCTGCTGCGCCACCGACATGGCGCGCTTGGGGGCCATTCCGAGGCGCGTGCTGGCGTCCTGCTGCAGCTTGCTGGTGATGTACGGCGCAGGCGCCTTGCGGCTCGACTGACGCCGCGTGATCTCGCGGATGCGATAGGAGGCGTCACGCAGGTCGCTCACGTAGCGCGCCGCCGCGGGCTCGCTGGTGGCCGCCGGGCGCGAGCCCACGCGCTCGAGCTTCTCGCCGTCCACTTCCACCAAGTTGGCTTGGAACGCCACGCCACTCTTGCCGACCAGCTGCGCGTCCACCAGCCAGTAGTTCTGCGGGACGAACGCCTCGCGCTCGTGCTCACGGTCCACGATGATGCGCAGCGCGGGGGTCTGCACGCGGCCCGCCGAGAGCCCGAACGTGAGCTTCTTCCAGAGCAGGCTGCTCAACGGATAGCCGCCGATGCGGTCGAGCACGCGCCGGGTGCGCTGCGCTTCGTACAGGTTCGCGTCCAGCTCGCGCGGGTCGTCCAGCCCCGCTAGGACACCCTTCTTGGTGATCTCGTTGAACAGGACCCGGTGGATCTCCACGTCCGGATTGACCTCGCGCACGATGTCGCGGAGGTGGAACGCGATGGCCTCGCCCTCGCGATCAGGGTCGGTCGCGAGCAGGACCTTGCCCACCTTCTTCGCGCTGGCGCGGATGGCCTTGATGATCTCGGCCTTGCCCTTCTCCTCGAGGAGCTCGTAGGTCTCTTCGAAGCCGTTCTCCATGTCGACCCCGCCCTTCTTGGGCAGGTCCTTGATGTGGCCCTTGCTGGCGAGCACGTCGTAGTTCGACCCGACGTACTTCTTGATGGTCTTGGCCTTGGCCGGAGACTCGACGATGAGGAGCGCTTTGGACATTGCTTCCTTACTGGGGGCGTCTGTGGGGGCCAACGATTCCGTATCGACCGCCGCTGCGTCCTTCCACCCAACCACCCACCTCGAGGTTCGTGAGAACGCCGAGCGCACGCGGCGCCGGCCATCCGGTCACCGTGCACAGCTCGTCGAGGGTGCGGGCCCGACCCCCCAGGGCGGCGAGGGCGGTGCGCGCAGCGTCGTCGAGGCTGCCGAGATCATTGGTGTTTTGAGTCGAAGACGCGCTCCGGGACCGCAACTCGCGGCTGTCCGGAGCGAGCACCGATAAGACATCTCCGGCCGATGTGCAAATCCTCGCCCCCTCCCGGAGCAGCCCGAGACCCCCCTGCGAGCGGGGATCCCAAGGGGCCCCGGGCACCACCCAAACCGGCCGCTCCTGTCGCTGCGCCGGCGCCGGCGGCGCCGGCGCCGGCACCGGTGACCGCAGCTGCGGACGATCGGCCCGCCGATCAGGGCGCGGCCGCATCCGGGCTCGCGATGGGCACGCC
>CAZEAA010000212.1:7406-10292 GCA_964510015.1 uncultured Sandaracinaceae bacterium
GCCGCTTCAAGGCCCGGGCATGCTCCGCCGTGGACAGCGTTCCGGAGCGAACGGGGGCCTGAATCACGAGGGTGCCGCAGCAGCCGAGCGCGGCGATCAGCCGGTTGCGATGAAGGAAGCGGAAGCCCTCGAGGGCCGGCTCGTCCGGGGCCTCCGACAAGAGGGCACCCGATGCCGCAATTTCTTCGAAGAGGGGGCCGTGGCTGGGGGGGTATGGCTTCACGAAGCCGCTGGCCAGCACCGCCACGGTCTTTCCACCCGCGGCGAGGGCCCCGCGATGAGCCGCCGCGTCGATGCCCAGCGCACCTCCGGAGATGATGACGAAGCCGGCGCGGGCCAGGTCACCGGCCAGCCCGTGCGCGAAGTCGAGCGCCTCGGGGTCCGCGCGGCGCGTGCCCACGATGGCGATGGCCCGCTCGAGGGGAGGCAGCTCGCCGGCACAGCGCAGGGGCCCGTGGTCTTTCAAGTGGCGCAGCGCGGCGGGGTAGCGGGGGTCGAGGGGCAGGAGCTCTTCGGGGGTGGGCAGGCGCATGGTCGGCATGCCGCGCTTATCGTCCCGAACGGGCGCCCGTTTCGAAAACGACACGCTCAGCGTGACCGGCGCGCGCATCGCGCTAAATCTCCGCGTGCTCGCGAGCCCCTTCCCTGCCCCCGACGTTCCGGACGCCCAGCGCGTGCGGGCCGATTTCCTCCTCCGCTATGCCGACGTCGACCAGACGGGCGAGCTGAAGTTCAGCGCGCTACCGCTCGCGCTCGAACGCTGCGGATGGGATCACGTCATGGCGCCCGGCGCGCCCATGGAGAAGCTCGCGCGCGAGCACGGCATCCTCGCCATCCTCACGCGCTTCCGCATGCGCTGCGGCGGCGGGCCGGTGTCGGTCACCGAGGAGGTCACGGGCGTGGGGAGCCACCAGTGGTCGCACACGGTGGACGAGCACGACGCGGTCAACCGCGTCGTCTTCCAGATCAACGCGTCGCTGCATGGTCGCGTGGGCCGCACGCACGGCGACGCGCCGGCCAACGCGGGGTCGCCCGTGGAGCTGGGGTCCATCGTGGCCGAGCACGTCTTCACCCGTCCGTTCGCCGACGCTTCCGACCGGCGCGTGCTCGCGCTGCCCGAAGGCTGTGGTCTGCCGTCCGTGCCGGACACGCGCACCACGTGGGGCGTGCCCGCGCGCCTCGCCACGCCGCCGAACGACGCTCGCCGCTTGGACCGTGAGCCCCGCCTCGCGCGGCGCGTGCTGTTCGGGCTCACGCACACGGACAGCAACCGGCACGTGAACTCGCTGGTCTACCCCGCGCTCTTCGAGGACATGGCCCTCGAGCGCCTGCACGAGCTGGGCGTCCCCACGGCCGACCTCAAGGTGCGCGACCTCGAGCTAGCCTACCGCAAGCCCTGCTTCGCGGGCGAGCGCGTGGAGGTGATCATGCAGGCCCTCCGCACCGAGGACCGCTACGGCGTGGTGGGGTCGTTCGTCCCGCTCGACCGCGAGGACCGGCGCCCGCACTGCTACTTGCAAGCCTGGTTCTGAGCGGCGCGCGCCGCTCGCCGGGCAGCGCTCGCGGCACGCACTCGCGCCACGCGCTCCGGTGACGCGCTGCGCGGGTGGCCTTCCGCGAAGGGCGGCTCCGGGTCGTACTCGATGGCCAGCTGGATGCTGCGCGCCACGTCCTCGCTGCTCAGCTCGGCGGCGAGCGCCAGCGCCATGTCGATGCCGGCGGACACACCCGCCGCGGTGATCACACGCCCCTGCCGCACCACGCGGCGACTGACGGGCGTCGCCCCGAAGTCCGCGAGCTGCTCGAGGTAGGCCCAGTGGGTGGTGGCCTCGAGCCCGCGCAAGAGCCCCGCCGCGCCGAGCACCAGCGCTCCGGTGCAGACCGACGTGGTGAACGCCGCGCCGCGGTCGAGCCGCCGCAGGTCCGCGAGCCCCTCGGGGTCCGCCATCAGCGCGTCCACGCCGAAGCCGCCGGGCACGAGCAGCACGTCCGCGTGGGGCACGTCGGCAAGCGCGACGTCCACCTGCATCCCGAGCACGCGGTTGTCGGTGCGCACCGGGCCCGCGTGGGGCCCGGCGAACACCACCTCGGCCCCCGGCACGCGGCTGAGCACTTCATAAGGGCCCACCACGTCGAGCGCGGTGATGGCTTCGAACGACACCAATACGATCTTCATCTCATGTCTCCTGGTCATGCCACCGGGGTCTACGATGCGCGCTGGACGCGCCGCTCGAAGCGGCGCCGGTAGTCGCTGGGGCTGACCCCCAGGCCACGTTGGAAGCTGCGGCGCAGGGTCTCGACCCGGCCGAACCCGGCGTGCTCGGCGACCACCTCGATGGCGTCGCGCGTGGTCTCGAGCAGGCGACGAGCCACCTCCACGCGCGCACGCTCGACGAACGCCGCCGGGGTGACGCCCACCTCGGCCGCGAACGCCCGTGCGAAGTTGCGCGGGCTCATGCTCACGCGCGCGGCCAGCGCGGGCACCGAGAGATCGGCGCGCGGGTTGTCCGCGATGAACCCCTGCAGGTCTCGGAGGGGCACGCGCTCGGCGAGCTGAGCGGCGAGCTGCACGCTGAATTGCGACTGCCCACCCGGCCTCCGCACGAACAGGACGAGCTGCCGCGCGACGGCCAGCGCCACCTCGCTCCCGACGTCTTCCTCCACCAGGGCGAGCGCGAGGTCCATGCCGGCCGTCACACCGGCCGAGGTCCAGACGTTCGCGTCGCGCACGTAGATGGCGTCCTCGGCCACGTCGACCGCCGGGAACGCGCTGGCGAGCTTCGCGCAGTGGGCCCAGTGCGTGGTGGCTCGCCGACCGTCGAGCACCCCGGCGTGGGCCAGCACGAACGCCCCCGTGCACACCGCGGTGACCCGCCGACACCGCGG
>CAZEAA010000213.1:0-6927 GCA_964510015.1 uncultured Sandaracinaceae bacterium
CACCCTGCCCGGCCAGAGCTTCGAGGCGCGCGGGCCGCTGGTGGTCTCGTCCATCGGCAGCGTGCCCGAGCCCATCCCGGGCATCCCCACGCGCGGCGAGCTGTACGACTACGCCGACTGGAGCACCGGCGCCGTGCGCGACCTGCCGGGCGTCTTCGGCCTGGGCAACGTGCTGACCGGCAAGGGCAACATCAAGGACAGCCGCGAGAACTCGGCCGAGATCACCGAGCAGGTCGCCGCGAACTTCCTCGGGGTGGGCGACGGAGGCGCCGAAGCCCGGCCCGTGGTGGACGTACGGCCCGCCGTGGACGCCGCGCTGCACGGGCGACCGCTGTCAGTGGACGGCGTGCGACGCGTAGGCGCGCTGGTGAAGGCGCGCCACGAGGTCATTGGCTACCGCGACTACGCCGGGTGGATGGCCGCGCATCGGCCGGACTGAGGCTCGGTCCTCGCGCGGACGGGGACTCCGTCAGCTGACGAAGTCGCCCGCGGCCTCCGGTTGAAACGCCACCGCCAGCAGCTCGAGCTGTAGCGTGCGACCCGTGGGCCCCACCCAGTCGATGACCTGACCCACGGACAGGCCGAGCAGCGCGCAGCCGATGGGCGTGAGCACCGAGACGCGGCCTTCCACACCGGCGTCCTCCGGGAACACCAGCGTGAGCTCGCGCTCCTTGCCACTCACGCGCTCACGGAAGCGCGCGCGGGAGTTCATGGTCACCACGTCCGCCGGCACGCTGCGCGGGTCCACCAGCTTCGCGCGGTCGAGCTCGTCGCTCAGCGCCTCCACGGTGGGGTTCTCGAAGTTGGCGCGCTCCAGCAGCCGCTCGAGGCGAGCGTGGTCGTGATGGGTGACGACGATGGGAGGGGTGTGCGTGGGGTTCATGGAGGACTCTCTCTGTGTGGGGAGCCGAGACGCGATGCGCGCCTGTCTGAGGCTCGAAGATGCCGGGGCTGCTCTGGCTCGTCTGCATTCGACCACCGCACTGCGCGCGGTGGGGCGGGACAAGGGGTCTCGCGGGGACGGCTTGGCTGCTCCACGCTGCGTGAGGCAGCGGCAGGGAGGCGCTCGGACCGCAGGGGCGGCGCGAGGCGGTTCGGAAAACCTAGGGAACATCCGCCGGACCCGCAAGGGCCGCTCTCACACTTCGCGGGTCGATTTGCGTGACCCGTTTCGCGTCACGCGGCTCTCTATGGGGGGATGAACGCGCCAGTACCGGTTTTTCTTCGCGGTTTCCTCAGCTCTCGTCGCCTTCCGCTCGGGCTCCTGGCCGCCGCCCTGGTGGTGGCTGGCTGCGGAGACGAGTCGGGGGCTCCCGGCTCGGACGCTGCGGTCACGGACGGCTCCGTTTCGATGGACGGCGGCATGACGCACGACAGCAGCGTGGAAGCTGACGGTGCCTCCGAGCAGGACGGCGGCATCACGAGCGACGGAAGCCTCACCGACAGCGGCACCATCGACGCGAACACGCCCACCGACAACGGGCCGCAGGACCTCGGCACCACCCCGCAGGATCAGGGCACCAGCAACGGCGCGGAGCTCAGCGACATCCTGGACGCGGCCACGTGGGCCGAGATGTTCCCGAACCGGAACTCGCTCTACACGTACGCCGCGCTGATCGCAGCGGCCGAGTACTACCCCGCGTTCGGCACCACCGGCACGCTGGCCGAGCGGCGCCGCGAGCTGGCGGCCTTCTTGGGGAACATCGCGCACGAGACCACCGGGGGCTGGCCCACCGCGCCCGGCGGCGCTCAAGCGTGGGGTCTCTACTTCATCCAAGAGGTGGGCTGCGAGAGCGGCGGCTGCACCGGCTACTGCCAAGCAAGCGCCGAGTACCCGTGCGCGAGCGGCCAGACCTATCACGGCCGCGGCCCCATCCAGCTCTCGTGGAACTACAACTACGGGCAGGTGGGCCAAGTGCTGGGCCTCGATCTGCTCAACAACCCCTCGCTCGTCACGTCGAACGGCACGGTCGCGTTCCGCACTGCGCTCTGGTTCTGGATGACGCCGCAGTCCCCCAAGCCGTCAGCTCACGCCGTGATGACCGGCGGGTGGACGCCGAGCGCGGCAGACACCGCGGCGGGCCGGACACCGGGCTTCGGCATGACCGTCAACATCATCAACGGCGGCCTCGAGTGCGACCGGCCCACCGACCACCGCGTAGAGGACCGCGTGGCGTACTTCCAGCGCTTCGCGGGGATGCTCGACACCACGGTGGGCAGCAACCTGTACTGCGACCAGATGGACCACTATTGAGGGGTTGCGGCCGCGAGGGCGCGCTCGATGGCCGCCCGCTCACGATGCAATTGCCCTTCTGGGAAGCGCGAATCGTAAGCGTCGAGCGCATCACGTGCGGCCGCGGGTGACGTGCTCACCAGCGCACGGGCGCGCGCCAGTATGCGGGTCTCTTGCACCAGCGTGTCCTCGGGGGGCGCCGGAGCGGGAGGTGCCGCCGTGTCGCTGGAGGCGGCCACGGGCTCAGGCACCACGCTCGGTGCCGCCGGCAGCGAGGCGGCCTGACGGGGCGCCGTCTGCGGTCGCACCGGCGGCGTGCCGCGCGGCAGCTCGGTCGCCGCGGGGTCGGTCTCTGCCGGCGCAGTCTCCGCGGGCCCTTGCGTCGCGGGTGCGCTCGCTCGTGCATGCGTGACTCGCGGGCGAGGTACGTCCTCGGTCGGAGGCGGCTCGCTGCGGAGAACCAGGACCGCGGCCCCGACGACGACGAGCACCACCGCTGCCGTGGCTGCCGCCGCAACGGGAGGTGCCGCGAAGGCGCCGAAGAACGCAGCCACCAGCGTGGCGACGCGCGCCCGCAGCGCGTGCTTGCGGACCACCCGGTCGAGCCGCGCGTTGCCGAGACGCAGCCGTGAGTGGGCGGTGGCCACGGGACACCCCACGGTCTGCGCCACCACGTCCATGGGCCAGCCCTCCAACCGATGGAGCATCACCACATCGCGCTGGGCCGGTGGCAGCTCGTCGAGCGCGCGATGCACCAGGGAGCGCGCCTCGCTTTCGTGCACGCTCTTCTCTTGATGCGGAGGAACGTGGACCTCCGGCGGCTCCGCCATGGGGGTCTCCGCACGCTGGTGCTTGCGACGCGCGTTGCGCGACACGTTGAGCGCCACCGTGTAGAGCCAGGGGCGCGGCGAGCGGGACACGTCCAGGGCCTCGGCGTGACTCAGGGCCACCAGGAACACGTCCTGCACCGCGTCGTCGATGTCTGCACCTGCGATGCCGAAGCGCATGAGACAGCGGCGCACGAAGGGCTGGTGCTCGTGCACGAACGCGTCGTCCACGTGGCGCGACCCCTCCCGCGCCAGCATGCGCATGGAGGGGTCCTCGACATCACGTGTGGTGTGCCCGTGCGCCAGCATCCTCTACCCTCCGAAGCCGTAGATGACGTGCACCATCGACTCGGCTTCGAGCTCGCGGGCCTTCGTCCCCAACGCCAGGTCCAACGTGCCATCGCCGTCCAGGTCACCCATCGCGCCACCGAGCGTGGTGAAGAGGGGTGAGTCGTTGGGCATGTCGTAGGAGAGCCCGGCGCTGTTGATGAGTTCTTGTTCTCGGAAGGCGTCGGGCACGATCGTACGGACCTCGGGAGTGAGGAAGGCGAAGAGGTCGCTGCCCATCACGAAGATGCGGCTGGGGTCGTCGCCCGAACGTGGGACCACGATGGCCCAGTCCAGACCCGAGAGGCGAAGTCGCAGCGCTCCGTAGCCTTGCCGCGGCAACCCACCGTCGCGGCTCCCGCCCTGCACGCAATAGATGTTCTCCGAAGACTCGACCGCGACGAGGAGCAGGTCCTCCGTCTCGTCCCCGCAGAACTGCCCGGTCACGGAGCGCGCCGCTCCTCCGAGGACCACCGAAGGCGGGCCGGAGCTGACGATCGATCCGAAGTACGCAGCCTGCATGGTGCCCTCGTCCCCGAGGACGACGTCACCCTCGAGGGGGCCGTAAAAGACGGCGTAACCCACGTCGTCCCACGCAGTCCACCGATTCGGGTTCAAGCCGCTGGTCTTCACGAAGAGGGCGATGACGTCGTTCTGGCCATCGCCATCGTGATCGAGCACCCCGCGGACATCCAGGAACGTGTTCTCGGGTGCCAGCAAACGCGCTCGAGTCTCACCCGTGGCGAGATCTCGGACGTTGATGGTGGTCGTGCCGGTCTCCGCCAGGCGGTAGGACTCCGTCAGGAACTCCTCGCCAGGTACGCCGTCGAGGTCCCGGAGCGCGTGGGTAGCTTGCACCATGTACTCGGAGGCGAACGCGTACGCGGGGGTGTGCTGCCCAACAGTCACCAGCTCGTGCGTACCCGGAGCCAGCGAGGCGCCGTTGACGATGTAGACCCCTGTCTCCGGCCCGCCGCTGTACACATAGGCAGGGACTGGCATGGGCCAGAAGTGCGGTGAGGACTCGACCGCGAGGTGAACGACGAGTTCGGCGCTTCCGTCACTGTCGAGGTCCTGCGTCGCCACGCGGCCGACGAACGTGTACCGCTCGGGGAGCCTCAAGGTGACGTCGGCGTCGGCGGGGCCCAGCCGTCCGAAGCCGTCGCTCCCACCGAAGAACACGAAGACTCCCACGGGCGGGATGGGCGGAGTCTCGCTGATGAGCTCGTCCGGCACCCGCGCGGCGTTGGTCCACACGACGAGGTCGTCCGTCCCGTCGCCATTGACGTCGGCGATGGCCGTGCTCGAGTCGTAGGCGAAGGCGCCCAAGGTGGCCTGGGGGAGCGCGACGTCGATCTCTCCCGACGTCCCGACGACGGTCTCGTCGGTGCAACCCAGCAGGAGCCCGGTGGTCAGGAGTGTGAATAGTGTGATGTTGGTTCTCGATGACATGGTGACCCTTCCTCTCCTCTCGATCTGTTGGGAACCAACCCCAGCCATCACTCTAATTCGCGGGCGTGCCTCGACTGGCCGACCCCAAGCGCACCATGAGCGCCAGGTCCAGACGCACCCCCACCAACGGGAGTTCGTGGATCAGGCGGGGAGTGCCACCCTGACTGACGGCGAACGACGTGCGCGTGACCGCCAGCTCCAGCATGGCCATGGTCACGAGCCAGACATGACGTCCGAGCGCCACCTCGCCGCCGAGCCCTGCTCCAACTCGAACGTGCGGAGCCCGAATGGTGACGTTCTCGACGACGAGGTCCTCGGTGGTGGCGCGCAGCTGACCCACCACGAGGTTCCCGCACGGGCCGAGGGCCACGACGCGCGTGTCCAGGAGCGCCCCGCAGAGCGCGAGGCTGCCGGTGAGCGCTCGCAGCTCCATGCGTCCCTCGATGGCTGGCGTGCCAACCGCTTGGCCCAATGAGACCCGTGTGAGCGCCAAGAGCCGCGCGCGTCGGAACCCGACCACCAGGCTGCCGTCCGCGTACGCACTGGGCAACACACGGAAGACCCCATCTACGGAGAGCCCCACACTCCAGTGCTGCTCGCGAGCCTCCGCTGCTCGAGCGCGTTGCTCGGCCGCGGCACCGTCGAGGATCAGCGCCGAGACCAGCACCAGCGTGTCGTCCAGGTCGCGACAGTCCGGCGAGTGGCTCACGAGGTCTCGGCGGGTCAGCTGCGTCCCTTCGTCGTCGAAGACCACCAAGGTGAGCTTGAATGCGCCCTCCTCGAGGCGGATGTCGACGCGCAGCTCGAGGTCACCCCGCGACGTGGTGGTCATGGCGGCGTGCACCCGCTCCGACAGCGTCTCGCGGTCCACGCACTGGCTCACGTCGTCCCCAGTGGACAGCAAGAGCCGATGCGCGTGGGCCTCGTGCGGGCGGCCTGCGAGCAGGAGCCAACCGAGGGCGCAGCCCGCAAGCGTGACGAGGGGCCTACGTGCTCCTTGCAGCGTCATTGCGACCGAGCCTAGCAGCCCGATGACGAACGGCCCGGGCTATCGCGCGTCCCCACTCGAGGTTCAGGGGACGGACAACGCCACCGTGAACGCAAAGGTGAACTGCGCAGCGTAGTACAGAGGCAGGCCCCACAGCCGGTTGCCGAAGCCCGCGTCGGTGAAGCGGTCGCGCGCCACCGAGATGTCGGAGCCGTAGAACGCGAGCGCGCCGACGGGCACCGCCAGCTGGCCGTTCACCCCGAAGTGGCCGAAGGCCAACGCCACCATCAGCGCGATGATGCTCATGTAGGCCAGCACCGGGCCGCGCATGGTGTCCTCCACGTACTGCAGCACCCAGCGGCCGATGATCAGGCTGAGCACCAGCATGACCACGAGACCGCCGGCGAACCACAGCGGGTCCACGCCACCCAAGATGAACGCGGCGGCGAAGGCCACGTGACCGAAGAGGAACGCGAGCAGGCCGGAGAGGAACAGCCCGCGCGCGCGCCACATGAGGAACACGTCGCCGAAGAACGAGAAGACCAGCGCGGTGAACAACGCCAGGTGGAAGCCGTGCCCCCACACCTGACCGGTGAGCGCCACACCCAGGAAGCCGAGCGACGCCAGCGGCTTCGACAGGCGCACCTGCGTCCAGCGGTCGTGCTTCTCACCGTGGAGCGTGGTGGCGAGCGCGAGAGCGGAGATCAGCGTGAAGACGAGAGCCCACCCGAAGGGGCTCAAAGCCGTACCTCGCCCCGCTCGATGGCCGCCCAGCGCTCGGCCGTGAGCGGCACGTAGGCGTCGTCGATGAGGACGAACAGCGGGTCACGCACCTTGGCAGGGTCCACCCCGTCGAGCTTCAGCTGGTTCTTCTGCACCTTGAAGGTGCCGGTGGTCTCGAGCGCACGGAGCACGCGCACGAAGCGCGGCCGCGCGTACGACGGCAGTGACTCGGCTTCCTTGCGCAGCGCGGCGAGGTCCAGCTGCTTGCCGGGATCGGGCACCACGGCCACGAGCCCGCAGGCCCCCTCTTGGCTGGGGACCGGCACGCCCACCACGGTGGCCTCGGCCACGTCGGGGGTCTGCGCCAGCACGTCGGC
>CAZEAA010000213.1:7027-10283 GCA_964510015.1 uncultured Sandaracinaceae bacterium
GCACGCCCACCACGGTGGCCTCGGCCACGTCGGGGGTCTGCGCCAGCACGTCGGCCACCTCGGCGGTGGACACGTTCTCGCCGCGCCAGCGGTACGTGTCGCCGATGCGGTCCACGAAGTAGAAGAAGCCCAGCTCGTCGCGGCGCAGGAGGTCGCCCGAGCGGAAGTACTCGTCGCCCGGCTCGAAGACGTTGCGCAGCACCTTCTTGCTGGTGGCCTGCGCGTCCGTGTAGCCACGGAACTCGGTGGCCGGCGTCTTGATGGAGCCCAGCTTCACCAGCAGCTCGCCCGCTTCGTCGGGGCCGCACGGAACACAGAAGCCCTGCGCGTCGCGCACGTGGTCGTCGGCCTCCACGTCGTACTTGGCCAGCACCATCCAGCCCATGCCGTTGAAGGGCATGCGGCCCACGGAGCCGCGCTTGCCGCTGAAGTTCAGCAGGAAACCCGGCGCCTCCGTGGCCGCATAGAACTCGCGCACGTCCTTGATGCCGAAGCGCTCCTGGAAGGGCCCCCACACGTCCGAGCGGAGCCCGTTGCCCACCGCCACGCGCAGCGTGTTGCCGTGCTCGTCGGGGTGCTCCTTGGTGTTCACCAGGTAGCGGCACAGCTCGCCGATGTAGATCATCGCGGTGGCCTTGTAGCGCTTCACGTCGGACCAGAAGTGCGTGGCGCTGAATGTCGCGCGGAGGGCCACCGGCACGCGGGCGAGCATGCTGCCCGCTACGCCGACCAGGAAGCCGTTGGCGTGGTACAGCGGCAGCACGCAGTAGAGCTTGTCGCCCGGCTGCCAGTCGAACATGAGCGGACCGAAGCCCGCGGCCGCCGAGAGCGCGCGCCCGTGCGAGATGCGACAGGGCTTGGGCAAGCCGGTGGTGCCCGACGTGTAGATGTAGATGAAGTCGTCCTCGACGCGGACGGGCGCCGGCGGATAGGACGCGGCCGGGGCCTTCTGCAGCTCGCCCTCGAGCTCACCCTGCCCGAAGGTCATGACGCGCAGCGAGCCCAGGTCGTCACGCTCGGCCACGGCCGCTGCGAGGGAGGCCTCCACCAGCACCACGTGCGCCTTGCTGACCAGCAGCGCGTGCGAGAGCGGCTTGCCGCGCAGGTTGCTGTTGATCATGGCCGTGGTGGCCCCCACGCGGGTGCAGCCCAGCACCAGCGCCACGTACATGGGCGAGTTCGTCCCGACCAGTGCCACCACGTCGCCCGGCCGCACACCGAGGCCGTTGAGCACGTGGGCGATGCGCGACGTGAGCCGCTCGAGGGTGCGCCAGGTCAGCCGGTCGTCGCCCATCTCGATGGCCAGCTCGTGGCCCGCTTCGCGCGCGTTCTCCTGCAGCACCTCCAGCAGCGACGTGCGCTGACCGCGCTTCATCTGCACCAGCGCGGGCAGCGTCTTGCCCGCCAGCCGGGGCAGCAGCGCCAGCTCGGCGCGCACAGAGTCGCGCCACTCCGGGTTCGCGGCGTTCTGCTTGGTCCCGTGGATGACGTCCTTGAGAATCGCGAGGGGGGTGGCCGAAGTGCGCTTCATGGTGGCGGAGGATACGCCATCCTGGCGGTCGGGGCTCTACTGAACCCCTGGTGAGTTCACAAGGATTCGGTCCCGAAGGTGGGTGTGGGCTACACTTCGGCAAATGTGAATTCGGCGTTTCCCTCTCGCCCACCTTCACTACCCCACAAGTGCCACTACACTACGCCTGCACGAGGATGCCCCGATGCCGACCTGGTCCGAAGTCCAAGAGTACGCCCGCTCGAAGTACGAGCTCACCGAAGACAGCGAGAACAGCTTCAAGCTGATCTTCGAGTACCAGAACGACCGCCTCCAGGCCGTGATCGTCTCCCGTTTCGAGGCCATGGGCCGCGAGTGGGTGGACTTCGCCTCGGCCTGCGCCAAGCGCGAGGACCTGGACCCCGAGGTGGCTCTCCAGCGCAACTTCGGCTTCGCCGTGGGCGGCTTGTGCCTCGACAAGGGTGTCTACGTGGTGCGCTACAGCGTGCAGCTGGACACCATGGACATGGACGAATTCGAGCTTCCCTTGCACGTGGTGGCCCGCACCGCGGACAAGCTGGAACAAGAGATCACAGGCAAGGACGAGTTCTAGATGGCTCAGCGCTTCCCCTTCAGCGGCATCCCCACGGGTTGGTACATGGTCGGCACCAGCGACGAGCTGCGGCCCGGCATGGTGCTCACCCGCAAGTACTTCGGCACCGACGTCGTGCTCTACCGGACCGAACAGGGGGTCTTCCGAGCCACCCAGCCGTACTGCCCGCACCTCGGGGCGCACCTGGGCCAGGGCTCGGTCTGCGGCGAAGAGCTGAAGTGCGCCTTCCACGGCTTCAAGTTCGACACCGAGGGCAACTGCACCAGCACGCCCTACCCCAGCGGCCGGCCGCCCCGCAAAGCCAACCTGCAGCTCTACCCCACGCGCGAGTTCAACGGCGTGCTGCTGGCGTTCTACGACGCCCTCGGCCGCGAGCCCACGTGGGAGGCGCCCGAGCTGGACATGGCCGGCTTCCCCGACTTCCGCTGGAACGACTTCGAGCTGAACAGTCATCCGCAGGAGACCAGCGAGAACAGCGTGGACATCGGGCACTTCGCGGTGCTGCACGACTTCCTGGACGCGGCATCGAACGGCCCGCTCGAGCTGGACGGCCCCGTGCTGCGCTCGAAGTACACCATGAAGCGCCGCCTCGACTTCATCCCGGGCCTGCGCGAGCACGGCCTGCGCGCGGACTTCAACGTGTTCGTGCACGGCCTCGGCTACTCGCTGGTGTGCGCCAAGGTGAACCAGGTCAAGCTCGAGACGAAGTTCCTCATCATGGCCACGCCCATCCACGAGTCGCGCATCCACCTGCGCGTGGGGGCCACCAACTCGACGTACCCCGTCCCTGGGCTCACGCGCCTGGCGCAGGAGATCGCGCTGCACTTCCTCACGCTCGAGGTGTCGTCGGACGTGCCCATCTGGGAGGCCAAGCGCTACGAAGCCACGCCGGCGCTCGCGCAGGGCGACGGGGAGATCGCGAAGTACCGCCGCTGGGCCGAGCAGTTCTATCCGCCTCCCGGCAGCACCAAGGTCACGCTGCCAGTCGCGTCATGAAGAGCTGACCGGTGGCGTCGTGAGAGGCTGACGCGCACGAATCGCGGGGCGCGAGCTGAATCAGCTTCTGAGAAGGCGAATTGGGGCACCCCCGGCTGAAGCCGAGGGCAGCAAACTACGCTTGGATTTTCCTAAAGTCCCCGCCTGTCGGCGCGGAC
>CAZEAA010000214.1:0-10253 GCA_964510015.1 uncultured Sandaracinaceae bacterium
CCAGAAGGAGTACTACCTCAACGAGCAGATGCAGGCGATCCAGAAGGAGCTCGGCGAGAAGGACGAGTTCAAGTCCGAGATCCAAGAGATCGAGGAGCGCCTGAAGACCAAGAAGCTCACCAAGGAGGCTCTCGGCCGCGTCAAGAAGGAGCTGAAGAAGCTCAAGATGATGCAGCCCATGAGCGCCGAGGCCACGGTGGTGCGCAACTACATCGACTGGATCCTGGCGCTGCCCTGGTTCGAGCGCTCCGACGAGAACTACGACATCACACACGCCGAGCGCATCCTCGACGAGGACCACTACGGCCTGCAGAAGCCCAAGGAACGCATCCTCGAGTACCTCGCCGTGCAGGCGCTGGTGAAGAAGCTCAAGGGGCCCGTGCTGTGCCTGGTGGGTCCTCCCGGCGTGGGCAAGACCTCGCTCGCGCGCTCCATCGCGCGCTCCACCGGGCGTGAGTTCACGCGCTTGTCGCTGGGCGGCGTGCGCGACGAGGCCGAGATCCGCGGTCACCGGCGCACGTACATCGGCGCCCTGCCCGGCCGCCTGATCCAGTCGCTCCGCAAGGTGGGCGCCAACAACCCCGTGTTCCTGCTGGACGAGATCGACAAGATGTCGAGCGACTTCCGTGGCGACCCGGCGTCGGCCCTCTTGGAAGTGCTCGACCCCGAGCAGAACAGCACGTTCAACGACCACTTCCTCGACCTCGACTACGACCTGTCGGACGTGATGTTCATCACCACGGCCAACTCGCTCAGCGGCATCCCCCTGCCCTTGCGCGACCGCATGGAGATCCTGGAGCTCAGCGGGTACACGGAGTTCGAGAAGCTGAACATCGCGGTGCGCTACCTGGTGCCGCGTCAGCTCGAGGCCGCGGGCCTGGGCGACGTGGACGTGGAGATCACCGAGAACGCCATCCGCACGGTCATCCACCACTACACGCGCGAGAGCGGCGTGCGCAACCTGGAGCGCGAGCTGGGCAGCATCTGCCGCAAGATCGCGCGCCAGGTGCTGAAGGACCGTCAGGCCGAAGAGCGCGCCAGCGCGGCGGCGAGCCAACACGACGGGGACAGTGAAGACGGCGACAGCAGCGAGGCCAGCACCCAAGAGGGCGTGGCCGTGGTGCTGAACGTGAACGCCACCACGCCGGCCGACGCCGCCGTGGGGACCGACGACGTGCAGGTGAGCGACAAGGCCACCAGCAGCGACGCGCACGAGGGCGACGAACCGCACACCGAGGCGCGCTACCGCGTGGTGGCTCGTCAGGTGCCGCGCTACCTGGGCGTGCCCAAGTTCGCGGGCGACAAGACGTCGGACAAGGACCTCATCGGTCTGACCAACGGCCTCTCCGTCAGCAGCTACGGCGGCAGCGTGCTCGAGTGCGAGGCGGCCGTGGTGCCGGGCAAGGGCAAGCTGGTGATCACCGGCCTGCTCGAGAAGGGCATGCAGGAGTCCGCGCAGGCGGCCATGAGCTACATCCGCTCGCGCCAGAAGCTGCTGGGCCTGGAAGAGGACTTCCACACCAACCTCGACTTCCACGTGCACTTCCCCGAGTTCGTGCAGAAGGACGGGCCCAGCGCCGGCATCACCATGGCCACCAGCTTGGCCAGCGCGCTGCTCAAGATCCCGGTGCGCCACAACGTGGCCATGACGGGCGAGATCACGCTGCGTGGGCGCGTCATGCCCATCGGCGGCCTCAAGGAGAAGATGCTGGCGGCTCACCGCGCGGGCATCGACACCATCCTGGTGCCGGCCGAGAACCGCAAGGACCTCGGCGAGATCCCGCGCCGCGTGCTCAACGCCATGCGCGTGGTGCTGGTGGAGCACATGGACGAGGTGCTCCGTGAGGCGCTCCTGCTGCACGACTCGGACGCCATCTTCGGCGCCAACCGGGTGCGTCCGCTCGAGTACCGGAACGGCAAGCTGCTGGGCCCCGACGACGACGCGCCGCCGCTGGGCACCCCGCTGGCCAACGTGTCGCCCACGGGCACGCAGCAGTAGCCGATGGGGCCGTGCACGCGGCCCTGGCGCAATCCACCAAGGTGCCCCATACCTGGGCACCCCATGCGGGCTTAGCTCAGTTGGTAGAGCATCGCCTTTACACGGCGAGGGTCTTCGGTTCGAGCCCGGAAGCCCGTACTAGGAAACCCTGCCGCGAGGTAGGTTGCACGACGCGCCTCACGGGGCGCGTTTTGCATTGGTAGTGCGGTTCACGTTTGGCCCCGCGCCTTGGTATCCGCTATCACGCCCCGATGGTATTCCCGCGTGGTGTTCGGTCGGTTCTGGTCCTCTTCACGCTCACGCTGGGCACGCTCGCCAGCGGCTGTGGCGGCGACTCGGGAGGGAGCGAGGACGCCGGCAGAGAGCGGGACGCTTCGGCGGACCAGGCTGGCCTGGATGGCGCGACCGACCAGGGGGGCGACAACGACCAAGGCAACGACAACGACCAAGGCCAAAGCGATGCGTCCACCGACGCAGCCGTCGCGGATGCGGACCTTGATCAAGCCGTGAGCGACGACCAATCCACCGGTGACCTGGGTAGCCTGGATGGCGGCAACGGGGACCTGGGTAGCGCGGATGGCGGCATCTTCACGCTGCTCGACACCTCGCTCAGCGCGGTGGAAGACGAGCCTCGGGCCGGGACGCTCGACTTCGCCGGGCCCGAGGAGCTGGCCACGGCGTGCACGTTCGCGGTGACGACGCCCCCCGCGCACGGCACCCTCGGCCTCGACCCGCCGTTGGGCATCACCTACTCGCCCGCCGCGAACTACCACGGCTCCGACAGCGCGGTGGTCACGGCCACCTGCGGTGCGCGCAACACGAGCGCGACCGTGAGCATCGCCGTCTTGTCCATCAACGACGCGCCGTCGCTCCGCTTGGTCGGCAACGCGAGCGTCTCGCCGCCCCTCTCGCGTCCCTTCAGCTCGAACGTGACCGAGACCGTGTGCATGTCCCTCGCGCAAGGGCTCGGTTCCGTCGACCTGGGCTTCGAGCTCGTGGACGCCGAACCCGCCGCCGCCGGGGAAAATGACGCCTACGTCGTTCAGGTCACGGCACCCGACTCGCCGTCCTGCCTCGTGCACTTCCCCACCGAGTCGGCGTGGGCGGTGTCGGACGCTGGCTACACGTTCGTCGGTCCGCTCGCCGCCGTGCAGGCGGAGCTCGCGGGTCTGTTCGTGGAGTGCGCGAGCGCCACGCCCGTCGCCACGGCCATCTCCGTGGTGGTGAGCGACGCGGGCAACGCGGGCGCGTGCTCGCCAACGGTCCTCACGAGCTGCCCGAAGACCGCGAGCGCGGTGGTGAACGTGCAGGCGCGGGCCACGCCCGGCAGCGTCGATCCGTACGCTGGCGCCTGCCCTCTGTAGCGTCTCGCCGTCACACGGACTTGAGGAAGTCCGGCAGGTGCTCCTTCATCTCGGCGACCGCGCTGGCGAGCGCGGCCTCGCTCATGTCGCTCGTGAGCGTCCAGGTGGCGAGCCCTCCTTCGCCCACGTGGAGGTGCGCGCGCCGGTCCACGTGCACCACGAGGCTCGGGACATCGGCCAGCTCCAGCACACGCCGAATCTCGGCGGGCTCTAGCGCAGCCACGTCCCCGAAGCCCAGGCGGAGGCGTCGCCGCACGGCGGCTTGTTGCGCCGTGGTGCGGGCCTCGCGGAGCGCGTGAACGGCGCGGTCGAGGGCGTCGATGACGGCGTCGGACGTATCCTGCTCTTCGCTGAAGAGTGCCGCACCGCGCTCCTGGGCGAGCTTCATGCGCGCTGTTGCGCGGGCCAGGCAGGCGTCGAAGTCGTGCACGTCCGGCCGTGGATCGAGGGGGTCACGCATCGGTCGAGGCTAGCATTGCAGAAGAGCCTGCTAGGCGGGTCGTTGTCCTGGTCCTGGTCCTGGTCCTGGTCCTGGTCGCCGTCAAGGACCACGACCACGACCACGACCACGACCACGACTACGACTACGACTACGACTACGTAGACGCCGCCGCGCCCTTCACCACTTGTTCTCGGCCTGCTCGGCCCAGCCCACCAGTCCGTCCACCGCGTGGCGCACGCCAGCCCCGTCGCTCATCCACCCGCGCCACGTCCCGAACGCCTGGTGCACCTCGGACCCCAGCACCTTCAGGTCCACCCCCGCATGCCGCACGTGGAACGGCGTCAGCGTCACGTCCAACCGCTCGCCCTGCATGCGCCACGGTCGGTCCCACGCGCGCGTGTCGTAGGTCCACGTCACCTCGTCGGGCAGGTAGTGCATCACGCCGTCCACGAAGAGCGCGTTCTCGGTGGCGCCCGTGCCCTCGGTCCACTTGGCGCCCAGCTGCAGCCCAATGCGCTTGCCCCCAACCACGCCGCTGCCCGCCGCCCAGTTCCACGTGATGTGGTGGGGCCAGATGCCGCGGCCGCGGTCCAGCACGGCCCACGACGCGCCAGCCGGAATGTCGTGTGTGACGCCGTCGATGCGCAGCACGCCTGAAACCGGGCACGCGGGCGCCTTCACGGTGTACTGGAACTGCTGCGTGCTCCACGGCACCACCACGCCGAGCGCGTCGCCCAGGCGCTCCACGTAGGCCTCCACTTCCACGCCCCCCGCACGCGCCGACAGCTGCGTGCCCGCGCTGTCTTCCACGAAGTCGAGGCTCACCCCGGGCACGTGTGCAGAGGCCCACAGCGGGGGCAGCGTGTCGGGGAGCGTGGTACCGAGACCCAGCGGGGCGATCATCGGCTGGCTGCGCTCCACCCCGCTCGCTCGGTCCAGCACGAAGCACTCGTGCAGCGCCAGGTAGTCGAGGTTCGACACCGTCAACCCAATGACGTGCGTGGGGGTGCAGCGACCCCAGTACTCCCAGCGCTTGGTGCGGCCCCAGCCTCGCAGGTTGGGGCGATGCAGCGGGCGCCGCGAGTGCCCGCGGGCCGCGGGGTTCAGCGTTCCATCGGGCAGACAGAGGTCCACCACCTGCGTGAGCTCGGGGTTGTGAGGCTTCGCCATGCGCGAAGCCTGCGCCGCGTCAGTTCAGCTCGTCCACCCAAACGCACTCGCGCACGGCGGGGCGCGGGGCACGGAGCTTCGGCGGGATGCCCACCAATGCCTTCGACAGGCGCTGCTCCTCGATGTCGGAGTCGTGCACGAACTGGATGGCCATGCCCGCCTTCTTCGGCTCGTTGGCGCGGCGGTGGATCTCCACGCGGCACACGCGGCCGAACAGGAAGAGGGGCGCGCGGGCGGCGGGATCACGCGCGGGCGGCGTCAGCTGGACCACCACCTCCTCTCCCACGTGCAGCGGGTAGTCGCACGTGAGCCACATGCCCTGCGAGCTCAGGTCGGAGACCTGGTGCTCGATGGGGACGTCCCAGTAGTCGGAGACGATGTCGCAGGCGATGTCGACGTGGCGACGGACTTCGGAGCGGGTGGAGAGGACTTCGACGGTCTGGATCACGGCTGCACCTCGTGGCTGGGGTCACGGGCAGCATACGACACTATCCTACATACACACACTTTTCGGCACAATAGCCTACTGAAGCACGTTGAGGTGCACCTTCCGCCCCGGGTCCAGCTCGTAGCGCTGCCCCGTCCAGACGCCCGGGGTGGCAAACGCCTCCTCCCGGCCGATGTCGTAGACCCACACCCCTTCGCGCCCGCGGTAGGTGGCGCTGCCCGCACAGCAGAGGTCGATGGCCAGGCCCGGCTCCCGTACGTGGTACAGCTCGTGGAGGTGCCCGTGGCAGAGCGCGCCCCGCTCGACGCCCCGGCAGCGCTCGAGCAAGTCCTCCGCGTTGATTAGGCCGTGGCGCAGCGAGTCCGGGCTGCCGTTGGCCAGCCGCGGCGCGTAGTGGGTGGCCAGCAAGAGGAAGCGGCCCGCGAGGCGCGGGTGCGACAACGTGGCCGACAGGGCCTCGAGCTGCGCGTCGGGGATGCGCCCGCTCGAGAAGCGGATGCTCGGGTTGGGGCGCGCGCTGTTGAACGTGACGATGGCCAGCTGGTCGCCGAAGAAGCGCACCCGCGGCCAGCCGTCTTCGCCCGCGAGCTCCGGCAGGTCGCTCGTCATCAGGTCCCCGAAGAGCTGGTCGAAGCGCGCGTCCTCGAGGGTGTCCGGCATGTACAGGTCGTGGTTGCCCGGCACGGTGACGAACGCCTCGGTGGCCTGCACCACGCTGTCCACCACCTGCCGCGCGTAGCGCAGCTCGGGCCAGGTGCCGAACGCGGTGTAGTCCCCGGTGCAGAGCGCGATGTGCACCCCCTCACGAGCGATGAGCTCGGGCAGCGCGCGCACCTTCTGCTCGGCCAGCTTGAAGCGCGGGCGGCGGTGCAGCGCCAGGTTCACGTAGCCCAGCATGCGCTTGTTCATGAACTCGCGGGCGGACACCTGCGCGAAGCCCTGCTCGAGGTGCACGTCGCTGAAGTGCAGCACGCGGTAGACATCCCGCTCGGGCACGGCCGCCAGGGGGCGGTGCACGTCGGGCGGAGCCACGTCGTGCGTCACGGCCACATCGCGGGCGCGCGCAGCCCCTCGCCCTCGTCGAGACCGAAGCGCACGTTGAACGCCTGGATGGCCTGCCCCGAGGCGCCCTTCACGAGGTTGTCGATGGCGGCCATGGCGATGACGCGACCCGCGCGCTTGTCCACCACGTAGGCCACGTGCGCGCGGTTGCTGCCGCGCACCCACAGCGTGTCGGGGTGCACCCCCGGGTCGCGCACCACCACCGAGGGGCTGCCCTCGAAGAGCGCGCGCGCCGCCTCGGTGCAGGCCGCAGCGGTGACGCCGTCCTTCGCGGTGGCGTAGCAGGTGGCCAGGATGCCACGCGTCATGGGCAGCAGGTGCGGCACGAACGTGACCCGCAGATTCACCCCAGCCACGCGCGCGAGCTCTTGCTCCATCTCGGACGTGTGCCGATGCGCGGCCGCCTTGTAGGCGCGGAAGCCCTCCGACGTCTCGGGAAAGTGCGTGCTCGGCAGCGCGCTCCGGCCGGCACCGGACACGCCGCTCTTGGCGTCCACGATGATGCCGTGCGGCTCGATGAGCCCCGCCTTCAGCAGCGGCGCGAGGGCGAGGTTGGCGCTGGTGGGGTAGCAGCCTGGCACGGCGATCAAGTCCGCCGTGCGCAGGGCCTCGCGATGAAGCTCCACCAAGCCGTAGACCGCGGTGCCGAAGCGCGCGGGCGCCAGGTGCTCGCCGTACCACTCCTTGTAGACGGCCGGGTCGCTGAGCCGAAAGTCGGCCGAGAGGTCGAGCACCACCATGCCGCGGTCACGCAGCTCGGAGACGATGCCGGCGCTGGCCCCATGCGGGAGCGCGCAGAACGCCACGTCGGCGCGGCGCGCGGTGTCGTCGGCGTCGAAGGACTCGATCAACCCGGGGTACACACCCGCCAGGCTGGGCAGCACGTCGGACACCGGCTGGCCCGCCTTGCTCTGGCCCGTGACCACGGTGACCTGCACGCGCGGATGCCCCAGCAAGAGGCGCATGAGCTCCGCCCCCGTGTAGCCCGAGCCCCCGATCACCGCGACGCGAATGGTTTGGTCCAACTTCTTTTCTTCCATGGGAGACAGCCTCGAAGGGGCACGTTATAGCAGGCTGGAAGATGATGGCCTGCCCCCCGCGCACACGCGACCACTCCGCGCGCTTTCCATGGCAACGCGGTCTGGTGCTCGCGCTGCTGCTGCTGGTCTCACCCAGCCTCGCGCAGGCCCGCGCCGCCTATCGCACCGCGCCGTATCTTCTGGACGCGCAGCCCGACAGCGTGGACCTGCTCTTCGAGCTGGACTCGCCCAGGGCGGCGACCGTCACGCTGACCGGGCCAGCGGGGGACCGCGAGATCCCTTCGGCGTCGGTGGCGCATCACCTGGTGCGCCTCGGTGGCCTCCAGCCGGACACCCCGTACACGTACACGGTGGCGGTGAGCGGCGCCGCGGGCCTGCGTCACACGGGTCACTTTCGCACGCCGCGCGGGCACGAGCGGACCGACGCGCGCATCTGCCTCTATGGCGATAGCCGCTCCGGAGAGGAGGAGCACCGCAAGCTGCTGGCCACGCTGCGCCGCACGCTGACCGAGGACCCGGCCGAGACGCTGGTGCACCTCGGCGACTTCGCGGCCGCAGGGGGCGACCTCGACGAGTGGGTGGCGCCCTTCGAGAGCATCGCGCCGCTGGCGCAGGAGGTCCCGTACCTGCTGGTGCTGGGCAACCACGAGCTGCTGCCTCACGACACGGGGCGACGCCCCTTCGAGCGCTTCTTCGGGCGCGCCTTCGGTGACGAGGCGTACTTCGTGAGGCGCTTCGGTCCGCTGCACCTGGTGGTGCTCGACACCAACACCGACTGGGCCGAGGACCGGGCGCAGGTCACGTGGGCGCGCGAACAGCTCCGTGCGCTGCGCACAGCGCACCCGGACGACTTCATCTTGGTGTTGGCGCACCACCCCATGTTCAGCAGCGCGCTGCACGAAGACTTCATGCCGCTGCGTCACGAGCTCGAGAGCGCCGTGCGGGAGCACGCGGACATGGTGCTGGGTGGCCACGACCACACCTACGAGCGCGGCACGGTGGACGGCCTGCACTACCTGGTGAGCGGCGGTGGCGGCTCGCCCCTCTACACCCTGAACCACCGACGCGCGGGGCAGCTGGCCTATGTCCCCGAGCACCACTTCGCGTGTGTGGACGTGCGCGACGGGGAGCTCACCCTGCGCGTGACGCGCAGCAACGGGAGCCTGCTGGAAGAGTGCCGTGTGCGTCGCGGCGAGGCCTTCGTGTGCGCGGATGGCACGCCGCGCGGGCCCATCGGTGGTGTGCCCCCGTGGCGCTTCTGGATCACCAGCGGTCACCTGTGGAAGCGCCTCGGCCCCGCCATCGCCTTGCTCATGCTGCTGTGGGTGGTGGGGCGCCGCGCCGTCGCCCGGAAGCGCGGCAGACCGGAGCCCGGTGACACGCAGGCCTGACGCCGCTGCCCCGACAGGGGGAACGACGGCAGCGGTGCCCGCTCACGAGAACGCTGCTACCCTCCCCCCTCGATGAGCGAACGCGACCTCACCGGACGCTGCGGGACGTGCGGGTTCTTCGTGGCCCTGCGCACCGACGAACAGGAGCGCAGGAGCGGGGAGTGCCGCCTGAAGTGCTGGCCCTCGCCGCTCGCCGACACGATGACGTGCTCCAGCCACAAGCCCCTCGGACAGTCGTTCGTGGGGGCGCTCGCTCGCAAGCGGGTGGCCGGCGAGCCCGTGCGCCGTGGCCCGCGCGCGGGCAGCAGTGGTGGCAAGGGGGCAGACGGCATCGCCTACGAGCCCGAGCAACGGCCGACGATCCCCAAGGAGATAGGAATCGACATGGACCAAGCGGAATTCAAACAGGTGCTGCGCGAGGTCTTGCTGGAGGAGCTGGGGGTGCGCGACGTGGCGCTCGGCGAGCGCTGGCGCGGCGGCGAGCTGGAGCTCAAGCCCGGACGCGAAGGCGTGCAGAGCAAGAGCGTGCCCATGGACGTCTTCTTCAAGAAGATCGTGCTGGTGCGCGAGAAGCTCCGCGTGCTCGAGCAGAAGATCAACAGCTCGGACAACCTGGCCGACGACGAGAAGGTCCAGATGCAGCAGTACGTGACCGCCTGCTACGGCAGCCTGACCACGTTCAACGTGCTCTTCGCGGACCGCGACGACTACTTCACGGGGCAGTCCAGCAAGTGAGCGTGTGGCGCGCGCGCAGCGTGAAGGGGCTCGGCCCGTGGTTCCCCTCGCTGTTGCTGGCCGGCATCGTCGCGGGCTGCGGTGGAGGGGCCAACGCGCGCCACCCGAACGGCGTGCCCCGCGATGCTGCAGACGAGGGCGAGCAGCAGGCCACCGAGGGCGACGAGACCCCCGTGGAGCGGCCGCCCGTGGAGGGTGCGCTCGAGCTGACCCTGGCCAGGCCCGACGGGCACCTGTTGTTCGTGGGCGAGATGCGCGGGCAGCCGGTGATGCTGTACTTCTTCGCCACCTACGACGTGGCGAGCCAGGCCAACGTGATGCCGCTCAGCACGTTCGCGGAGACCCACCCCGAGGTGCGCGTGGTGGCCGTGGCCATCCAGCCGAACGCGCGGCAGTTCGTGGACGCGTGGGTGAGCGCGCTCCGCCCGCCGTTCGAGGCGGCCTTCGATCCCGACGACGCCATCAGCCAGGGCACCACGCCGCTCGGCCAGCTGGGCGTTCCCACGTTCGTGCTGCTGGATGCCGACGGGGTGCCACGCGCCGCGCTCGCGGGCGGGCAGACCCACGCCACCATCGAAGAGATGCTGACGCGCCTGCCGTAG
>CAZEAA010000215.1:0-10176 GCA_964510015.1 uncultured Sandaracinaceae bacterium
CATCTGGTCGACGCGGCCGAGACAGGACACGCAGCCCACGCCTGCCGCGAGGTGCACGCTGTGGTCGAAGAAGACGTGGTCGGGCAGCTGGTGCACACGCACCCACTCGACCGACTCGCCGCTCGCGAAGCTCTCACGGACCGGCGCGAGGCGCTGCGAGTCCGGGTGCACCGCAGCGTGGCAGCCCATGCAGGTCTGCGTCGGCGGCACCATCGCTTCGTGCGAACGCTCGACGTTCGCGTGGCAGTAGCGGCAGTCCATCTCCATCTCACCTGCATGCAGGCGGTGGCTGTACGGAACAGGCTGCTCGGGCGCGTAGCCGACCTGCAGGTTGGCGGGCGACGCGAAATACCAAATCGCAGCCACGAGCACACCACCGCCCACGGTGGCTGCACCCGCGATGACGAGTGGCAAGAGATTCAGGTGTCGAGGAAAGATCTGCATGATGCCGTTCGATTGTTGGCCTCCGCGTGAGCGGCGGCTCGCCCTAGTGAGAAGGCGGCTCCTCGGACGAGGTGACTGGCTGGTGGGCGGAGAGCCCTGTCAGCTGGTGCACCTCCTCGGCGTGGGTCGGGCAATCTCGCGACAGGAGGGTGATCCGGACGCGAGCAGTGGAATCGGAGCTGTGAGCCTGGACGTGGCGGTGGAGGACCGCCGCGGCGTCGGCCACGAAAGGTTGGGTACGGGCTAGGTCGACCTGGGTGGGGTCCGCGGTGTCCGCGCGGACGGCGACGAGCAGGCCTTGATGAAACTCGAAGCGCACGAAGGAGAAGGAGGACGAGGCCTCTTCGCCGGCGAGCGGCGTCCACTCTACTGCAAGTTCCCCGTCCGCGTCGCCATCGGAATGCACGCGGAAGTCCCCCGGCAACGAGAAACCACGGCGAAGCTCCGACGCGCTCATTCCGAGCCGGGCACCGTGAAACTCGCTGAGGTTGTCGGAGCGTTGCGAGGTCAGGCGAATCCATGCCCAACCTGCCGGCACTGCAAGGGCCAGTGCCGCCGCGCCGAACCACCTCTTCTGGGAGGGGGTCATTCGAGCGCTTACCTTCTCTTGGTCTGTTCGTTTCGCACGGAACCCGAGGGCGTCCGTCCGTACCGTAGGGGCTGAACCACGGGGGGTTGGTGCCGAGCTAGGGTCCATTTCTCTGCATGACAACGGGGGGTTGCACGCTCTGGGGCCAGCCGGCGGGCCGTATATCGCTGCTCCATCCCGGTGAGTCAAGTCGGACTGACATCCGGCGAGCACGGTCCCGACCCCGGGATCACGGAATACGCTTGGATCCCTGGTGTTCCCGCGCGTCCGGCCCGCTCGGGGGGCGACGTTTTTTCCCACGGGGCGATCCCTCGCCAGCCGGAGCCCGGCCGTGATCCGCGTCACCTCGGCTCGGCAACCGAAGCGCGACTTTTCGAGCGGCGGTGGATGTATACTTCCGCAACCGTGACCGTTCTGCCGCCAGCCGAGCTACCCGAAGACGCCCGCTTCGGACCCTACCGCCTGGTGGACCGCGTCGCCGTGGGTGGCATGGCCGAGGTCTTCCGCGCCATCGAGCCACGCCCCGCGGGGGAGGATCGCGTGATCTGCGTGAAGCGGATGCTGCCGCACCTGGCCAGCGAGCCCGGCGCGCTCGCGATGTTCGAAGAGGAAGCGCGCCTCGGAGCCCACATCCGCCACCCCAACGTGGTGCAGATGCTGGGTTTCGGAGAGGCCGGTGGGCAGCCCTATCTGGCCCTCGAGTACGTGCGCGGCTGCGATCTCTGGCGCCTCTTGCGCTGGGTGCAGCACCAGGGCCTCGGGCTCCCGCTCGAGACGTGCGTCTACGTGTTCCGCGAGATCCTGAAGGGCCTGGCCGCCGTCCACGAAGCGCGCGACGCCGAGGGCGCGCCGCTCGGCGTCATCCATCGCGACGTGAGCCCCAGCAACGTGCTGCTGTCCGTGCACGGCGACGTGAAGCTCGGCGATCTGGGCATCGCGCAGAGCCACGTGCACGCCCACGTGCCGGCGCGGGGGAGCGGTCGCCGCATGGGCAAGCTGGGGTACCTGGCCCCGGAGCAGGTCACGGGCGCGGCGCTCGACGCGCGCACGGATCTCTTCGCAGTGGGGGTCATCTCGGCCGAGCTGCTGATGGGCGGCAAGCCCCTCTTTCGAGGCGGGAGCGAGCTCGCGATCTTGCTGGCGATCCGCGACGCGAACATCGACCAGTTCGAGTCCACCGGCCGGAGCCTGCCGGAGCCGCTGCGCGCCTTCGTCGTACACCTCCTCGCCGCGCACCCCGATGCCCGTCCCCGCTCGGCCGCCGAGGCCCTCGCGGAGCTCGACGCGGTCATCGACGGCGCGCACGTGGCCGAGACCGACGCGCCCGCCCGCAAGCAGTTCGGCGATCTGGTGGCGCACGCCACCGGCGAGTTCATGAAGGTCACGGGCGAGTACCCGCTGCCGCTGCCCGACCACGAGAAGACCCCGCACTTCGAGGTCCCCGTGGGCGACATGACCCGCGGCGACGGGCGCTTCTTCCCCACGCGGGACCCGCTGGGGGACGACCAGCGCGACACGCTGATCCCCGGCGCGAGCGTCTGGCCCAAGGGCTCGGCGCCGCCCCTCGAGGTGCCGCGCGACTACGCGATCCGTGTCAGCGACACGTGGCGACTGAGCCTCACCTACGCGGACGTGGTCGAGGCGATCGCGCTAGGCCAGCTGGAGCCCAGCGACCAGCTCAGGCTCCCCACGGGGGAGACCGTGCTGCTGCGGGAGGTGCCCGAATTCCTGCGCCACGCGCGCCCGGGCTCGCTCGGGTCGATCACGCGCGACCAGCTGCCGGGGCTGCATCCCGTCGGCACAGTCAGTGCCGACGAGGGCGGCGTGGTGACCGCGCTCGGGCGCTCGGTGCTGCAGGGTGAGACAGGTCTGTGGCTGGCCGAGCAAGGCGCGGTCCGCAAGGAGATCTACGTGGAAGACGGCGCGCCCGTGCTGGTGGCCAGCAACATGGCGGGCGAGCTGCTGGGCGAGTACCTGGTGGCGCGCGGGGTGGTCTCACGGGGCGAGCTCGACATGGCCCTCGCCGTGATGCCGCGCTTCGACGGCAAGCTCGGAGACACCCTGGTGGCCCTCGGGCTGGTGGAGCCGGTGCACCTCTTCCAGCACATCGCCGCGCAGGTGGAGGAGAAGCTCCTCGAGACCGCGCTGTGGTCGAGCGGCATGTTCGGCTTCTACCCGGGCACCACCGCCCCGGGGGAGCGCTTCCCGCTGGCGTCGTCGCCGTGGGAGGTGCTGCTCGAGGCCACCCGGCGGCGCCTGCTGCACGGCCTCGACGCCATGGACATGGGCGATCCGGCAGGGGAGCGCCGCTTCATGCTGGCCCGGTCCCTGCCGCGGTCGCTGGCCACAAGCGCCCTCCCCGGCCCGGTGTCGCTGGCGCTCACGCTGCTGCGGCAGCCCCTGCGCGGGCGGGATGTGATCGCGGCGATCGACGACCCGGACGGACGCGACGTGGCGCGCGGCGTGCGGGTTCTGACGCTGCTCGTGCGGCTTGGCGTGTGTGTCCCCGCCGAAGACGCCTAGACACCCGTTTCGAACCGCCCTCACGCTTGACCCAAGGGGGTCAGACTGCTAGCTGTCCGGCCTCTGCGGCCAGCCCTACGCGTGCTCAGAAGGAGTGATCATGGCGAACGTGAAAGTCCTCGTATCCGACAAACTCAGCGACGCGGGGCTCAAGGTGCTGCGCGGCATTCCCGGCCTCGAGGTCGAGTACAAGACGGGCATGAACGAGGAGCAGCTGTGCGCCGTCATCGGTGACTACCACGGCCTCATCATCCGCTCGGCCACCACCGTGACCCCGAAGGTCATCGCGGCCGCGGACAACCTCAAGGTCGTCGGTCGCGCCGGCATCGGCGTGGACAACGTGGACATCCCGGCCGCCAGCAAGCGCGGCATCGTGGTCATGAACACGCCCACGGGCAACGCGGTCACCACCGCCGAGCACGCCATCTCGCTGATGACGGCCCTCGCCCGCAAGATCCCGCAGGCCGTGGCCTCCATGAAGGCCGGCGCGTGGGAGAAGACGAAGTTCGAGGGTCGCGAGATGACCCACAAGACGCTCGGCGTCATCGGCCTCGGCAACATCGGCCGCATCGTGGTCACGCGCGCCCAGGGCCTGCAGATGAAGGTCATCGGCATGGACCCCGTCATGACCAAGGAGAAGGCCGCCAGCCTCGGCGTGGAGCTCGTGGGCTTCGACGAGCTGCTCGAGCGCTCCGACTTCATCACGCTGCACGTGCCGCTCACGCCAGACACCAAGGACCTCTTCAACGCGGCGGCCTTCGCCAAGATGAAGAAGGGCGCCATGCTCATCAACGCGGCCCGCGGCGGCATCGTGGACGAGCTCGCGCTCAAGGACGCGCTCGAGAGCGGTCAGCTCGGCGGCGCGGCCCTCGATGTGTTCGTGAAGGAGCCCATCGCCAAGGACCACCCGCTCATCGGCGTCGAGAACGCCCTGCTCACGCCGCACCTCGGCGCGTCCACCGCCGAAGCGCAGGAGCGCGTGGCCGTGGAGATCGCGCAGCAGGTGGCCGAGTACCTCAAGGACAACGTCGTGAAGAACGCCGTGAACGTGCCCGCCCTGCCCGCCGAGACGGCCGAGCAGCTGGCGCCGTACGTGAACCTGGCCAAGCAGCTGGGCGCCCTCTTGGGCCAGCTCGAGCCGGTGGACGTGCGCGAGTTCCGCGTGACCTGCACCGGTGTGGCCGGTGAGCTGGGTGTCACCCCCATCGCGCGGGGCGCCCTGGCCGGCTTCCTCCAGCAGCACCTGGAAGAGGCCGTGAACCCCATCTCGGCGCCGTTCGAGGCGCAGGAGCGCGGCATCAAGCTGGTGGAGATCCGTGACTCGGACTCGCGCGGCTACACCACCACGGTGCGCGTCACGGTCACCGGCGAGCACGGCATCCACACGGCCACCGGCACGCTCGGTCAGCGCAACGAGCCGCGGCTCGTGGGCCTCGAGGGCTACGAGATCGACGCCGTCATGGGCGGCACCACGCTGGTCATGAAGAACCAGGATCGCCCCGGCGTCATCGGCGCCATCGGCACCATCATGGGCGCGCGCGGCATCAACGTCTCGCGCATGCAGGTGGGTCTCGACGAGGCCAAGGGCCAGGCCCTCGCGCTCTGGAACGTGGACGGCGACGTGCCGGCCGACGCGCTCGAGGCCGTGCGTGCCATCCCGAACGTCGAGTCCGTGCTTGTCGTCCGCCTCTGAACGGCGCCCTCCAGGCTTCTAGAAGAGATCATCAGCATGCCCCGCAAGGCGCCTCCTCCGGCCACAGTCGGCGACGAGCTCGGACCGCGGTCCGAGGGGGCGGTCTTGCATCCGGACGTCATGGCCCTGGCACCGCCGCGCGGCATGCGTGACGTGGTGCCGCCCACGTCCACCGGGCTCAAGCGTCTGCGCAGCGCGATCATGCGTGTGTTCGGCCTGTACGGGTACGACCGCGTGATCACGCCGCCGTTCGAGCTGGCCGACGTGCTGGAGCGCGGGCTCGACTCGGTGGACCGCCGTGAGCTCATGCGCTTCGTGGAACCGAGCAGCGGCGAGGTGGCCCTGCTGCGCCCCGACATGACGCCGCAGGTCGCGCGCATCGTGGCCACGCGCCTGGCCGACCGCCCTTCCCCGCACCGCCTCTGCTACGAGGGCACCGTGGTGCGCCGCCAACGGCACCGCGCGCGGCGCCGGCAGCAGACGCTGCAGGCCGGCATCGAGTGCATCGGCTGGGGTGACGCCGGGGCCGACGTGGAAGTCCTCCGCGTCGCCGACGACGCCTGCCAGAAGGTGGGTTTGCGCGGTCACCAGTTCGAGCTGGCGCACGTGAACATCGCCGCCACCGTGCTGGACCTGGTGCCTACCGCCGCCCGCCAGAGCGTGGCCGACGCGCTGGCCCAGAAGGACGCGTTCTCCGTGGAGGCGCGCCTGCAGCAAGCCGGCGTGCCCGCGCGGGAGCGCACGCGCGTGCTGGCGCTCACCGAGCTCTACGGCGACGTGAGCATCCTGCCGCTGGCCCGCAAGCGCTTCCCCAAGGGGCCCATCGCGCTCGCGCTGCGTGAGCTGAGCGAGGTGGTGGACCGCGTGGCGGACGCCAACCTGGGCGCGGCCATCACGGTCGATCTCGGCGAGCTGCGCGGCCACTCGTACTACACGGGCGTGAGCGTCACCCTGCTGGCCGAGGGCCCCGGCGCGCCGCTCGGTGCCGGCGGTCGCTACGACGCGCTGCTGGCGCGCTTCGGCATGCCCGCGCCCGCCACGGGCTTCGCCTTCGACGTGGACAACGTGGCGTGGGCCCTGCGCGCCCAGGGCAAGAGCCTGCTGGACGAATCGCCGCTGCGCGCGGTGGTCGCTGGCGACGCAGCGCTGGCGGACGCGCTGGCCACGCAGCTGCGCACCCTCGGGCTGCCCGCGGCGCGGGTGGACGGCGCCCTCAAGCCCGCTCTCGAATATGCGGCCAGCTGGGACTACCCTCTGGTCGTCATCGCGGGCGCTCGCTCGCACCGTGTCGTTCGGGTCTCCGATGACGCCTCTCTGCGGGTCGCGAACGGCGGCCCGGACCTGATCGAAGTGCTGACCTCGTTCGCCCAGTCGGCGGCCGGCGCAGCGCTCTAGGAGCTACGAGTCAGATGCCTGCTTTGGTGATTGTAGGAGCCCAGTGGGGCGACGAAGGTAAGGGGAAGGTCGTCGACATCTACACCCCGTACGCCGATCTCGTGGTGCGCTACGCGGGCGGCGCCAACGCCGGTCACACCCTGGTGGTGAAGGGCGAGAAGCTCATCCTGCACCTCATCCCGAGCGGTATCCTGCACAACGGGCAGTGCGTCATCGCGCAGGGCACCGTGCTGGACCCCGAGGTCCTGTTGCGCGAGATCGACCAGCTGGAAGCGCGCGGCGTGGACTGCAAGGCGCGCCTCAAGGTGTCGGACCGCGCCCACGTGGTGCTCCCGCAGCACAAGCTCATCGACGGGCTGCGCGAGGCCGCCAAGGGCGACGACGCCATCGGCACCACGAAGCGTGGCATCGGGCCCACCTACGAAGACAAGGTCGGTCGTCGCGGCATCCGCATGGGTGACCTGCGCAGCCGCGCGCGGCTCGAGTCCAAGCTCGCAGCCAACCTCGCGGCGTGGAAGCCCGAGATCGAAGCGCACGGCGGCGAGCTGCCGGCCATCGAGCCCATTCTCGAGGCGTACCTCGCCATGGGCGCGCGCCTGGGCGACGCCATCTGCGACACCGCCCAGATCGTGGGCGACGCGGTGGACAAGGACCTGCGCATCCTGCTCGAGGGCGCGCAGGGCACCATGCTGGACATCGACCACGGCACCTACCCGTTCGTGACCAGCAGCAACGCGGTCGCCGGCGGCGCGTGCGCGGGCGCGGGCATGGGCCCCACGGCCATCTCGCACGTGGTGGGCATCGCCAAGGCCTACGCCACGCGCGTGGGCGGCGGCCCCTTCCCCACCGAGCTGAACGACGCCACCGGTCAGCGCCTGCGCGACGTGGGCGTGGAGTACGGCAGCACCACCGGGCGCCCGCGGCGCTGCGGCTGGATGGACGCCGTGGCCCTGCGCCAGGCCGTGCGCGTGAACGGCATGACCGAGATCGCGCTCACCAAGCTGGACGTGCTGCGCGGCCTCGATGAGCTGAAGATCTGCGTGGCCTACGAGCTGGACGGTGAGCGCTTGATCGCACCGCCGTACGACGACCTCGAGCGCGTGACCGCGGTCTACGAGAGCTGGCCCGGTTTCAGCGAGGACATCTCGGGCTGCCGCGTGCGCGCCGACCTGCCGGAGACGGCGCAGCGCTACATCGCGCGCATCGAAGAGCTGGTGGGCTGCAAGATCGGCATCATCAGCGTGGGTCCCGACCGCGAGGCCACGGCCGACGTGTCGAACCCCTTCGCGGGCTGAGTCGCCCCATTCTCCGCGGCAGGCCCGGGCGTCGATACGGCGCTCGGGCTTTTCTGTCTCTTGACATCACATAGAACACGTTCTATACATTATGTAAACATTGGCGCCGTGGCGCTGGAGGCACAGTGAAGAACGAACTTTGTGAAAAGCTAGGCATCGAGTTTCCCATCTTCGCGTTCAGTCACTGCCGTGACGTCGTCGCTGCGGTGAGCCGCGCGGGCGGCCTCGGCGTGCTCGGCGCAGTGGCGTTCAGCCCGGAGCAGCTGGAATTGGAGCTGGCCTGGCTCGACCAGCACGTGGACGGCAAGCCGTACGGCCTCGACACCGTGATGCCCTACAAGTACGAGGGCCGCGACAAGGGTGACCTCTCGCAGGCCGAGCTCGAGAAGATGATCCCGAAGGCGCACCAGGAGTGGCTCATCAAGCTACTCCAGAAGCACGGCGTGCCCGAGATCCCGGCCGACGTGGAGAACACGCACGAGACGCTGCTCGGCTGGTCGCTCAGCGCCGGCACCGCGCACGTGGACATCGGCATGAAGCACCCCATCCGGCTCATCGCCAACGCCCTCGGGCCCCCGCCCGAAGAGGTGGTCACGCGCGCCCACAAGGAGGGCGTCCTCGTGGCGGCCCTGTGCGGCAGCGTGAAGCAGGCGCTCAAGCAGAAGGAAGCCGGCGTGGACATCATCATCGCGTCCGGCTACGAGGCCGGCGGCCACACGGGCGAGATCGGCTCCATGTCGCTCATCCCGCAGGTGGTGGACGCGGTCGGCAACACGCCCGTGCTCGGCGCGGGTGGCATGGGTGACGGTCGTCATCTGGCCGCGGCCATGGCGCTCGGCGCGTCCGGCATCTGGTGCGGCTCGGTGTGGCTCACCACCAACGAGAGCGACTGCGAGGACGCCCTCGTGGAGAAGATGCTCAAGGCCAGCGAGACCGACACGGTCCGCTCGCGCTGCATCAGCGGCAAGCCGGCGCGCCAGCTCATCACCACGTACACCAAGGCGTGGGAAGAGAAGGACTGCCCGGGCTACCTGCCCATGCCGCTCCAGGGCTTGCTCACGGCCGAGGCCGAGCGCCGCATCCGTCGTCACGCCAACACCGTGAACACGCCGGAGGCCGCCGACCTGCTGGGCACCCCCGTGGGCCAGGTGGTGGGCATGATGAAGACCCGGAAGCCCGCCGGCAAAGTGGTGTACGACTTCGTGGAAGGCTACATCGACGCCGTGGCGCGCCTGAACTCGATGCTGCCGGAAGAGTGAGTCTCACCCCCGGAAGCCCCCGATGACCATCACGCGGACCCTGCTGCACCTGCCCGAGCGCGACCTCTCTCTGAGCGCGCTCACGGCGGGAGAAGCAGGTCCGCTGGTGGTCTTCTGCCATGGGTTTCCGGGGCTCGCGTTCAGCTGGCGTCATCAACTGACGGCGCTGGCCGCGGCGGGGTACCGCGCGGTGGCGTTCGACATGAAGGGCTACGGGCAGAGCGACCGGCCCTTGGAACTCGATGCCTATCAGGCCCGCGTGGTGTCCGATGACCTCGCTGCGGTGCTCGACGCGCTGGGCGCGGAGCGCGCGGTGTTCGTGGGCCACGACTTTGGCGCGAAGGCCGCGTTCTGCATGGCGCTGCATCACCCCGAGCGCGTGGCCGGCGTGGTGTCGCTGGCGGTGCCCTACGGCGTGCAGTTCGCGGGCGCGAGGGACGACGGCGCGGCGAAGGGCCCTGCGGATGCAACACCGCAGGGGGACGCCAAGCCCCCGGCGGACGCCATCAAGCGCGGCAAGCGCCCGAGCGAAGGCTACGCGGCCATCGCCAAGCGCCACTTCTTCCACATGCACTACTTCCAGCAGGTGGGCCCCGCCGAGGCCGAGCTGGGCGGCCAGCCGCGCGAGTTCCTGACGCGCCTCTTCCACGCGCTCAGCGGCCGCGGACGCCTGCTGGATTGGACGCGCTTCCCGGCCGAGGGCACGGGCTACCTGGACGTGCTCGAGCCCGCTCCGCCCCTCCCCTGGACGTGGCTGAGCGAGGCGGACATGGACGTCTACGTGACCGAGTACACGCGCGGTCCGGTCGAGGGCCACTTCATCGGTGGGCTCAGCTGCTACCGCGTCACCGACCTCGACTGGGAGCACGACCCCGACTACGGCCGCGTGCCCATCGCGTGCCCCGCCCTGTTCGTGTGCGGCGAGCGCGACCCTGTGCTGAAGATCGTGACCCCCGAGTCCATCAGCGGCATGACGCG
>CAZEAA010000216.1:0-2304 GCA_964510015.1 uncultured Sandaracinaceae bacterium
CCGCCCGCCCCCCCCGCCCCCCCCCCCCCACCCCGGCGGAACGATCACCTCACCCTGTGCCACAGCTAGCCTCCCACCAAGAGCGACCATTCGGATGAATGACGGTTCAGTCGTGTTACACTCCCCGCCCGATGAGCCCCCCGAACGTACCAGTTGGCGTCCGCCGCCTCTTCATCGCCAACCGCGGTGAAGTGGCCGCCCGAGTCGCCCGCACGTGTGACCTGCTCGGCATCACCCCCGTGTTCGGCGTCTCCGAAGCGGATCGTGACGCTCCCTACACCAAGGGACGCGAGGTGGTGGTCCTCGGCAAGGGCCGCGCGAGCGAGAGCTACCTGGACGCGCCGCGCGTGGTCCAAGCGGCCGTTCAGGCGCGCTGCTCGCTGCTGCACCCGGGCTGGGGCTTTCTCTCCGAGAACCCGGTCTTCGCCGGTCTGTGCGCGGCGCACGGCGTCACCTTCATCGGGCCGCCGCCCGCCGTGATGCAGCTCATGGGCAAGAAGACGCCCGCCAAGCGCGCCATGGGCAAGGCGGGCCTCAGCCTCATCCCCGGGAGCGAGGGCATCCTGGCCGACGCCGACGACGCGCAGCGCGTGGCGCGCGAGGTGGGCTACCCGGTGCTGCTCAAGGCCGAGAGCGGCGGCGGCGGGCGCGGCATGCGCATCGCGCGCTCGGACGCCGAGATTCGCGCGGCCTTCGAGGACGCCTCCGGTGAAGCGCTGGCTTGCTTCGCCGACGACCGCGTGTACCTCGAGAAGCTCATCGAGCGGGGCCGCCACGTGGAGGTGCAGCTCATGGCCGACAAGTACGGCAACGTGGTGCACTTGGGCGAGCGTGACTGCTCGGTGCAGCGCAACCACCAAAAGCTCATCGAAGAGTCGCCTGCGCCGGGCTTGGACCCCGCCGAGCTCGCGCGCACGCTCGCGGCGGCCGTGCGCGCATGCCAGCAGATTGGCTACGTGGGCGCGGGCACCATGGAGTTCCTGCTGGACGAGGGCGGCACGCTGCGCTTCATGGAGATGAACACTCGCCTGCAGGTGGAGCACTCGGTGTCCGAGATGCGCAGCGGCGTGGACCTGGTGGCCGAGCAGATCCGCGTGGCCGCCGGCCACCGGCTGTCGTTCACGCAGGCGGACATCACGCTCACGGGCCATGCCATCGAGTGCCGCATCAACGCCGAAGACCCCGCGGAGGGCTTCAAGCCGGCGCCTGGTCTCTTGCAGCGCTTCGACCTGCCCGCGCAGGTGCCCGGCGAGGTGCGCGTGGACACGCACGCCGAGGCTGGCTACGAGGTGCCGCCCTTCTACGACAGCCTGCTCTGCAAGGTCATCACGCGCGGGGCTACACGGGATGAAGCCGCGGACCGCATGGTCCAGGCGCTCTCGCAGCTCGTCTGCGAGGGCGTCCCCACCACCACCGCGATGCACCGCGCCATCTTGGGCTCGGCGGCCTTTCGCTCGAACCAGTACGACACCTCGGGCATCCCTGGATGGCCCGCGAGCGAGGCACGCTGATGGCGTTCGTGAAGCTGACACCCGTGGGCCACACGCGCGAGAGCGTGGTGGACGACCTGACCTTCAAGGAGCTGCGCGCGGGCTACGCCGAGCACGAAGCCAAGCTGGCCGAGCGCCGCAGAGAGGTGCGTGAGGGCTGGGGCGAGAAGTACGCCGCGCGCGTGCGCGAGAAGCAGAAGATGACCACGCGCGAGCGCTTGGTGGCGCTGTGCGACGAGGGCAGCGAGCTCTTCGAAGTGGGCACGTTCGTGAACTACGGCGAGCAGTTCGGGAAGCTCACGAGCCCCGCGGCAGGCGTCGTCACCGTGTTCGGCCGCGTGCACGGTCGCATCTGCGTGATCATCGCCAACGACAACACGGTGGCGTCGGGCGCTTGGTGGCCACGCACCCCCGAGAAGATCCAGCGCGCGCAGGGCATCGCGCTGAAGCTCCGCCTGCCCACCCTGTACCTGGTGGACTGCAGCGGGCTCTACCTGCCCGAGCAGCGCCGCAGCTTCTCGGGGCAGCGCGGGGCCGGGCACATCTTCAAGATGAACAGCCTGCTGAGCGACGCGGGCGTGCCGCAGGTGGCAGGCGTCTTCGGGGACTGCATCGCGGGCGGCGGCTACATGCCGCTCATCAGCGACCGCGTCTACATGACCGAGCAGGCCTACATGGTCATCGCGGGCGCGGCGCTCATCAAGGGCGCGAAGAGCACCAAGATCACGTCGCTCGACATCGGCGGGCCCGAGGTGCACGTGCACCAGTCGGGCTGCGCCGACGTGCGCGTGCCGGACGACGAGACGCTGCTGGC
>CAZEAA010000216.1:2404-10151 GCA_964510015.1 uncultured Sandaracinaceae bacterium
CGCGTGGGTGGCCTGTACGCGGGCTTCATCCTCAACCGCCAGGGCCTGGTGGACGACCCCGACCATCCGGGCGAGGTGCGCGCCGGCGGTGCCCTCTACCGCGACGGCATCGCGAAGATCAGCGCCTTCTCGCGCGCCTGCAACAGCGACGGTCTGCCCATCCTGTGGCTGCAGGACATCAGCGGCTTCGACATCGGCGCGGAGGCCGAGCGCCACGGCCTCTTGGGCTGTGGCAGCAACCTCATCTACACCAACAGCACCAACGAGACGCCCATGTTCACGGTGCTGCTGCGCAAGGCCTCGGGCGCGGGCTACTACGCCATGGCGGGCCTGCCCTACGACCCGGTGGTGCAGCTGTCGACGCCGGCGTCGCGCCTCAGCGTGATGGACGGCCGCACGCTGGCCATCGCCACCTACAACACCAAGCTCGACGACGACTTCGAGATCATGACGCAGGACCCCGCGGAGCGCGCCGCCATCGAGAAGGGCATGCGCGAGACGCAGGAGCGCATCGAGGCGGACATGGATCCGTACGTGGCCGCGGCGCAGATGGACACCGACGAGATCATCCCGCTCGGCGAGCTGCGCGCGTGGCTCGAGCTCTTGGTGGAGGCCAGCTACCAGGGCTACGGCTACCGGCGCGTGAAGAACCCCCGCATCTGGAGCCTACACGATCTCGACGCGCTCTCCCGCGCCGTCGCCCGAGGAGCCGCACGATGAGCTCGACCGAGACGAAGCTGCGCGTGGGTGTGCTGCGCGCCGACGACGGAAGCATCGCGATCACGTCGCCCGGCGTGGGTGCGTGGCGCTTGGGCCCGAGCGTGGGCGCGGCGCTGCTGTCCACCGGCGGTGACGAGGTGAGCTGCGGCGTGCTGAGCGTGCTCGGCGTGGACCACCGCTTGGTGCTGCCCGCTGGCATCGCAGGCCGCGTGCGCGCGCGGCTCTTCGCCCACGAGCGCGAGCCCAACGTGGACTTCGGCGCGCGCCTGCTCGAGCTCTCACCGCTTGAAGGCACGGGCGCCGACGCGAGCGGCAGCCAGGCCGGCACCGGCGCGGCCACGGGCCTCACGTTCCGCGCGCCCATGAGCGGCCGCTTCTACCTGCGGCCCGGCCCCGACAAGCCCGCGTTCGCCGAGGTGGGTGCCACGCTCACGCGCGGTCAGACGGTGTGCTTGCTGGAGGTCATGAAGACCTTCAACCGCCTCGCGCTCAGCGGCGACGACCTGCCCGAGCGCGTGCGCGTGGTGCAGGTGGTGCCCGCCGATGGCGAAGACGTCACTCGGGGGGACGTGCTGCTGCGCTTGGATCCGGCGTAACGCTCTCGGGGGCGGTGCCCGCGCCGCTCTGCACGGTGACCAGCACCACGTCTTCCACCACCACGATCTCGGCGCCTGGAAACGCCTCCGCGGCCTGCGCGGGGTTCGCGTGCTCGGCGTGGCCTCGGATGCGCATCAGGTTCCCGGCCGCGCCGTCGAGACGCATCTCGAAGCGCTGGAACCGGACGCCGTCGACGTCGATGTTGACCTCGCAGCCGCGCGTGAACGCGTGCCGGTTGGGCAGCCAGTCACGGCCTTCGCTGTCGGCGCACGCGAGGCGCAGCTCCACCGCGGACATGCCCAGCTGGAAGGGACCGATGCCCGTCACGGGCTCGGGCGCTGGCGCGGACGGCTCGGCGGTGGACGACGTGGCTGCACCGCCCCCGCACGCGGTCAGGAGGAGCACCAAGGGCAAGGACGGAAGGCCGTTCTGCATCGAGGTCATCGTTGCACAGCCCTGCCGTCCTGGCCCGCCTCAGCTCGCGCGCTTCGGCGATTTCCTCCCTGACATTCGGTCACTCGCCGCAGGTGACGCGATTGTTCGCCACCGCGCACGGCGCGCACTCGCGCGTCTGCGCGTACACCCCACCGCTGCACTCCAGCAGCGCGAGTCCGTCCATGCGGCACGTGGCGTTGCTGCCCTCACACGGATCACCCACTTGCGCCAGGCTGGTGTCGCAGTCGATGTTGCGCCCCGACACGCGGCAGTGCTGGGGCCCGCGACACGGCACCTGCACGGCGATGCGGCCGTCCACGCAGTGCATGAGGTTCTGACCGTCGGCGCTGCACGACGCGCCCGCGTCGGAGTCGCACGCGTCGCCCACCTCGGTCACCGACGCATCGCAGTTGATGCGGTTGCCCTGCACCTGGCAGTGGTTCGCGCCGCGGCATGGCGACCCCGCAGCCATGCGGCCGTTGGTGCACGTCAGCATCGACTGCCCGTCGGCCGAGCAGGCCGCCTCGTCGGCTTCGCACTCGTCGTTGGCCGCCGCGATGGAGGTGTCGCACACCGCGCGGAACGGGCCCTGTTGCTCGCAGTGACGCGCGCCGCGGCAGGGCACCACCTTGTAGGCGCCGGCCTCGCACAGGACCATCGACTGGCGGTCGACCGAGCACGCGCCGTTGTCGTTGTCGTCCGTGGAGCACGCGTCGCCGGCCTGGTTGGCGGAGATGTCGCATGTGACCAGCGCGCCCTGCGCGGCGCAGCCGGCGGTGCCGCGACACGGCGTGGCAATGAACTTGCCGCCCTGGCAGACCAGCTGCGTGGTGGCGTCGAGGCAAGCGCTCTGCTCGGCCTGGCAGTCGTCACCCACCGCGGGCCCGCAGCCCGAGGTCGCCAGGACCAGCGCGAAAACGTAGGACAACAAACACTTCTGCGAACCCATGCTCACCGCTCCTTCGAAAAGTAGGGCGCCATCCTACATGGGAAGCGGCTCGCTGACGACCAAGATTCCGCCGAAGACCCCCTGCGCGTGCGCGTCGCCCCGCCGGCCGGGGGCGTTCAGCACGGAGACCGTGCCGTCCAGATAGAGGGCGTCCGTGCAACCGAGGGCGTCGCGGAACAGCGTGGCGAAGTCGTGAAAGCGCACGGTGCCGTCCGAGATGGCGATGTGCACCACGTGGGGCGAGCCGCTCGCGACCCCGATGCCGCTGCGCAGCTTGAGGCTGGTCGCGTCCGGCAGGAAGCGCGGGTGCAGCTCGCCGTTCAAGAGCAGAGCGGGACCCGACTGGGTGGCCAGGCGCACCCCCGCCGCGTCCTCGGCGAAGGTGCTGGTCTCGACGACGTGCGCGCGCTCGCTCCCGGCGGCGCCGTCCACGTAGAACACCGCGCCCGGCTGCAGGTAGAAGTTCCCTTCGCCGCTGCGCGTGTTCAGCGGCATGAGCTCGCGGCCACGCTCGATGTGCAGGCCGAGCGGGCGGCCGTCGGTCTCGTATATGCCGCTGTTGGTGGCCAGCACCAGGCGCCGCCCCTGCGAGCGCAGCCACGCACGCAGGCCCGGGATGCTCTGCACCGCGCCGTGCTCGGGGTCTTGTCCGTAGAGGTCGAGGGCCGCCTGCCGGAGGTCCACCGAGGCCACGGTGAAGGGCGCACCCAGGTGCATGACGCGACCCAGCGTGACACCAGCGGGCAGCTCATCCGGCTCGGCGGGGACCGGCAGCACGGGCGGCTGCGGCGCCGGGTCCGGGCTGTTGGAACCGCAGCCGGTGAGCAACGCGGAGAAGACCGACGCCGCGCCAAGCAGGAAGTGAGTGCAACGCGGGCGCATCGGTGCGAAGAGTCTGCCAGAACCCCGGAGCCCAGGCATGTCACTACGCGCCCACGTCACTCAGTTCATCCAGCTCGTGGAGCGTGGCCAGACGGTGCAGGCCATCGAGCAGTTCTACGCCGAGGACGTGGTGGTGTTCGAGAACCGCGAGATGGCGCGTGCCGGCCGCGACAAGTGCGCCCGCTTCGAGCGCGAGGCGCTCGCGCAGTACCCCGAGCCCCCGCTCGCGAAGGCGCTGGCCACCGCGTGTGACGAGGCGACCGGGCGCGTGTTCGTAGAGTGGCTCATCCGCATCAAGACCCAGGAGGGCACGTTCCTGCGGCTCGAAGAGGTGGCGGTTCAGCGCTGGGCCGCTGACCGCATCGTGGAGGAGCGCTTCTACTATCAGGGCATGGTGGACGAGGGCGACGACGATTAGGGCGCAGAACGGGCTTGCCCTGCGGGGGCTCCTGGTGTACTGAACGGGTGTACAGCTTCTAGCGAAGCGCAGCCCGAGGTCGTGACATGAGCCAGCCCAGCCGAGACAGCCGTTCCACCACCGACACCTCCTCTCCGCACTCACCCGCCCTCGCGCCTGCCACGGGGTCGAGCGCTCCGCTCGGTGTCGTGCACGTGCACTTCGACCCCACGCCGCCGCTGGCGCAGGACGTGCTGCAGCTGTTCCGCGGGGCGTTCGCCGAGGTCCGCTTTCCGGACATGGACCGTGACCGCCTGGAAGCCGACGTTCACGTGCTGTTGGTGTGCCAGGCCGAGGTCGAGGCGCTGGAGCGGGAGCTCGAGCGTGCCCGCATGGACACGCGTGAAGCCGCCGCGGTGCTGAACGCGAGCGCAGGTCGCGCCCTCGCCTATGCCTCCATCTTCGCCAGCGGCCAGGCCGACCTCGAGCAAGCGCTGCGCGCCGTCCGCTCGGGGCAGAGCGACGCCAGCAGCGACCGCGGGCCCAAGAAGCGTCGTGGCCGTCCGCCCGGTTCAGCGGGCGAGCAGCTCCCCATCGAGGCGTCGGCCAGCGCGGTTCACGACGACGCGGCCGGCGAGGACCTCCCGGCCATGCCGCACCGCGCAGAATCCGACGACGTCGAAGGCCACGAATCGTCGCATGATCAGGCTGCGGAGTGAGGCGCAGGCCAGCGTTTTGCTCGGCGGCGCTTGACCAAACGGCGCACAACCTCTAACCACGCCGCTCATGAGCCTCCAAGCAGTCATCGACTGGTTCCTGCCCAAAGAGGACCACTTTTTCACGTTCCTCGAGCGTCAGGCGAACCTGGCTCAAGAGTGCGCGACGGCGCTGCTCCGCTTCCGCGAGGCGCACGTCACGGCGGCCGAAGTGCGCGAGGCCGTGCAGGTCATCGAGCACACCGCCGACGCGGTGCTGTTCGAGATGGAGGACGCCCTGGCGCGCACCTTCGTCACGCCGCTCGACCGCGAGGACCTGCACCTCCTGGCCACCGAGCTGGACGACATCATCGACATGATGAACCACGCCGCGCGCGTCTGCGTGCTCTACGGCGTGGAGCGGCCCACCGAGCCCATGGTCGGCTTGATCGAGACCCTCGAGAAGTGCTCCGCCGTCTTGGCGCGCACCATGCCGGCGCTCCGCAAGCGGCAGTACGGCAAGCTCATCGAGGAGTCTCGCAACCTGCGTGCGCTCGAGAAGGAGGGAGACACCGTCTTCCGCGCCGCCGTGAGCAAGCTCTTCCACGACCCCACGGTCGAAGCGAAGGTGCTGCTGCGCGAGAAAGAAGTGCTCGACTCGCTCGAGAACGCCGTGGACCGCTTCGACCGCGTGGCCCACACGCTGCGCAACCTCGCCGTGAAGCATGGTTAGCCTGCTCATCGCGGTCATCGTGGCCGCCATCATCTTCGACTACATCAACGGCTTCCACGACGCCGCGAACGCCATCGCGACCGTGGTGTCCACCGGCGTGTTGCCGCTGCGCACGGCCGTGATGCTCGCCGCCCTCCTCAACTTCGGGGGGGCCATCACGGGCACCGCGGTCGCCAAGACCATCGCCAGCGGCTTCGCAGACCCGGCCGGGGTCACCCAGCTGGTCGTGTTGGCAGCGCTCGTCGGCGCCTGCGTGTGGAACCTGATCACGTGGTGGTACGGCATCCCCTCCAGCTCCAGTCACGCGCTGGTCGGCGGCCTGTGTGGCGCGGTCGTGGCGCATGGGGGCGTGGAGGCCTTCAAGTGGGGCGCCCTGGTCAAGAAGATCCTCGTCCCGCTCGTGGCCTCGCCCACGCTCGGCTTCGTGCTGGCCTTCTTCTTCATGGTGGGGCTCACCTGGTTCTTCCGGCGCTTCAAGCCCGCCATCGTGCACACCATCTCGCGGCGCCTGCAGCTGCTCTCCGCCATGATGATGGCCTTCTCGCACGGCTCGAACGACGCGCAGAAGTCCATGGGCATCATCACCCTGGCGCTGGTGGCTTTCATGGCCGGCGGTCACGAGGGCGTGCCGGAGTGGATGCTGCCCACCACGCCCGAGAGTGTGCCGCAGTGGGTGGTCGTCGTGTGCGCGGCGGCCATCGGCCTCGGCACGGCGGCGGGCGGCAAGCGCATCATCAAGACGATGGGCACCAAGATCATCCGCATCTCGCCGCTGCAGGGCTTCGCGGCCGAGACCAGCGGCGCGGTCACCATCTTGGCCGCCAGCCAGCTGGGCATCCCCGTCTCCACCACGCACTGCATCAACGCCTGCATCATGGGCGTGGGCGCCAGCAAGCGGCTCTCGGCGGTGCGCTGGGGCGTGGCCACCAACATCCTCGTCGCCTGGGTGGTCACGCTGCCCGCCAGCGCGGGCCTCGCCTGGGTCTCCATGCTCGCGCTCGACGCGATGTTCGGCCACATCTGACCCCGGCCGCGCTAGTGTCGCCGCATGGACGACACGCTGCTGCGCCGCATCGAGCGCCTCGAGGACATCGAGGCCATCAAGAAGCTGAAGGCCCACTACTGGTACAGCTGCGACCAGAAGAACGTGGAGGCCGTGCGCGACTGCTTCGTGGAGGGCGAGGTGCTGATCGACTACGACGGCCCGGTGGGGCTCGTGCGGCACCGTGACGACCTCTATGCCGTGTTCGAGAAGGTGGGCTGCCAGCCCAACATCGTGGAGATCCACCACGGCGGTCCGCCGCAGATCGACGTGCTACCGGATGGCCGCGCCACCGGCATCTGGGGGCTGACCTACCACCTGCTGGATACCTCCATGCAGGTCCTGAACATCATCGGCGGGTATTACACAGACGAATACGTGAAGACCGAGGCCGGTTGGCGCATCCAGCGGGCGGTCTTCCGCGTCGTGTCGTCCAGTACGCTGGGCTACAGAGACCGTGTGATGAAGGCGCTGCACATGGGGGCAGGGCTGCCTCGCTCGGGCTGACGGAGCCCCGTACGAGGCCGGAATCTTCTCGGTTGCATAGAAATGTGAAGCCGCAATAGAATCTCATGAAATCGTTTGCGGTGTGTCCCCAAACGGTGGTACGCGTGCGGTCCGTGAGGTCCGGGGTTCCCCGGTAGGAAGGCAAGTCACAACATGGCGACGAGACTCGAGGGAGATGGAGGGCGTTGCTCGGCGAGGCCGACTGACATGAGGGCCGCGCGCGCTCCCAGGATCCCAGGTGCGCTCGCCGCCCTCGCGATGTTGGCCGCCTTCGTGCTCGGCGCGCCGGCAGACGCTGCGGCGCAGAGCTGTCCTGCGGGGCAGCGCTGCTATTACGTGCCGCCGCACTCGCCCACCCCGACGAACTTCGCGGGCCAGGTGGGTTGGGACCTCGTCATTTCGTCCTCCGTCGGCACGGTCAGCGGCACGTATCGCTTCGGCGCCGGAGCTCCGGTCGCGTTCAGCGCCACCCCGGGCGCGCCCACCATCATCGCGCTCTCCACCGCGAACGGAGTCTCCGCCAACTACCACACGGTCGAGACGCGCGGCGTCTTCATCGAGGCGAACAACGACCTCTTCATCGCCACCCGCATGATCACCGGACCCTGGCAGGACTCAGCCTCCATCAAGGAGGGGACGTTCGCCCTCGGGACGCGCTTCCGTGCGGGCGGCTACGCGCTCAACGCGATCAACAACCCCAACACGGGCCACGATCTCGTGTCGGTGTACGCGCCCACGGGAGCCAGCGTCACGTTCACCGCGCCCGAGGGTGTGGCCGGCAACTTCTGGC
>CAZEAA010000217.1:0-10127 GCA_964510015.1 uncultured Sandaracinaceae bacterium
GCCATCACCGCGCTCGAGCGAGCGCCCGCCGGAACCGCCCGCGTCGCAGTGACCCGCGGACCCACGGCCGCGGCGGCCAGCAGCACCACGGCCGCGGCGGCCACCGTCACGCCCCGCTCCACCGGCACCCCGCGCTACTACGTGGGCATCGGCCTGCCCGGCGACAACTCCTCCACGCTCAGCGCGGGTGAGCTGACGGAGCTGCAGAACTACATCTCCTCGCAGGTCGGTGGCGTGGAGGGCGTGGTCCTCGCCCCCAACGGCGAGGCCGCGGCTGCCACCACGCGGGCCCTGCGGTCCAATCAGCTCGTCGGGTACTACATCGACGCGTCGGTCGTCAGCGTCGAGCAAGCGGCCAGCGGAACGTCCGCGCGCGTGTCCATCATCCTCGCGTCGTACCCGGGCCGTGACATGCGGGCCATGCTCAGCGGCTCGGCACGGGTCCCCAACTCGAGCGGGCCCGACGCCGTCCGCCGCGCCATCCAGGGCGCCATTCAGGGTTCGCTGCGACGCTTGCCGCAGGCCATGGAGGCCAGCGGCGCCCGTGCCTCGCGCTGACCTCGCCTCACCGAGAAGTTGAGCCGGCGTCGTGAGCGGCTTACGATCGGCAGGCGCCGTACCGACCCAACCGTTCCGGTTTCGTGGATGAACACCCTATGACTTCCCCGGCATCAACGCCTCCGAGCCCGCCCAGCGGCGGAAAACCCAAGCGCCACCTGCGGAACTACCTGCTCGATCCGCGCTTCCAGCTCAAGTACACGGGCATGGTGGTGCTGGTGACGGTGGTGGTCGCGTCCGTGCTCGGCACGTTCGCCTACCGCTCGTCCAAGGCGCAGACCGAGAGCCTCACCATCACGATGGCCATGATGGAGATGGACTCGGCCACCCAGACCAACCTGGAGCAGTTCTCGGCGGAGCGCGACCGCGAGGTGCTCCTCGGCATCGTCGGCGGCATCGTGCTGATGGGCCTGGTGCTGGGGTTCACGGGCATCATCGTCACGCACCGGCTGGTGGGCCCCGCCTACAAGCTCCGCAAGCTCATCCACGAAGTGGCGGCCGGAAAGCTCAAGATCATGGGGCACTTGCGCAAGGGCGACGAGCTCCAGGAGGTCTTCGAGGCCTTCGCCGAGATGATCAACTCGCTGCGCGCGGCGCAGGCCAAGGAGATCGCGGAGCTCGATGCCGCCATCTCGCACGCGCGTGAGGCCGGCGTGGCCGCCGAGCAGCTCGCGGCCATCAAGGGCGTGCGAGATCGCATGCAGGCCGCAATCGACTGAGTCTCGGGCCGATGAGGCCCGCATGACGACCGCTCGGCAAGAGATGGCACGTCGCGCGGAGCAGCTGGTCGCGCGGCACTTGATGCGGAAGGGGTTTCGCATCGTGGGGATGAACGTTCGGGCGGGGAGGCTCGAGCTCGACGTGGTGGCGGAGCGCGACGGCCTGCTGGTCGTCTGCGAGGTGCGCGCCCGCAGGAGCGACCGCTTCGGGACCCCCGGGGAGACCATCTCGCACGTGAAGATCGCGCGGGTGCGCGAGGCTACGCGCGCGTGGATGCACCGGGAAGGGCGGGGCGGGCAGCCGGTTCGCCTCGACGCGGCGGCGCTGACCTTCGATGGTCCCGGCGGGGCGCCCCGCATGGAGTACTACGAGGGCGCGATGTGAAAGGCTGCGCAGGCCCAGGCTCAGCCGCCCCCCCGGATGCCGTTCGGAGCACGGCGCCGCAGGCCATGAAAAAAGGCGCCACCCGCACGGGTGACGCCTCTCTCTCCGTGCCAAGGGCAGGTCAGGGCGCGGTCGGGTTGGCCTGCTCCTCCAGCACGCAGTAGCCGCCCCGAATGCCGGTGCCGCCCTGCTCGAGGATGGTCTCGCACACGAAGCCGCTCGGACAGTTGCAGGTGGGAGTGTCGGAACCGGCCGGCGCGTCACAGCGACACGTGCAGTAGACCCGCTCCAGATCGGCGTCGCTGTCCGGGAGGCCATCGAGCTCGTACACCATGCAGACGCGGGTGCGGCACTGCACGGAGTTCGTCTCGAGGTAGACCTCCTGTGGGTCGAAGCCACCCATGGGGACGCTCTCGGGATCGCAGGGATCGCCGACGCCGGTGCCGGCCTTACAGCCCACCACGGAGATCGCAAGGATCATCAGCGCGGCGGTCCACAGAAGCTTGGAGGAACGGGGAAGAAGCTGAGACATCGATGCTCCAGATGATTTGCGGGCGCCCAGACGCTGCGACGAACGGCGCGTCTAGCGAGAACGGACCCTACTCAATCCCGAGCGAGAGAGTCAAGCTGCACGAACGACAATCGGGCCAACACCGGAACGGGTGGGATCCCACGAAGGATACGCTTGACATTCGTTGCGAGGTCTTCTTATGATGGCCTCCCGATTTAGGTCCAACTCGCCGTTTTTGTTGACGTTTTAGGGGAGGCCACTGCTTCCCCGCCCGCATGAAAGGTTGGTCCGCCTTGAGGAGCGACACGATGACTCGTTGCAGTCTACTGGGAACCTGGATGTTGATGACCGCGATGCTGATGGCGGGGACATCGTCTTCCGCCTCGGCACAAGCCGACATGTCGTTCGGTGAGGAAGAGGTCGCGGTGGTGCCACAGGCTCCAACCGAGAGCACTCCGTCACCCGAGCTGACCGAGGCGCTGCGTCTCTATGCCGCCAACGAGTACGCCCCGGCGGCCATCATCTTCCAGCGCATCATCGATGGCGAGACCACCGACGGTCCCGGCAACGTGCACAAGGCGCAGTTCTTCCTGGGCAAGTGCTTCTACCACCTGCGCTTCTACCAGTCGGCGCTGGTGATCTTCGACGAGATCGGCGCCCTGGGCGAGGGTCACCTCTTCTTCGCGGAGACGCTGCAGTGGCTCGTCCAGCTTGCGTCGCAGCTGCCCGAGCCCGCCGGCATCATCGAGAAGATCGGCCGCTATGGCGTGGCGTCGCTCGAGGCGTTCAACACGCCCGCGTCGGTCGAACTCTACAACCAGCTCCTCTACCTGATGGGCCGCTACCTCTACCAGGACGGCGACTTCGAGCAGGCGGCCGAGCTCTTCGGGCGCGTGGCCCCCAGCTCCATCTACTTCGTGGACGCGAAGTTCTTCCAGGGCATCACCAACGTTCGCCTGCGCCGTGCCCGTCCGGCCGTTCGCGCGCTGCGCGCCATCCTCGAGGGTCTCGATGACGGCAGCGTCCAGACCGAGGACCCCGACCGCGTCCGCAACCTCGCGTGGATCTCGCTGGCGCGCGTCTACTACACCGCCGCCAACCGCGTTGACCAGGCCACGGGCGATCGCGAAGTGGACGGCACGCTGCTCGGTCAGGCCGTCGAGAGCTGGAACCAGGTCTCGGTCTCGAGCGAGTACTGGCTCGACGCCATGTTCGAGTCGAGCTGGGCCTTCTTCCTGGCTGACCAGTTCTCGCGCGCGCTCGGCAACGTGCACAGCCTCGAGTCCCCCTACTTCCCGCAGGCGTACTACCCCGAGGCGCTCGTCATCAAGGCCGTGACCTTCTTCGTCAACTGCCAGATCGACAACGCCGAGGCCACCATCCGCCAGTTCCACGAGCGCTACGACCCCGTTCGTGACGAGCTCGAGGCCACCCTGCAGAACTTCCAGGACAACACGGCCTTCTTCGAGTTCCTCACGCGCGTCCGCTCCGGCGAGGCCGAGCTTTCGCCGCGCATCCGCGGTCTCGTGTCGTCGGCCATGTCCGACCGCACGCTGCTCCAGAACGTGGAGTACGTCCGCGTCCTCGACGCCGAAGAGGCGCGCTTGGGCGAGATGACGGAAGCCTTCCAGAACTCGGGCGCCGGCAGCCGCGTCCTCCAGGACGTGGCCCTCGCGAAGTCCTTCGCCGTCGACCAGACGGGTGACCTCGCGCGCGGCCGCTACAACCGCTTGATCGACGAGCTGATGGACCTGAGCAACCAGGTCGACACCGTCGAGGTCGAGATCGTGTCCTTCCGGCGCGACGAGCTCGACCAAGAGACCCAGGATCAGTTCTCCGAGATCGCGTCTGCCGCGCAGGGCGATGTCGTGGTGGACGAAGAGCACCAAATGTGGCCCTTCGATGGTGAGTACTGGCGCGACGAGCTGGGCTTCTACCGTCAGCAGGTCACCAACCAGTGCGGTAGGTGAGCAATGAAACAGAATCGAATCTCACTCATTGGTGTTCTCTTGGCCGTCGCGGCGCCCTTTGGCGCGGCGGCGGTCGCCCCGCTCACGGCGTCCGCGCAAACGGGCGGAGTCTGCATCCCGACCAACGTCCGCGAGGAGGTCGAGCAGTGTCAGGAAGGCCTCGAGCGTCGTGACGTGCGTGCAGGCACCCGTGCGCCCGCCGGCGGCGCTCCCCAGCAGGAAGCTTCCGACGCGCCGGCTACTGGCGGATACGTCATCGACCGCCAAGCCGAGGCGCGTGGTGCCCAGATCCAGGCTCGTCAGCGCGCGCTCGTGGAGCAGGAGGTCACGCTGCTGCGTCGCCTCATCCGCAACACGCGTCAGACCGACCCGCGCCGCCCGGAGATCCTCCTGCGCCTCGCGTCCACGTTGTTCGAGTTCCAGGCCGCGCTCAACGCGGACGTACAGTCGTTCAACGACCCCATCTACCAGCACTGCACCGAGACGCCGAACCGTCAGCAGTGCACCACGCAGCGCCAGGGCCAGCAGGCCGCACGTGACCGCCTGAGCGAGGCGCAGCGCGACACCATCCGCGCCTACTACCAGCTCATGACCGAGCACGCGGACTACCCGCGCATGGACGAGGTGCTCTTCTCGCTGGCCTTCGGCCTCAGCGAGATCCGCGAGCACGACCAGGCGCGTGAGGTGTACCTGAAGCTCATCCAGGACTACCCCACCAGCCGCTTCGTGCCGCACGCGTACCTCAGCTTCGGCGAGTACTACTTCGACGAGGGCGACATGGAGGCGGCGCTCCGCTTCTACTCGAAGGTCGTGGAGTATCCGCCCGAGAACAACTCGGTCTACGGCTACGCGCTCTACAAGACCGCGTGGGCCCAGTACAACAACGAGAACTTCCAGGGCTCGCTGCGCGCCTTCGTGCAGGTCATCGAGTTCGCCACGCAGAACGAAGCGGCCACGGACGGTGGCAACCTCGCCCGCAAGGCGCGCCTCGAGCTGATCATGCCGTACGCGCGGACGGGCTCGCCCAACCAAGCGCTCCGCTTCTTCCAGCGCTACGCCACGGACAACGCCGAGGCCTACCGCATGCTCGAGTCGCTGGGCGAGCAGTACTACGACACGGGTCACTGGGACGAGACCATCGCCGTCTACCACCAGCTGATGGCCGAGCAGCCCAACAGCGACAACCTCTGCAAGTGGCAGTCGAAGGTCACGAACGCGACGCTGTCGAAGAACTCGGACCGCCAGGCCCACGTGCGCGAGCTCAGCCGCTTGCGCGACATCCAGTCGCGCTTCGTGGCCGACACCACGCACCCCGAGGCCGCGCGCAACGAGTGCAAGGCCGAGACGGCCACCGTGCTCTTCTGGCAGGCCGTTGGTCTGCACCGTGAAGCCGTGGGCGCCGACGACGAGCACCCGGGCACCAACAACGTGGAGACCATGCGCGCTGCGGCCGCGCTGTACCAGCTCATCCTGGACGGCTACCCGGACCTCGACAGCCTGCAGTTCTCCGACATCGACGAGCGTGACCGGCCGACGCGCTATCGCATCAGCTATTACGCCGCCGAGCTGCTCTGGAAGGCGCAGGACTGGGAGCGCTGCGGTCCGGCTTTCGACCAGGTCGTCACGCTCAACCCGCGCGGCGAGTACACGGCCGATGCCGCCTACGCCGCCGTGCTCTGCTACAACAACTTGTACCAGGCGCAGTACCAGAGCCGTGAGGGCCAGGTCCGTGCGGCCGTGCCCGAGGGAAGCCCGGAGGCCGCGGCGGCCTACGCTCCCCGCGAGTTCACGCCGCTCGAGGCTGGCATGGTGCGGTCGTTCAACCGCTACCTGTGCTTCGTCACCGAGGCCGACGAGGTCGTGATGGTCAAGTACCGTCGCGCCCGCATCTACTACGAGGCCAACCACTTCCAGGAGGCCGCCGTGGCGTTCCGCGACATCGCGATGAACCACCCGCAGGCGGAGCAGGCCGAGTTCGCGGCCAACCTCTACCTCGACAGCCTCAACGTGTTGGGCACCCAGATCGGCACGGGCAACTCCGCCTGTCTGACCGAGATGGAAGGCGCCATCGACCCGCTGGCGCGCCTCTACTGCGGCGCGAACGCCAGCGAGCACGCGGACCTCTGCCCGGTGCTCGAGACCATCCGCTGCCAGCTTCGTCGTAAGCAGGCCGAACTCTTCGAGCGCAACCACCAGTACCGCGAGGCCGCCGGTGTCTACCGCGACATCTACGTGCAGTTCGAGAACTGCGGCGACAAGGACCAGCTCCTCTGGAACGCGGCGCTCAACCTCGAGGCCGCCAACCTGGTCGGTCTCGCCATCCAGGCACGTCAGAACCTGATTCGCCTGCACCCGGAGAGCCCGCTGGCCGCCAAGTCGATCTACCTGATCGGCGCCAACTACCAGTCGCTGGCCTTCTACGAGCGAGCCGCGGAATTCTACGAGCGCTTCGCTCGTGAGTACCCGCGCATGGACGGCACCGACTGCTCGGACGCCGACCGTGCCGCGAGCCTCTGCCCCAGCGCGCCGGACGCCCTCCGCAACGCCACGCTGTTCCGCATGGGTCTCGGAGACACGGAGCAGGCGCTCGCCAACGCCGAGTTGTTCTCCACGAACTACGGTCGCACGCGTCAGCGTGAGACGGCGCAGGTTCACTTCTCGATCGGCGCCATCTACGAGCGCACCGAGCAGCGCGACCACACCATCCGGTACTACCGGCACTTCTTGCGCGACTTCGCGCGCACCGCGGCGCCTCATCAGATCATCCAGGCCAACACGGCCATCGGTCGTGCGATGTGGCAGCAGGACGACCAGGGTGGGGCGGCCTCGAGCTTCCGCGCGGCGGCTCAGGCCTGGCAGCGCGGCGCGGCCCAGCGCATCCTCGGTCTCGAGGACGTCTCGCAGGAGGAGCGCATCCAGTGGGTTCGCCAGGCGGTCGACGCCACGGCGGAGGCCCTGTTCTACCTGGCCGAGTACAAGTTCCAGGAAGCCCAGGCCATTCGCTTCCCCGAGTACCACGGCGGTCGCAGCCTCGCGCGCGTCACGGCCTGGTCGCAGGGTGAGTTCACGCAGTGGTACCAGCGCAAGGCGGCGGCCATCACGGCCGCCATCACCGAGTACAACAAGATCGCCACGGTCACCGTGACGGTCGAGGGTACCGGCGCCATCGACTCGCCCCCGTGGCAGATCGCGGCGGCTTCGCGCATCGGTGAGATGTTCGACCGCTTCGTGCAGAACTTCCGCGAGGCGCCCATCCCGGCCGAGATCGAGGCCGACGAAGAGCTCTACGGCATCTACACCGAGGCACTCGACGGTGCGTCGGAGCCCTACCTCCGTGAAGCCATCGACAAGTACCGCTTCTGTCTGACCACGGCCACCAACGTCCGCTGGTTCAATCAGTGGTCGCGCGCTTGCGAGACGAACCTGAACCGCCTCAACCCGCGCGAGTACCCGATGTCGGCCGAGCTCCGCGGTCCGCCCAACTACATCGTGGAGCCCTCGTCCCGTCCCGGCATGGAAGAGCTGGGCTCGGGCGACGGCGAAGACACGGCCGGCAGCGATGCCGCCACCACCACAACCGCAGCGCCCGCCGCGGGAGGTCAGTCATGAAGTCCTTTCGACACATCAACACGGGCCTCCTCCTCATCGGGCTGGCCGCAGCGGGTTCCGGCTGCGGCGGCGGCGGCGGCGGTGGCGGCGAGGGCAGCAGCGGCGGCGAGACGGCCGTCACCGAGACGGGCACGGAAGTGACCAGCGCCTCGGGCGACGCGGTCTCGGTCGAGGCTCACAACCGCTGGACCAACGCGAACGAGCTCTTCAACCGCTACGAGACGCAAGGCTGGAACGACAGCCGCTGCGAAGAGGTCATCGGGGCCTACCAGCGCACCATCAGCGCGCAGCGCTCGCTCGCCGAGGCCCACTACATGGCGGGTCTCACGGCGTCGCGCTGTGGCGACACGTCGGAAGCGCGTGAGCACTACGAGCGCGCCCTCTCCGTCACGGCCACCATGTGCAAGCCGCGTGTGGCGCTCGGCCTGATGTCCCTCGAGGCCGGCAACGTGGCCGAGGCCCGCACGGCCTTCGCCCGGGCCATCGAAGAGAACCCGGCCACCTGTGCGTCGGGCTACACCAACCTCGCCATCCTCCAGCGCCGCGAGGCCGCCGGCCAGTCGGGTGACGCGCGGACGGCCACCGAGACCGAGGCGCTCAACAACCTCCGCCGCGCGCTCGCCATCGACTCCGACGACATGGCGGCCTACAACCAGATGGCGCTGCTCTACTACACGAGCGGTCTGCGCAACAATCCGGCGGCCTTCGACCTCGCCGAGATCGTCTGCCGTCAGGCCCAGCTGCTGAGCGACACCTACGCGCCCATCTACAACACGTGGGGCCTCATCAAGGTCGCGCGTGGCGACGTCAACGGGGCGCTCCGCTTCTTCGCGCGCGCCATCACGCTCGACAACGCCCTCTACGAAGCCCAGATGAACTTCGGGCAGATCACCTTCTCGTTCCGTGGCTACGCGGACGCTCGCGGGGCTTTCTCGCGCGCCCTCGAGCTGCGGCCAAACAGCTACGACGCAGCCCTCGGGCTCGGCGCCGCGCTGCGCGGCTTGAACGAGGTGGACCAGTCGGAGGCGCAGTACAACCGCGCCATCCAGCTGGATGGCGATCGCCCGGAGGCCTACTACAACCTGGGCATCCTCTACCACGAGTACCGCAGCGGCTCGATCGCCGAGCTCGAGCGGGCGAAGAGCTACTACCAGCAGTTCGTCACCAAGGCGGGCCGTGCTCCGCGCTACGCGGACACCGTCACCCTGGTGTCGGCTCGCTGCGCCGAAGAAGCCCCCCAGCGCGGCAGCAGCAGCTCGCGTCGCCGCCGCCGCGCGAACACCTGCGCGCCCGGCCGCATCCAGCAGATCGACCAGACCATCGCCGCCATCCGCGAGGGCGAGGCCATGCAGCGTGAGGTCGAAGCGATCGAGGCGGAGAACGCACGTCAGCAGGCGGCGGGCGGCGGCGAGTGATCTCCCGCTAGAGCCTGGACCCGGTTCGAGAGCCCTGGAGTGTCCCTCCGGGGCTCTTGCCTTTTAAGTCATCGACCACGGAACTTGCTGCCACGGCGGGTGTCAGAACACTCGTATCCCTCTCCGAATGGTCAGACCCATCACACTAGGTCGTTGACCATCGGAGCCCGCAAGGGATACGATGCGGCCTCGGTCACCGAGCGGCGTCCCCCCCGGACGCGTCAACGCGACAAGAGGATAATCATGAGAGAAATCGCAAAAATCGTGGTCATCGGCGCAGCCCTCCTGCTGATTGATCTGACGCTCGACTCCTCCCACGCAGCCGCTCAGGAAGCTGCCGCGGAGACCACCGAGTTCAACTTCGAAGACGGCGATCTCGTCACGGGCGACCTCGTGCGCCCCAACGGTGAGCTCTTGAACGTGCGGCGTCGCGGGCGTCGCTCGACCCTCATTCGGATCCGCGAGCACTTCATCCCCGAGATGCTCAAGTCCGTCGAAGACCTCTGATTTTCCAGTCTACCGACCGCCGGCGCACGGCCGTTTGGAGAAGCTAAGTGGCACACAACATCCCGATCTCGTTCAAGATCTACTCCGGCGACACGCTCGTTCGCACGGAGTCCCTCACGCAGGACATCATCAAGGTGGGCAAGCTGCAGTCCTCGCACTTGCGCATCGACGACGACAACGTCTCGCGCATGCACGCGGTGATCGAGGTCACCAGCCCGACGGAGGTGTTCATCATCGACCTCGGGTCCGCGTCCGGGACGATCGTGAACGGCAAGAAGGTGAACAAGGCCGCGCTCAACTCCGGCGATGAGCTCACCCTCGGTGGCAGTCGCGTGGTGGTCGAGATCGGGGCCGCCGTCGCGCAGGCCGCGGCTGCCCCCGCCGCGCCGCCCCCGCGCCCGGCTCCTCCCCCGGTGAAGGCTGCGGCTCCGGCGGCTCCGGCTGTCCCCGCTC
>CAZEAA010000218.1:0-905 GCA_964510015.1 uncultured Sandaracinaceae bacterium
CGGTTGGCCTGGGCGCTCAGCACCTCGCCGCTCAGCTCGACCAGCGTGCCGCCGGCGTGGTTGCAGGCCACCTCGGGGTCCACCGCGTGGGCGAGCACCTTGAAGTCGTCCACCCAACCACGCACCCCCGCGTCGGGCTCGCCGGTGAGGCGATCGGGCCCGCGACCGAGGACCAGCTCGCCTTCGCCCACGCCGAAGATCGGGCGCGAGGCCTCGAAGCGGTCGAGGGGGAAGCCGTCCACCAGCAGCGTCAGCTCGCGCTGGTCGTTGCGCACGTGCCACCCGAGGTGAATCCAGCCCGTCTCGTGAGGCGGAAGGGCCACCTCGTGCAGCACGCGCTCGTTGAACACGTACTGCACCGTCTGCCGGTCCACGAGGCGCACGGACGTCCCGTCGGGGAACGAGATGAGCGCGCGGGTGGCGCCCTCGGTGGTGCGCGGGTCGACGAAGAGCCCCACGTACCAGTCGTCGGTGAGGGGCTCGGGCTGGGCGGGCGTGGCGTACCGGATGCGGTTCACGCCATCCAGCCAGAAGCCGCGGCCATAGAAGCCCCCGAGCGCCACGGGCTCGGAGCGCCCGGTGCCCGCCTCCACCATGCCGAATGGCGGCACGGGGAAGACCACCGAGGTGGCCGCGTTCTGGATGTGCACGTCCACGTCCTCGCCTTCTTCGATGGTGTACCGGCGCTGGTTGCTGATGCCCAGGTTCAACCCGAGCCGGCGCTTCTGGCCGTTCCAGTGGATGGGCACGCCCGTGGTGGCGGGGCCGTCGCCACGGTCTTCGCGCACCTGCGTCACCGACGCCTGCATGTTCGACACGATGTAGGCGCGTGGATCCAGGAAGTCGTCGAACACCACCTCGTCGGTGGCCGCCCCCGTGCTCATGATCCACACGACGTCGCGCGG
>CAZEAA010000218.1:915-10126 GCA_964510015.1 uncultured Sandaracinaceae bacterium
GCAGGTGGAAACGGTTGAGCATGGCCTGCAGGGAGTCGAGGATGTTGGGGTTGCCCGGGTACCCGGGCGCGCGGGTTCCAGACCCGCGGCCCGAGCCGAAGCGCACCGGCACGGGGTCGCCCGCCTCGTCGCGGTAGAGGTCCACCAGGTAGTGGTGTGCCGGGTCCATGCCCACCGACCAGTCCACGTTGTTGATGCGCGCGTCGATGTGGACGAGCTTGCCGTGGGTCCACAGGCCCGCGACGAGGAAGCCACGGTCGAAGTCCATCGCGTACTCGACCGACTCGCAGCCCTCGACCACGCAGCGCCGCGGGTAGTCGTCTTCGGGCTGCTCCGTGATGGTGCCCGGCACGCCCGTCATGAAGATGTTGGCGCCCTCGCGGTCCACCCACGGATAGCTCCCGCCCATGTCCTCGCCGTCGCCGATGAGCTCGCCCTCGCTGTCGCGGAACGGGTACGCGGCGAGGCCGTAGCGCGTCATGTTCGGGTCGAAGGGCGCGTGCGACATCGGGTGGAAGTCGGTCCACGCCGTGACGTCACACGGGTCGGCGTCGTCGGGGAGCACCGAGTAGACCAAGTCGTACGGGCGCGTGAGCTGCTCGCCGGTGTTGGGGTTGGTCCAGTAGCGGTTGGCGCCTCCGAGCCGGCCCGTGAGCAGCCGCCCGTCGACGGTGACCACCACCTCGGCGAGCTCGGGCGAGTTGGAGATGGTGGCCCCCTCGACGGACGTGCCCAGATCCACGCGCGCGATGCTGGCCGAGGGCGTCTTGGGGGACGCGACCTCCACGGTGACCGGGGTGCCCCACATGTGCAGCGTGAACGAGGGCTCCGAGATGGAGCTGATGACCGTGAAGTCGTAGCAGTCGTTGGCGAGGTCCGTGCCGCACGGGTACGGGTTGGGCCGCTCCCCGGGGACGGCGAACTCTTCGGTGGGGTCGCAGATGCTGTGGTGCCCCACGCGCAAGAGCCCCGGCACGGCGGCCGGCGGCAACGTGACCTCGACCGGGTTCGGGCTGGACAGCATCCGCGCGCCAGAAGGGCCTGTGAGCACGGGCTCGTCGAGGGCCTCGGGAACGTACAGGTAGAAGGAGAGCGTGGATGGCCCGCCTTGCACCCGCAGCGCCACGCGCCCGTCCATGGTGGTGCGCAGCCCCGGGACGAACGGAGCGTTCCACTCGTCGTCGTCGTTCACCATGGACACGTCGCGCAGGATGGACGGCGGCAGGGGGGCCGGCGCGTAGGTGAGCGGTGCGGGCCCTCCGAGGGGCTGACCGGCCGGGGAGGAGCAGCTGACGACCGCGCCCAAGGCGGACAGGAAGACCAGCGTGGGGGGGACTGACTTGGCGAGTGGTTGTGGCATGGGGGCGCCGGGCTCAGCGGTGGGAGAGCACGTCGACAAGGAATATAGGCCCCCCGCCACGCCCCAGGGGTTCTCACTTTCGGCCCTTGATCTATCCGATTTCCCTCGTGCCACGGTCTGGCGCTTCTGCGCGCTGGGCTGTAGACGAACGCCATGCAGCAGCCAGGCAGCGAATTCCGGCGGGCGTTGAAGGAGCGGTTGCGGGGGCCTGGCCAGAGGGCGCGCACGTGGGTGTACGTGCCCTACGACCAGCTGCACGACGGCCTCGGCACGCTGGCCGCGCTGCCGCCCGAAGAGCTTGGCATCGTGCTGGTGGAGAGCCCCGAGAAGGCGAGCAGGCGCCCCTACCACAAGCAGAAGCTGGCCCTGGTGCTGGCCAACCTCCGGCACTTCGCGCTCGAGCAGGCCGCCCGCGGCGTGGACGTGCGGCACGTGGTGGCAGGCGCCGAGGGCTACCGGGGTGCGCTCGCGCAGGCCGCCCGCGAGCTGGGCCCGCTGCGGGTGCACGAGCCGGCCGAGCGCGAGCTGCGCGAGGAGCTGCGGCCGCTGGTGGGCACGGCGCTGACGGTGCACCCCCACACGGGCTGGCTCACCACCCGCGAGCAGTTCACGCGCGCCACCGGCGGAGCGCCGCCCTACCGCATGGACGCGTTCTACCGGCTGGTGCGGAAGGACACCGGCATCCTCATGGAGCGCGGCAAGCCGGTGGGCGGCAAGCTCAGCTTCGACGACGAGAACCGCAAGGCCTGGCGCGGCACGCCGCCCGCCCCCACGCCGCCGCGCTTCGTCCCCGACGCGGTCACCGAGGAGGTGGGCCAGCTGGTGGAGCGCCGCTACGCCGCGCACCCGGGCGAGCTGGATCTCGGCGCCCTCCCCGCCACCCTGGCCGACGCCGAGGCCAGCTGGCGCTGGGCGCTGGACGCGTGCCTGCCGAGCTTCGGTCCGTACGAAGACGCCATGAGCCGAGCGTCTTCCGGGCTGTTCCACACGCGCGTCTCGGCGTTGCTCAACCTGCACCGGCTGCTGCCCGCGCGCGTCATCGCGGACGTGCTCGCCGCCGACCTGCCGCTCCAGAGCCGCGAGGGCTTCGTGCGGCAGGTGCTGGGGTGGCGCGAATTCGTGCGCCACGTGCACCTGGCTACCGACGGCTTCCGCGCGCTGCCGTGGGGCCCGGAGCCCCAGGCGGCGCCTTCTTTCCTGGGCGCTGCGCAGGCGCTGCCGCCGGCCTACTGGGGAAAGCCGTCGGGCCTCGGCTGCCTCGACCACGTGGTGGCCGACGTGTTCCGCGAGGGCTACTCGCACCACATCACGCGCCTGATGGTGCTGGGCAACCTGGCGACGCTGCTGGACGTGTCCCCGCGCGCGCTCACCGACTGGTTCTGGTTCGCGTACGTCGACGCGTACGACTGGGTGGTGGAGCCCAACGTGCTGGCCATGGCCACGTTCGGCGCGGGCGAGCTGATGACCACCAAGCCCTACGTGGCGGGCTCGGCGTACATCCATCGCATGAGCGACTACTGCGGCGCGTGCGCCTTCGACCCGAAGAGCACCTGCCCCATCACGCGCTTCTACTGGGCGTTCCTGGGGCGCCACCGCGCCGAGCTCGAGGGCAACCCGCGCATCGCCATGCCGCTCCGGTCGCAGGCCAAGCGCCCGGCCGAGGAGCGCGCACGCGACGCGCGCGTGTTCGAGTGGGCGAGCGAGACGCTGACGCGGGGCGGGGTGCTTCGACCCGAGGACGTGCCCTAGAGTGTGACGCGGGAGAGCTTCTCCAGCACCGCGTCGAAGACGAACCCCACGCTCTCCACGATGGCCGCCTGCTTGCGGTCGAAACCGCTGAGCAACCAGTTGCCCGCCACGGTGACCATGGCGCCGACGACGGCCTGGGACAGCACGGCGAGGTCGAGGCCAGGCACGCTGCGCCTCGGCAGGCCGTGGGTGATGAGCGCGCGCACCACGCCCTCGAAGCGCTGGCTGCCCGCACGGTGGAGGGCGTCCACCTCGGGGGACACGCCCAGCACCTCGAACAGCACCACGCGCCCCAGCCGGGGGTCGGCGCGCACGGTGCTGAAGTAGGCGTCTGCCGCGTGCCGCACCTGCTGTGAGAGCGCCATCCCCGGCTGCACGCTGTCCAGGATGGCGGCCTCGAGGCGCGCGATCTGCAGCTGGTAGACCTGGGTCAAGAGGTCCTCGGCGTCGCGGAAGCTCTCGTAGTAGTAGCGCTGGTTGAGCCCCGAGGTGGCGCACACGGCGCGGACCGTGGCCGCGGAGCGCCCCTCGGTGCCGATCAGCTCGAGGCCGGCTTCGAGCAGCCGCTCGCGCCGGGCGGCGACGCGCTCGGCGTGGCTCTCACCGCCGTAGGGACGAGGGGCCGCGCTGGGGCTGGCAGAGCTCTCGCGGCGCTTGGGCATGCGCTACGCGACCAGCCGATGGTGGCGAGGGTCCATGCGGCGCGCGAGGTGCCGGAACGTGAAGCTGAAGCCGGGGAACATGGCGATGACCTTACCGCTCTTGCTCTTGTACCAGCTGTTGCAGCCGCCGGCCTGCCAGACGGTGCCCTCCATCTCGCGGTGGATCATGGCGGTGTAGTCGGCCTCGGCGCGCGACGTGACCTCCACGCTGCTCAGGCCCTCGTCCAGCACGGTGCTGATGCAGCTCATGATGTAGTTCATCTGGGACTCGATGATGAACAGGGCCGACGTGTGGCCGATGCCCGTGTTGGGGCCCGTGACCAGGAAGAGGTTCGGCAGGTGCGGCAGGCTGGTCCCGAGGTAGGCGCGCGGGTACTCGCTCCACAGCTCCGCCACGCTGTGCCCGTCGCGACCCACCACGGGGTACGAAATCACTCCGTCGGTGGCGTCGTAGCCGGTGGCGTAGACGATGATGTCCACGTCCACGCGCTCGCCGTCCGTGGTGAGGATGCCGCGCTCGTCGATCTCGGCGATGCCGCGGTCGCCCGTGTGCAGCGTGGTGGTGGGCAAGCACAGCGCCGGATACAGCGTGGACGACAGGATCACGCGCTTGCAGCCGATGGTGAAGTCGGGCGTGAGCTGCGCGCGCAGCACGGGGTCCGGCACCTGCGCTCGGAGGTGCGCGAGGGCCTCGCGCTGGGCAAAAAGCTCGAGGGCGAGCTTGGAGTACTTCATCCCCACCACGCGCAGCTCGAGGCTCGCGTAGATGGCGGCGCGCAGGGCCCGGTACGCCACGGGGTTGCGCAGCACCGCCCGCTCGGCGGGCGTGAACACGTGATCGGGGCGCGGCAGCACCCAGTGCGGGCTGCGCTGGAACACGTGCAGCTCGGCGACTCTGCCTGCGATGGCCGGGATGACCTGCGCCGCGCTCGCGCCCGTGCCCACGATGGCCACGCGCTTGCCGCGGTAGTCCACGCTGTGGTCCCAGTCGTTGGTGTGGAACGACGCCCCCGCGAAGCGCGTGCGCCCCTTGATGGCGGGGAACACCGGCGTGCTCAGCGGCCCGCTGGCGTTGATGACGAAACGCGCGCGGTAGGTCCCGCTCTCGACGGTCTCGACCTCCCAGCGCTGCTCGGGCTCGAGCCAGCGGATCGACTTCACGGTGGTGCCCAGGTCGGTCTTCTGGGCGAGGCCGTGCTTCGCGATGATGTGCTTCGTGTAGCGCTCGAGCTCGTGCTGCTCGGCGAACATCTGGGTCCACGGATAGGGCTCGGACGACAGCGAGTAGAGCGGAGACTGCACGTCCACGGCCGCACCGGGGTAGGAGTTCTGCGTCCAGGTGCCCCCCATGAAGGAGCGCCGCTCGAGGATGCGGAAGTCCGTGTGGCCCCGCTCGAGCAAGTTGATGGCGGCGCACTGGCCGCCGAACCCGCTGCCGACGATGAGGGTGGTGTAGTGCTTGATGATCATGGTGGCCCTTGCATTTGGATGCGCTTGTATCCAGAATAGCAGCACTCCAGACAAGGACAAGTCATGCAGCGATACTTCGAGGACAAGCACGCCATCGTCACGGGCTCGGGGGCCGGCATCGGCCGTGCCCTGGCAGTGCAGCTCGCCCAGCTGGGCGTGCGGGTGGCCCACTGCGACGTGAACGACGCCAGCGACACGATGCGCGCGATGACCAGCCACCCGGCCGGCCACTACTTCAGTCGTGTGGACATGGGTGACAAGCGCGCCATCGACGCGTTCGTGGACGACGTGCTCGCGCGCTTCGGGACGGTAGACGTGTTGATCAACAACGCCGGCATCGCGCTCGGCGATCGGACGTTCGAGGAGGTGAGCGAGGCCGACTTCGAGCGCATCACCAACATCAACTACTGGGGCGTGGTGCACACCACCCAGCGCCTCTACCCGCACATGCTGAAGCGCCCGCAGGCGGCCATCGCCAACCTCTCGAGCTCGCAGGGCATCTTGGCGGCGCCCTACCTGGTGCCCTACTGCACCACCAAGTTCGCGGTGCGAGGGTTCACCGACGCGCTGCGCGCCGAGCACGCGGTGCGCGGTATCCACAACCTGACGTTCCACACGGTGCACCCCGGCGCCGTCGCCACGAACATCACGCGCAACGCCGACTACCAGGGCCCCAACAGCGACCACTTCCACAAGGCGCTACAGACGCGCGGGGCGACGCCGGAGAAGGCGGCGGACATCATCCTGCGCGGCATCGCGAGCGGCACGGGGCGCATCTTCATCGCCGACGGACGCGCGCAGGACGTGCTCACGCGCCTGATCCCCGCGCAGGTCCCGCGGGCGCTGAAGCTCTACATGAAGCTGCAGGGGGTGAAGCCGCGCTGACCCGCCCGTGCGTCGGTCTGACCCGCGGTCAGGCAGACGCGCCCTGCCCGCTCGTGGTACCCCTCGCGTGCCCACCGCGGCGTCACGGCGGGCGGAGCGAGGACTGGAACAGATGCGGCAAGAGCGACGGACGGTTGGGTTTGTGGCAGCGCTCCTGAGCACGATGCTGGGCTGCGGGGGCGACGAGGCCTCGACGAGACACGAGCCGGGCATCGCTCCGCCGCCTACCGTGGCGCCCGAGGCCGACGACAGCGACACCCAAGACGGCGAGGACGCCGCCACCCCAAGCGCCGAAGCGCAGGCCCCCGCCGCCATCATGGAGATTGGCTACGCCGCGCTGCCCGAGCCGCCGGGCGCGCCGCTGGCGCGTGTGAACCGGCAGGCCCTCGCCGCGCACGAGAGCGGCGACTTCACCACCAGCAGGACCCTCTTCACGCAGCTCGTGGAGCAGTCCGGCGGGTACCCGCCCTATCGCGTGAACCTCGCCTGCACGTTGAGCCGCGCGGGGGCCCTGGAGGAGGCCGCCGGCGTGCTGGAGCCGCTGCTGGCGCTGGACCTGCCCACCTACCGGCGGCTGATCGAGACCGACGAAGACCTCGCGCCGCTGCGCGCGGGTCCCATGGCGGCTCGCCTCTTGGCGCACATCGCGCGGGTGGAGCCGGGCTACCGCCAGGCGGCGCGCGAGGGCGTGCCCGCCATGCTGCGGCTGAGCGACACCCTGCTGCGCGGCGGTGTTTGGTGGCACGCGCAGCGCCGCTTCGTCCCGCTAGGCCCCGCCGTGCGCAACGCCTCGTCCGTGCTGGCCGACCCCGAGCTCGGCTACGTGGCCACGGTGTTCGCCGCCGACGCGGACGACCCGCTCGCGACGGCCCTGCAGGTGGACCCCCTGTACGGCGAGGCACCCGCCCTGCTGCGCACGGACCGCCTGGGTGCGGGCGCCGCGGCGTTCTACCCCACCGCCACGGGGGCGCGCGGCCGCTTCGTGTTCGAGCCGCTCAACACCATCACCAACGCCATCTGGCACGACTACGGCGCGGGCGCGCCCGTGCGCTCAGCCACCCAAACCCCGCCCGACCGATGGCACATCAGCGGCGACCACCTCACGCCGCCGGGCTACGACGAGGAGTGCGTCGGCGCGCGCAGCCGCTGCGTGGGCGAGTACACCCTGCGCAACAACTCGCTGTACATGGGCGAGCGCGAGATCCCTCTCTCGGCCGGCCAGTCCATGGGCTTCCGCAAGTCGCTGGTCGCCGACGCCGCGCGCCACGTGGTGATCGTGGCGGGATCGGACGAGCTGCGCCACGTGATCGACCGCGTGAACCTCGAGACGGGCGAGGTCACGCTGCTGCACCGCGGCGATGGACCGGCCGCCCTTCGCCGCACCGCGGAAGGTGCCGTCTACGTCCAGTTCGAAGACCGCTTACACCGCCTACCCGACATCAACGCTCCCCTCGAGAGTGCGGAGGCGTCCTTCGTGGGCGTGATGCTCTCCCGCCTGTAGCCAGGCAGTCGGTCGGCGGTCGAATTGGCCGAAGCGACACGTCTGCGAGCCGATCGGACAAGCCAGCTACCCGGCACCCCAAGCAGGATGCCGACTCATGATCCCGCACACCCCACCACCCGCGCTTACCCGGCTCGTCCTCGTCACCGTGTCCCTCTTCGTGCTCGCGTGCGACCAAGCCCCGAAGGCGCCCGAACACGAGCGGGGGTTGCTCAGCGAGCACGCTGCGCGCTTCGTGCCCGATGACACATCCCTCGACACCATCCTCCCGTCGTTTGCGCTGGACGGCCCCCGCCAAGCCACCGGCCCGGTGCCCGACGGTTGGGGCCCCACCCCCACCTTCACACACGACGCCGAGACCTACGTGGCGCGCGTCGCGATCGAGCCGGGGACGGACCTCTACGGGACAGGCGAGATCGCGGGGCCGTTGCTCCGGAACGGCGCTCGAACGCAGGCGTGGACCGAGATGCCGAACCCCCAGAGCGGCATGGGCGGTCTGCGCTACGACGACACGTACGACCACCTCTACCAGGCCCACCCGTGGGTGCTCGCGGTGCGCGCGGACGGGTCCGCGTTCGGCGTGCTGGCCGACACGACGCGCCGCACGAGGATCGACCTCACCGACGGAATCCGCTTCGAAGCGCCGGCGCCCTTCCCGGTCGTGGTGATAAAGGGCGCGAGCCCGCAGGAGGTCCTGCGCGAGCTGGCAGACCTCACGGGGCACCTCGACATGCCTCCGCGGTGGGCGCTCGGGCACCAGCAGAACCGCTTCTCGTACCCGGACGCGGCCACGATGCGCGCCATCGCGAACGACCTGCGCGACCACGAGATCCCGACCGACGTGCTGTGGTTCGACGGTGCGTACATGGATGGGTACAAGCTGTTCACGTTCGACGACGTGGCCTTCCCCGACGCCCCGGCGTTCATCGCGGAGCTGCACGACATGGGCTACCGCCTGGTGCCGATCTTCGACCCCGGGGTGCGGTTCGACGAGAGCTACCCGCTCTACCAGGAGGCCGTGGAGCAAGACCTGCTGCTGAAGGACGCCGATGGCGCCGTCTACCACGGTGTCGTGTGGGGGGGCCGCGAGTTCGCCTTCCCCGACTACAGCCACCGCGCCACGCGCGAGTGGTGGTCGCGCCACATGGGTGACTTCTTGGGCACGAGCGGCTTCGACGGGATCTGGGACGACCTCAACGAGCCGGTGCACTACGGCGTGGTGCGCTGGACGCTGCCGGAGAGCCTGCCCACGCGCGGGGACGAGCGCTACCGAGCCGGCACCTTCACCGAGTACAACAACGTGTACGCGCTGCAGCAGCTGGAGGCGTCGGAGGTCGCGTTCCGCGAGGCCTACCCCCAGCGCCGCCCGTTCATCCTCACCCGCTCGAACTACATCGGAGGACAGCGGCATGCGGCCACCTGGACGGGTGACAACACCGGCTCCTGGGATCACCTGCTCTGGTCCATCGCGATGATCGGGAACCTGGGCATGTCCGGGCAGCCGTTCTCGGGCGCCGACATCGGTGGCTTCATGATGGAGGTCGGCCGCGAAGAGCACGACCCCGAGCTCTTCGCGCACTGGAT
>CAZEAA010000219.1:0-10125 GCA_964510015.1 uncultured Sandaracinaceae bacterium
GCAAGGAGTCCGCGGCTTGGACTCGTGGACAAGTCCCCCCCTTCGGAAGGGACTTGTGGTTCGTGAGCAGGAGAGGTTTGGGTCGCGGACTTCGGGCGGGCGAAAGGCCGTGTCCGCCGATGGATGGACTGGAGTTCAAGGCGCGAAGCTGGACGCGGAAGACGCATCGCACAGAAGACGCATCCAGCGCAGGAGGAGCAACCAAGGCCCAGTCCCTCCCGCGGGGGGGACACTATCCAGGAATCGAGGCCAAGGACTCCTTGCCCCGGCTTTCAAGCCGGGGTGGCCAAAACCATATGAAACAAGCACGATCCCGCGACGCCAGAGTCCACCTAACCCAGCGCCGCCTCGAGCGCCGCCTCGAGCGTCCGCACCGCCACGATCTCCACCCCGCCACGCTCCGCCGGCAGCAACCGCTCGGCGTTCAGCGCCGGCATGATCACCCGCCGGAAGCCCAGCTTCCGCGCCTCCGCCACGCGCTGCGCGGCCAGCTGCACCGCGCGGATCTCGCCGGCCAGGCCAATCTCGCCGAACACCGCGAAGTCGCCCGCCACCGGCCGCTCGCGGAAGCTGCTCACCGTGGCCACGGCCAGCGCCAAGTCCAAGGCGCGCTCGTCCACGCGCACGCCGCCCGCGATGCTCGCGAACACGTCTCGGTCGAGCACGTGCAGCCCCGCGCGACGCTCGAGCACCGCCAGCAAGATGGCCAAGCGATTGGCGTCCACCCCCGACGCGACGCGCCGCGGGGCCCCATACGCCGCGGGCGCCACGAGCGCCTGCACCTCCACCAGAAGCGGCCGGCTGCCCTCCGCGGTGGGCACGATCACCGAGCCCGACGCGTTGGACGAACGCTCCGCCAGGAACAGCGCGCTCGGGTCCGGCACTTCGCGCAGGCCCTCTTCCACCATCTCGAACACGCCCACTTCGTTGGCCGCACCGAAGCGGTTCTTGGTGGCGCGGATGATGCGGAAGGCGTGGCTGCGGTCGCCCTCGAACGAGAGCACGGTGTCCACCAAGTGCTCGAGCAGCTTGGGGCCTGCGATGTTGCCGTCCTTGGTGACGTGGCCGATCAGGATGAGGCTGATGCCCTCCTGCTTGGCCAGCTCCACCAGGCGCGCGGTGACCTCGCGCAGCTGCGTGACGCTGCCGGCCGACGAGGCGAGGTCCGTGGAGCGCAGCACCTGGATGGAGTCGATCACCGCGACGATGGGGCGGTCGCGCCGCAGGGCCGCCTCGGTCTCTTCGAGCTCCGTGGTGGCGAGGATGTTGATCTCGTCCACGCCGGGGATGCCGAGGCGACGCGCACGCAGCGCCACCTGCGCCGCGGACTCTTCGCCCGTGATGTAGAGCGCGTCGTGCCCTTGGGCGGCCAGCGCGGCGAAGGCCTGCATGACCAAGGTGGACTTGCCGATACCCGGCTCGCCGCCCAGCAGCACCACGCCGCCGGCCACCGGGCCCCCGCCGAGCGCGCGGTCGAACTCGGAGATGCCGGTGGGGATGCGGCGCGCGTCGTCTGCCTGGATGTCCTTCAGCTTGCGTGGGCGGGCCTTCTCGCTGCCGCCCGCCACGCTGCGAGCTGCCGTGGGCGCCACGCGCTCTTCTTCGAGCATGTTCCACTCGCCGCAGCCGAGGCAGCGGCCCATCCAGCGGGAAGCCGTGTGGCCGCAGGCGCGACACACGAAGGCGGTCTTGGTCGAGGGCTTCTTCACGGGGGCCTTGTCGTCACAGGCGGGCGAGAGTTGCGCCGGGCACCAATAGAAACGCGACCCCTGCCCGCGCGCAACACGAAGGCTGCACAGGGCGGTGGGCCGCGATGACGTTGCGGAGCGGTGAGACTCAGCTCTTGTTGTTGTCGACGGTGATGGCCGCTTGGTCCACCTCGTCGCTCGACGCGCCGTCTCCTGCGGCGGCCTCGGGAGCAGCGGCCTCCGCAGCAGCGGCCTCCGCACCAGCGGCTTCCGCAGCAGCGGCTTCCGCAGCAGCCGCCGCACGAGCGGCCGCCGAAGCGTCAAGGCGCTCGGTCAGGATCTTGCGGAGCGCCGACAGGTCGAAGCGCGCGGGCCGCTCGTCCTCGCCCAGCTTGGCCACCTCGTCCACGATCTGGTCGGCGTGCCAGCGCGGGCGCTCGGGCACCGCCAAGCGCTCGCCCAGCTGAGCCAGGGCGGCGGTCTCCTCTTCCGAGATCTCGCCGTCGAGGCGCGTCATCCACGACGCCACCGCATACACGAACAAGCGGTCGGCCTTGGTCATCTTCGACCGGTCGATCACGTCGAGCGCGACCGGCTCCTTGCAGGCCGCCTCAATCTCCGCGATCTCCTCGAGCTCGAGCCCCACCTCGACCGCCGCGCTGACGATGGCGTCGGCCTCGTTCTGGTCCAGGTTGCCGTCGGCCCAACCGATGGCCGCCAGCGCCAGGAACACGTCCCGACCCATCGTCACCGTCTCTGTGTTTTCCGCTTCGCTCATGTCTGTGGCTTCCTCACGGCCCGTCAGGTTCGGGCCACGAGTCTTGTACCACAGGCTTCAGGCGCCGCGTGTCACGAGCTTCAGTACTCGACGCCCAGGACCAAGCGCAGCGTCTGCGCGTTGCCCACGTTGAGGTCGCTGTTCTTGAGGCCCGCGAGCGGGAACAGGATGCCGTAGTAGAACGCGGCGTAGAAGCCATCGGTCAGGCCCGGACCGTCTTCGCTGCGGTAGTAGACCGACGCGTTCAGCTCGAGGCCCAAGTTGGTGGCGTTGTCGCGGTCGTTGTAGGGGCGGATCTGCGAGTCGCGGTTGGCGCGGCTGTAGATCATGTCGACGCGGGCACCGAGGCGCTGACCGAACGCAGTCCGCACGAGGTCGTACGAGAGGCCGGGACGCAGGTAGTACACGCCGCCGATGTTCCCGAGGATGTTGCGGAACAGGATGAGGTCGATGCGGTAGTTCGGGTGGAAGCCGAAGTGCGTGATCCGCGAGTTGCCATCCTGCTGGGCCCAGGTGTTCTCGCGGCCGGAGATGCCGCGCGCCTGCGAGTCACCCGTGGCGAGGCCCGTGTCCACGTAGATGCCAAGGGCGTCATCCAGCAGGCGGTACTCACCCTGGAAAGCGAAGCCGAAGGACATGATGTTGAGCTTGTCGCCGTCGGCGGGATCCTGGATCCGACCGATGTTCATCGCGGCCTCGAGCTCGAGCCGCAGGTCGCCCCACAAGAACTGAGCCCAGATGTCGGGCGTGGCCTGACGTGCGTCGCGACGCTGCAGCGTGATGGGGTCGCCCAGGGTATCGGGGTCGAGCAACTCGGAAGTGAGGCTCTGGGTGCGATACAGGAAGTAGAGACCGGCATTCAGGACCCAGTCCCCGTTGGCCAGACGCTCTTCCTGCTCCTCTTCGCTCAGGCGGTAGGCCGTCATGAACGTGAACTGGCGGATGTCGTCGAGGCTCGTGAAGTCGAACGGCACGGTCCGCAGGTGAGTGTAGGGGCTCATGATGAGGCCCTCGCCAGCGAAGTCGTACGAGGCCCCGAAGAAGATGTTGCTGTAGCGCGTGATGACCTGGAGGCGGTCGACCTCGGACGAGTAGTCGTCGTCCAGCCCATCGCCCGCGTTGTAGAGCATTCCGAGGCCCCACTCGTGCGCCATGCGACCGAAGCGGAGCTGGCCGAGCGCGCGGTTGGTGACCTCTGCCCAGGCGCGGCGCACGTAGATGGTGTCGCGGAACGTCTCGCCATCTGTTCCGGTGGTGACGCCGCCGCCGAGGAACTCGGGCAGATCGTCTGGCGCGTCGCCTCGTCCGTTGATCACGCGGTCCGGCGAGCTGCCGAGCGCCACGTTGTCCAACACGTCGAAGGTCATGTGCACGCGAACGTCGTCGGAGAGCGCCAACGTGGGCTGCAGACGCACGCGCATGTTGCCACCGCGCAGGCGGTCGCCGTTGCGGCACGCTTCCCTAGTCTCGGTGCAGCCACCAGGCACCGTCGCGCCAGCGTGCCCAGGCTCCCATACGGAGAACGGCCACAGGTCGCGGTGGTCCAGGAAGAAATTGTCCATCAGCTCGCCACGCAAGCGGATGTAGCCATGCAGCGTCAGCACGCTCTGAGGAGACGTCCACGCGGCCCGCGTCGGGTCACTGCTGGGAGCCGCGCTGTCGAGCAGCGACTGGTCGTCGCCGGGCGCGGGCTCGTCGAGGCCGTCCTCGGGCAGGGTCTCGTCGTCGGGCAGCGCTTCCTCGTCGAGGGGCTCTTCCTCTTCTTCGTCGAGAGGCTCCTCTTCATCGAGCGGCTCCTCCTCGTCGGCCCACTCCTCGTCTTCCTCTTCCCAGTCTTCCTCGTCCTCCGGAAGCTCCTCCTCCTCCTCGACGTCTTCCGCGGGATCCGCGAGGCGAGGCGGGGTGCGTTGCGCCAAGGTCACGCTGGCCGGTCCGGCGATCAGCGCGAGTGTCGTGACGAGGGACAGCAGGGTATGGCGTCGCATAGGGTGCCCGCACGTAGCATGCTGACTCCGAGCCGGTCAATCCCGGCCCCCCGGCCCGCGGCCTCGCGAGACCCCTTGAATCGTCGCGTGCTCCGGGGGCTGAGTTGACCGCGCCCGGGACCTGGGGCAAGTCGCTCCGAACATGGCACCCGGTACCCTTCGCTTTATCCCTCTCGGTGGCCTCGGTGAGATCGGCATGAACTGCATGGTCATCGAGTGCGAGGGGCGCGCCGTGGTGCTGGACTGCGGCGTCACCTTTCCGTCGAAGGAGCCGGGCGTGGACGTCATCCACCCCGACTTCGGGTACATCGAGACCATCCGTGACCGGCTGGACGCGGTGCTCATCACCCACGCCCACGAGGACCACATCGGCGCGCTGCCGTACCTGCTGCCGCTGATCCCCGGGGTCCCCGTCTACGGACCGCCGTACGCGCTTCGTCATATCGCCCGGCGCCTCGAGGAGCACCAGCAGAAGGCCGACCTGCGGCCGACCCGCGTGGGCCAGTCCATCGGCGTGGGCCCCTTCGAGGTGGAGCCGATCCGGGTGAACCACTCCATCCCGGACGCCACGGGCCTGATCCTGCGCACCCCGGCGGGTGTGGTGGTGCACAGCGGCGACTTCAAGATCGAGCGCGACCCAGTGGACGACCTGGCCTTCGACGCCGAGCGCCTGCGCAAGGCTGGCGACGCCGGGGTGCGGCTGTTGCTGAGCGACTCCACCAACGTGGACGTCCCGGGGCGCGCGGGCGAAGAGCGCCTGGTCACCGACGAGCTGGACATCCTGGTGCGCGACGCCAAGCAGCGCATCTGCGTGGCGGTCTTCGCGTCCAACGTGCACCGCCTCAACGCGGTGATCCTGGCGGCCAAGAAGCACCGCCGGAAGATCTGCCTCTTGGGCCGCAGCCTCGACAACCACGCCGCCGTGTCGCGCGAGCTGGGCCTCATCCCGCCGGCCGACGCGCTGTTCGTGTCCCCGGAGATGGCGCGCTCGGTGCCCCGCAACGAGCTGATCGTGGTGGCCACCGGCACGCAGGGCGAGGCCGCGGCGGCGCTCGGGCGCATCGCGCGGGGGGACCACCGGCACCTCACGCTCGAAGCGGGGGACCAAGTGGTGCTGAGCTCACGCGTGATCCCGGGTCACGAGCAAGGCGTCTTCGACCTCATCAACAGCCTCGAGCGCCAGGGCGTGGTCGTGCACCACCGACGCAGCCGCCCCGGTGTGCACGTGTCGGGTCACGCGTGCCGCGAAGAGCAACGCGAGCTGATCGACCTGGTGCGGCCGCAGGCCTTCTTGCCCGTGCACGGGACGCGCTATCACCTGCGCCTGCACGCCGAGCTGGCCGCGGCGCAGGGCGTGCCTGAGACGCTGGTGGTCGAGAACGGCACCATCGTCGAGTGCGACGCGGAGAGCCTGCGCGAAGCCGGGCACGTGCGCTCGGGGCGCGTGTACCGCGAGCGCGGGCGCACGGTGGACCCGGCCGTGCTGAGCGACCGCGAGCTGATGGCCACGCTCGGGCTGGTGATCGCCAGCCTGCCCGTGGACGAAGAGGGCGAGCTGGTGGGCCCGCCGAAGGTGATCTCACGCGGGCTCTACGCCCACGGCGACAAGACTGGCGACGCGCTGATGGCCCGCGCCGGGCGCTTCGTGGACCAAGAGATCGAGCACTACGACCCGGTCGGCGTCGAGGCCCTCGAGGATCAAGCGCGCCGCTCGCTGAAGCGCTTCTTCGGGCGCGAGCTGGGCAAGAAGCCGCTCGTGATGGCCACCGCCGTGACCGTGGAGCTCGAAGCGTGATGCACCGCCTCCCTTCCCTCGTCATCCCTGCTGCGCTGGCCGTGGCGTCGCTGGCCGGCTGTCACCCGGCGCGCCCCAGCCAGCAGGCCACCACGGGCCAGACCCCCGCCGAAGTGAGCCCGAGCGAGGCCGCGCTGGGAGGGACGTCCCGCCCGCCCACGGTGCAGGAGCGCGCCATCATCCACAGCCTGATGGACGACGCCGCTGCCGTGCGTGCGCTGCCGTTCCTTCACGACGTGGACGCCGAGATCCAAGACGAGGCCCGCATCCGAGCCTTCGTGGAAGCCGACATCGATCAAGCGGAGCTGCGCGAAGCGCGTGAGCTCTACACGTCGCTCGGCCTGCTGCCCGCCAACGTGGACCTCGAGGCGCTCCTGCTGGAGGTGCTGGGCGAGCAGATTGTGGGCTACTACGACCCGGAGGGGCAGCGCCTGGTGGTGCGCGACGACGTGATGCGCTCGCTCGCTCGCAGCTCGGTGGACGAGGCGCGCGTGGTGCTGGTGCACGAGCTGGTGCACGCCCTCCAGGACCAGCACCTCCAGCTGGGCGTGCTCAACGAGGTGGAGCGCGACTCCGACGCCGACAACGCGTATCGCTCCTTGGTGGAGGGAGACGCGACCTTGGCGATGGTGGCCTACGTGTTGGCCGCGCAGGGCACGCCGCTCGAGGGCATCACCAGCGACCCCGACGTGCTGGAGCGCTTCTTCGAGAGCGGCGCAGCCACCAGCGGCGCAGACGCGCTCGATCGAGCGCCCGCCATCCTGCGCGTGACGTTGATGGCGCCCTACACGCGCGGCGCGCTGTTCTGCGGCGACCGGCACCGCACCGGCGGCTGGAGCACCGTGGACCAGGCGCACCGCGTGCTGCCGGTGAGCAGCGAGCAGATCCTGCACCCCGACAAGTACAGCGCCGGTGAGCTGCCGGACCCCATCGCGCTGAGCCCCGCCCCCGTGCTCGAGTCGCTCGGCTACGTGCGCGTCCAAGAGGACACGCTGGGCGAGCTGGAGCTCTCCATCTACTTGGCCCAGGGCACCTCCACCGACCAAGACGCCCCCGCCGCCGCGGGCTGGTCGGGCGACCGCCTGGCCGTTTACGCGCGCGCCGACGCGCCCTCCGCCGTGGTGTGGTGGACCTCATGGGACAGCGAGCGCGAGGCCGAAGAAGCCGAGCGCGCCGCGCTCCGCGCCGGGGCGTCCGTGGACGGCAGCCTGGTGGTGCGCAGCGGCCGCGCCCTGATGATCCTGCGGCACGTACCCACCGCCGCTACGGCCGAGCTGACCGCCCGCTTCACCGCGTTCGCCCGCGCCCTGCCCGCCGCCCCGCCGCATCGCTGAGCGATCGCTCGCCCAGCGAGTGTGATAGATCCCGGGCCATGAGCCGTCGTTCCTGGGATCAGTACTTCATGGCCATCGCCCGCGAGGTGGCCACGCGCGCCACCTGCGACCGCAAGCACGTGGGGGCCGTGATCGTCCGCGACAAGACCATCTTGTCCACGGGCTACAACGGGTCCATGCGCGGGCTGCCGCACTGCGACGAGGTGGGCCACCTCATGGAGGACGGCCACTGCGTGCGCACCCTGCACGCCGAGAACAACGCCATCATCCAGTCCGCCAAGAACGGCGTGGCCATCGACGGCGCCACCATCTACGTGACCGCGAGCCCGTGCTGGAACTGCTTCAAGGCGATCTGCAACGCCGGCTTGGTGCGCGTGGTCTATGGCGAATTCTACCGCGACGAGCGGATCTTCGAGACAGCCAAGATCCTGGGCATGCAGCTGGTGCAGGTGGAGCCCGACGCCGATGGAACCGAGGCGCCACCCGCTTGACCCACCCCCACGTGGAGGGTACGACTCCCGACCCGTTTCTTCCCGTAGGAGCCCGTTCGCAAGATGAAGTCCCAGGTCAGCGAGATCAGCCCAGTGCTCGTCGAGGTCAAGGTCGAGGTCCCCTGGGACACCGTCAAGGAGGACCTGGACAAGACGTTCCAGCTCGTCAACCGCGAGGCGAAGGTCAAGGGCTTCCGTCCGGGCAAGGTGCCCCCGGCCATCGTCCGGAAGATGTTCGGGCCCCGCGTGCATGCCGACGTGGCGTCGCAGCTGGTGAGCCGCGGGCTCATCGCCGCCGTGGAGGAGCACAAGCTCCAGCTCTGCGGTGAGCCCGACTACGGCGACATGAAGGAGATCAAGACGGGTGAGCCGTTCACCTTCGCCGCCAAGCTCGAGGTGCGCCCCACCATCGAGAAGGTCGCCTTCGAGAAGCTCGAGGTCTACAAGGACGAGACGGCCGTCACCGACGCCGAGGTCGAAGAAGAGCTCGAGCGCCGCCGCAAGTGGGCCATCGAGTACAGCGCCCCCGAGCCCATGCGCCCGGCCAAGAACGATGACCGCCTGGGCGTGTCGTACTCGGTCACCGTGAACGGCGAGGTCGAGCCCGCGTTCTCCAACGACGACAACGAGATCGTGCTCGGCGCCGAGGGGCTCTTGAAGGAGTTCCAGGACGGCCTGTTCTGCACCAAGCCCGGCGACGACGTGACCCTCGAGATCGCGTACCCCGAGGAGCACACCAACGAGAAGCTCAAGGGCAAGACCGCCGTGTTCTCGGTGAAGGTCCTGCGCGTGGAAGAGCCGCACCTGCCCGAGGTCACCGACGAGTGGGCCAAGGAGCACGACTTCGCCACCGTCGCCGAGCTGCGCGCCGGCCTGCGCAAGCAGCTCGAAGAGGGCCGCGCCAAGCGGGCCCGCAACGACGTGCGCGATCAGCTCATCGAGGCGCTGGTCGCTCGTAACGCCATCGAAGTTCCGCCGTCCATGGTCAAGCAGCAAGAGCAGGCCATGGTCTACGAGTTCGCACAGTTCCTTCAGTACTCGGGTGGCATGGGCCAGAACGGCCTCCCCGAGAACTTCTTCGACGACCTGAAGGAGCGCGCCGCCAAGCGCGTCCGCGGTGGCCTGCTGCTGAGCGCCATCGCCCGCCTCGAGAACGTGAAGGTCGAGAAGGCCGACGTGGACGCGAAGCTCGCGGAGCTGGCCGAGAAGAGCGGCAAGCACGTGGCCAAGGTGCGCGCCGACTACCAGGGCGAGAAGCTCGACCAGCTCGAGAACGAGATCCTGAATGACAAGCTGCTCTCGTTGTTGGAAGCGAAGGCGACCGTCAAGAAGGGCAAGCGTCCGGAGCCCGAGAAGAAGAGCGCGGCCAGCGCAGAGAGTGAGCCTGCATGAGCGAGCGGATCCCTGAGCAAGCCGTCTGGGTCTACGAGAACACGCACCGCGGCGAGCGCCAGTGGGACATCTGGAGCCGGCTTCTCAAGGACCGCATCGTGTTCCTGGGCACCGAGGTCAACGACGTCGTCGCGAACCTGATCATCGCGCAGATGTTGTTCCTCGAGAGCGAGGATCCCGACAAGGAGATCACGCTCTACGTGAACAGCCCGGGCGGCAGCATCACGGCCGGCATGGCCATCTACGACACCATGCAGTACGTGCGCTGCCCGGTGGCCACCGTCTGCCTCGGGCAGGCGGCGTCCATGGGCGCGTGGCTGCTGGCTGCGGGTGAGCCCGGCATGCGGCGCGCGCTGCCCAACAGCCGCATCATGATCCACCAGCCGCTCGGCGGGTTCCGCGGCCAGGCCACGGACATCGAGATCCACGCCCGGCAGATCCTGGCCCTCAAGGCCCAGATGACGCAGATCCTGGCGCACCACACCGGGAAGTCGGTCGACGTCATCCGCGAGGACACCGAGCGTGACCGCTATCTCTCCGCGGAAGAAGCCAAGACGTACGGTCTGATCGACCACGTCATCGCGCCGCGCAAGACCCCCTGAAGGGCCCCTCGAAGGCGAGGACGCCCCCTGGCTGCACTCTCGACATCGGCAGAACGCAGC
>CAZEAA010000220.1:0-8506 GCA_964510015.1 uncultured Sandaracinaceae bacterium
ACCCCGGGGCGGGGCGGGTGTGTTGGCCGGCCCCCCCGCCCCCGTGGCCCCCCCCCCCCCCGCCCCGGCTGCTGCAAGCGCCTCGTCGCGCCCTCGGCGGGCTCGGGGGGGACGCTCGAGCACGCGCGTGTCCGGGGCATGGATGGACCTCCGCCGCGGTCTCTCGTCGCTCGGGTGGGCTCGACTGGGTCCGAGGTTGTGCGTGGCGCCCTCCTTTTCCGAGCGGCGTAGGACTCGGGGTGGTGACGCTGATGAGCCGCTGCCGAACCGGCATGGGGTGAGCAGGGGCCGCCGTCCATCTCTTCAGTAGTGGAGGCCGAGGCCGGCGACGATGTGGATGCGTTCGGCTTCGGGGTTGACGACGAGGGCTAGGGAGATGGGGAGGGTGAGGCCGTGGCCGAGGTCGGTGGTGCGGGTGAGGGTGAGGGTGCAGTTGGTGAGGTTCACGGGGTCGCTGTCGGTGAAGTACCAGCGGGCGCTGCGGCCGAAGACGACGCCCAGCTCGGGGCTGAGGGTGAAGCCGGCTCCCACGTCGGCGTCGTAGCGCACTCCCGCGTACAGCGAGTGGTCGGGGTCGTTGTAGATCAGGACGCCGAGCTCCAGCGTGAGGGGGATGTGGCTCGGGCCGGTGTAGGAGATGGTCAGGTCGAGCCAGTGGGAGCCGTTGCCGTTGCCGTCGAAGTCGAAGAGGTAGGGCGCGGTGACTTCCAGGGTTCCGTCGGGCGCATAGCGCTGGCTGAAGATCCAGTCGGCCAGCGTGAGGGCGAACGTCCCGAAGGTGGCCTCGTAGGCGTAGCCGAGCGTGATGCCCACGTAGTCGACCAAGGAGGCTTGGTTCGGGGCCGCCGAGGCCCAGAGCTCGACGCTCACGCCGTACGCTTCGAAGGAGGCGGTGGGCTGGAGGGTCCACTGCTCGCCGAACGCCACGCCACGCCAGAGGAAGCGTGAGTAGAGGTCCACCCCGACGCTGAACGTGTAGGCCGCTTCCTCTTTCATGGAGATGGCCGCATCGCTCGTCGCAGCGGCGTGCTCCACGCTGCGTGAATCACCCCGTCATGACGTCGCTCGGGGCTTCCTCGAGGGCAGCGTGCACGGCCCCCGCCAAGACATGCGCGGCCACGGGCTTCTCGAGGATGGCGGCGAAGCCGGAGGGCGACTCGGCTTCCTCGTGATGACCCGACATCAAGATCACGGGGCCCTCGAAGCCGGCGCTCCGCAGCCGTGCCAGGAGCTCGCGCCCGCCCATGCCCGGCATCACCGCGTCCGTGATGACCAGGTCGAAGGGCTCGCGCGCCGCGGTCTCGAGCGCCGCTTCGCCGCTCCACGCCAGCTCGACCTGATAGCCGCAGGCCTGGAGCACGCTCTTCGCTGCCATGAGCGGGCCGTCACGGTCGTCGACCACCAAGACGCGGCCGCGGCCGCTCGGGAGCTGCGTTCGCTGCGCCTCGGCCGGCACCATGCTCTCGGACGCGGGCTCGGCCGGCACCCAGACCTCCACGAGGGTGCCTTGACCGGGCGTCGACTCGAGGCGCACGAAGCCGCCGTGGTCCGTCGCCGCGGCGTGCACCATCGCCAAGCCGAGGCCCGTGCCTTCCTCCGGCGAGCGCGTGGTGAAGAAGGGCTCGAACACGCGGCTCTGCATGTCGTTCGGAATGCCGCAGCCGTCGTCCAGCACCGCGAGCACCAGGTAGTCGCCCTGCGCGTCGCCGGTGGGCGCTCGTCGCACGGCCAGCTTGATGGTGATGCTGCCGTCGTCCGTCGTCGCGTGCTGCGCGTTCAAGGCCAGGTTCAGCAGCGCTTGCTCCAGCGAGCCGACGTCGCCCAGGAAGTACCCGAGCGCCTCGTCCTCGACCTCGATGGAGACCCGACGCTTGCCCGACGATCCGCGCTCGATGAGGTGGGCCACGCGGCCGGCGAGGTCCTTCGGCCGGAACGCCGCGCGGACACCCGTGCTGGTGTGCGAGAGCGAGCGCAAGCGCTTCGCGAGGTCGGCGGCCCGCAGCATGCTCTGCTCCATCAGGTCCACGTACGACTGCCCGCGCTCGCCGAGCTCGGGCATGCGCCGCAGCAGCCCGACACCGCCCAGCATGCCGCTCAGGAGGTTGTTGAAGTCGTGCGCGATGCCGCCTGCCAGCGTGCCCAGCGCCTGCATCTTCTGGGCGAGCATGAGCTCCCGCTCTTGGCTGCGGCTCTTCTCGCGCAGGGCGCGCTCGTAGGCCCGGTTGCCCAGCGTGCGGGCGGCCAGCGACGCGACCAGCAGCGTTCCGCCCCCGAAGAACACGGGGATGAGGTCTGGACTCCACTGCGCGCGATACACGTACGTGATCACCACGACGGCGCCGAGCATCGCGGAGGGCACCAGGGCGTCCCACGGCGTCTCCTCGCGCAGGCGCTGCTGTCGGGGGCCGCCCTGGAGCGCGTCCTCGACGTAGGCCGCACCGATGATCAGCGCGAAGGCGATGATCCAGAACACGTCCAGGTCGTGGCCCGCCTCGTAGGAGTGCGTGAGCAGCGAGTGCGCGTAGAGCGTCGTGACGAACGTGAGCACGGCGTGCGCCGCGATGAGCCAGACCAGCACGCGGCCGCTGTCGCTCCACTCGCGCTGCCAGTACATTACCAGCGCGAACGAGAGCCCCGAGAAGTGCAGCACCGGGTAGCCGAGCGCGCAGACCACGTACCAGACCGAGCCGCTGCCACGCGCGGGGAGGTAGTAGAGGACCGCGCTCGACATGATCACCGAGGCGAGGATGACGCCGTAGTCGCCCACCAGCTTGAGACCGAGGGGCGCGTCCCGCTCGCCGCGCCCGTAGTGGTAGAAGCCGAGGACGAAGCAGGGCACGCACCCGAGGAACCCGAGCTCGCTGAGGGCGGGGAAGGGCGTGAACTCCTCGAGCGCGAGCTCGAAGTAGCTCCAGACCAACATGCCCAGGAACCACGCCGCGCTGCCGGCGCCGAACCAGCGGAACGCCCACGCGTGACTGGGGTGGGGCGTCCGGCGTGCGGTGTGGAAGCACTTGCCGGCGGCGAGCAGGCTGACCAGCGTCCAGCCCACGTTGGCCCAAAGGTGCACCCGCGACTGCTGGTGTCGCAGCCCGACATCCCCGAGGAGGAAGAGCAGCGTCCCCGCGACGAGCGCGGCGAGGACGCGCGGCGGAACCCGCGCTCGCGGCGACTCGGCATGCACCTGGGGCTCCACGACCTTCGAGGATGCGCGCCCCCCCATTTTTCAACAAGGCCCCCTAGACCCGAAGCCAGGTCACGCAGCCTGTCACGCACCCTGGGTGGCATCGGGCGCGGGCCGGTTGCCGCTCGGCCCCAGGAATGGCACTTCGAGGACTCCATGAGCCTCTCGTCCGCCAACCTGGCCCCTGCGGTGCACCCCCTCGAGCGACTGCCCGAGGAGTGGGCCGCCGTGCTCGCGGGCTGGGGCGAGCCTCGCTACCGGGGCCTCCAGGTGTTCCAGTGGATTCATCAGCGCAGGGTGTTCGACCCCGACCAGATGACCAACCTGCCGAAGACGCTGCGGGCGCGGCTGCACGAGGAGGGCCTGGGGCTGCCGCTCGAGGTGTCGCATCTGCACCCGTCGCTCGATGGGACGCGCAAGCTGCTGGTGAAGATGAAGGACGGGTCCGAAGTGGAGACCGTGCTGATCCCGCAGCTGGAGAAGACCGACCCGGACGCGGACGAGGGGGACGACGCGGCCGGCCCCACGTGGGTGCCGGGCGCCGTGGTCACGCAGTGCATCTCGAGCCAGGTGGGCTGCGCGATGGGCTGCGTGTTCTGTGCGTCGGGGGTCATGGGCCTGAAGCGCCACATGACGGCCGCCGAGATCGTGAGCCAGGTGCTGCTGGGCCGCAGCCTGACCACCGAGCGCGAGCACCTGCGCAACATCGTGCTGATGGGCATGGGCGAGCCGCTGCACAACTACGACAACGTGGCGCGCGCGCTCGTGCTGCTCACGCACCCGGACGGGCTCGCGCTGGGCAAGCGCCGCGTCACGCTCTCCACCAGCGGGCTCGTGCCGCAGATCGACAAGCTGGCCAGCGACTTCGAGGGGCAGGTGCAGCTGGCCATCAGCCTGCACGCGGTGACCGACGAGCGGCGCTCGTCCATCATGCCCATCAATCGCAAGCACTCGCTCACGGACTTGATCGCTTGCCTGAAGCGCTATCCGCTGCCCAAGCGGCGCCGCATCACCATCGAGTACACGCTCATCCGCGGCGTGAACGACGACGTGCGCGACGCCGATGCGCTGGTGAAGCTGCTGCGTGGGGTGCCGGCCAAGGTGAACTTGATCCCCATGAACCCCATCGCGGAGAGCGCGCTGGCAGCCCCCAAGGAAGACGGCGTGGCCGCGTTCCGCGAGCGGCTGTTCGAGCGCGGGCTCTCGGCGTTCGTGCGCAAGACGCGCGGCGACGACATCGCAGCGGCGTGCGGGCAGCTCGCCTACCATGGGGATGACGGTCGGCGTCGGCGCCTCCCAGTCGCGTCGTCCTGAGGCACCGTAGGAGGGGCCACACACCACGGTCCCGCTAGGCGAGCCATCACGGCGGCTGTTACCCTCACCGCCGCATGTCTCTCTGGAACGCCTCTCGTGTTGCCCCTGCGCTCGCCGCGTGGGCTGTCCTCTCTTCGCTCGCGGCCCCCGCCTCCGCGCAGACCGCGCTGGACGTCCAGCGAGCCAGCGCCAATACGTTCCGCGTGGACGGCGCGCTGCGTGACTGGTCGGCCGTCACCATGCAGCCCTTCGGCCAAGGCGACGATGCCAGCTTCGAGGTGGCCCTCGCGCACGACGACACGGGCATCTACGTGGCCGCGCGCGTGCGTGACGAGCGCATGATCCGCACGCGGCGCCCGGGCGACAGCGAAGACGTGTTGGTGCTCACCGTGGTGACCCCCGGCGACGACGGCCCCGAGGCCGTGGAGTTCTGGCTGTACGCGGGTGTGGAAGGCGAGTCGGCCGCCGTGGCGCTAGTGGGCGAGCCCGGTGGCCGCCCGCGTGCCGCGCGCGGGGCCCGCATCCTCGAGGCCGCCGTGAGCGGTGGCTACGAGCTCGAGGCGTTCTTGCCGGTGGCGCTGGTCCCGAACCCGGGGCGTCTGAGCGCCATGCGCGCCGCCGTCCGCCTGGTGGACGTGGACGTGGCCACCGCGCCGGAGGTCGAGGCCACCGTCAGCTCCGCGGAGGTGAGCCGGAGCGCGCTCGCGAGCGTGCCCGAAGCGCGCATGCACAGCGGCCCCGCCAACGCCGTGGCCACGTTCCGACGCGACCAGGGCCTGACGGGTGCCCCCATTCGCTTCGAGTTCTGGGGCGACCTGGCCGGTGACGACCGCGAAGAGCGCGTGCTGGTGATTGGTGGCGCGCTGGTGGTGGTGGGCGAGGGCTACCGTGACGGCCGGGGCTACGACTTCGAGCGGCTGGGTGTTCGCTCGGCCGAAGACGTGCAGCGCGCGCGCCTCGAGGACCTCAACGGCGACGGCAAGGCCGAGATCGTCCTGCGCGTGCGTGTGCGCGACCGCGCGGGGCTGCGCGCCAGCTGGATGGTGCTGGGCACCCAGGGCGACGGTCTCGCCGAGCTGTTCAGCGTCCCCGTCTTCGAGCGCACCCGTCAGGGCATCGTGCGGTCGCGCGTGGAGCTGCGCCGTCAGCGTCGCGGAGCGCCGTTCATCGACGTGCACGTGGGGGACGCCGAGGGCATCGACCCCGCCACCTACGCGAGCCCGACCGCGGCGGACGCCATCCCCATCTTGCTGCCCTGGGGCCCCGTGCTGCGCCAGACCTATCAGTGGAACGGCTCGGCCTTCGCCGAGCTCGACAGCCAGCCCAACCCAAACGCGCGCGCGGAAGGCGGCGAGGCCACGGCCGAAGTGACGCCGCCGCCCACCACCACGCGGCCGGTCCGCGAGGTGCGCACGCCGCAGGTCATGAGCAACGACGACGTGCTCGCGCGCGTTCGCGCCGACCGGGGTGTCTCCGCCAACGTGCCCGTGCGCTTCCGCACGCGCGCCAACGTGGCCGAGGGGCGCGAGCCCGAGGAGGTCTTTGCGTTGGGCGGCGCCATCGTGATCCACGGGCCGGCCTACCAGGGTGGCCAGGGCTACTTCTTCTTCGAGGCCGCCGGCGCCGAGGCCGACCTGCTCAACATGCAGACCGAAGACCTGACGGGCGACGGGCAGCACGAGATCATCTTCACCTTCAAGCAGAACCTCGGCGAGTTCCAGCGCGACATCCTCACGGTGCTGCAGTTCAACGCGAGCGGCGTCCAGCCGATCCTGCGTGTGGAGGTGGCTCGCTACCACGGCGCCGCCGAGCGCATCGTGAACGCGGTGGACCTGCGCCGCCGCGGGCGGACCGCCACGCTCACCATCAACCCCGGCGAGACGCGCGGCTGGGACGCCACCACCTGGCCCTTCGCGGGCTTCGCGAACGACGGCGTGGCCCCGCTGCTGCTCCCCTGGGTGGACGAGGCGCGCCGCTATCGCTACGCCGACGGGGTGCTGGTCACGCCGTAGTCCCCGGCCGCGGGCTCAGTGGCCAGCGCGGGCCCGCAGCGCCGTGAGGATCAGCTCTTGCTGCAAGGCGAGGTCTTCCGGCGTCTTGATCGGCGCGAAGCGGCAGCCCGCGCCCTCGCGCGGCACCACCACGAAGTGCGTGGGCAAGTGCGCCGTCACCTGGCCCACCAGGCGCTCGAACTGGATGACCGCCGCGCCGTCCACCTTCTTCTGCACCACGAACCAGTCGAGGTCGAAGTCGCGGTCGATGGCTCGCGCGTCCAGCACCATGGTGTTGGTGTTGAACACCGGGACGCTGCTCTGGTCGAACTCGGGTGGAAGGCGGAACGCCTCCACCACCTGGGCGCGACCGTCCACCGCGAGCGGGATGCCGCCCTGGTCGCCGGGATGCTTGGGCGTGACCTCCACGGTGAGCGCGCGCCCGCCACGCAGGTGGGCCCCGATCACGGCAGGGTCGAGCGACGCCACCAGGTTGTCCACGTTGCTCATCAGCAGCAGCTCGCCACCGCCCGCCACGAACCGCGGGAGCGCCCCGCTGCGTCGCAGCGCGAAGGTCAGGTCGCCGTGCCCCGTGGCATACGGCGAGAGTGCGCCGTCGGCGTCGCGATGGAGCGTCCCGTCCGGCGTGACGCGCAGCGAGACCTCCTGCGGGAACACCTCGATGGGCAGCGAAGGGTGCGCGTCCGGCAGCGCGTCGAGGAGCGCCTCGTGGGTGGCGAAGCTGCTCATGATCAGGACGGGCACGCGCGCCTCGAGGGCGGTGGCCACGCGACGCGCGTCGTCGAGCTTGATCTCGAGGAAGGAGCGCCCCTCGTAGGCGGGGGCCAGCGCCTTCACCACGGCGCCGAAGCGCGTGGCCATGCCGCCGGCCAGCATCAGCACCCCCACGCGGCCCGCGCGGATGGCGGCCACCCCCTCGCGGCGCAGCGCCTCGTACTCGGCGCTGTCCGGATCCGGCAGCGCGGCGAGTTCTTCGCTGGCCACGGGCATGAGAGCGCCCGCTACGTGGTTGCCCTGGGAGTCACTGCCCGTGCGCACCCGCTCGCGTAGCGCTTCGAACACCCCGGCGTCGAACCCGTAGCGCTGAAGAAACTCCCGCGTCTCCCCGTCCGTCTCCCCGAGTAGCTCGTTCCACCCAATCATTTCGAGACCTCTAGCCGATTGGCCGACAACTTGCACCCCTTCGACCCGACCCCCGAGAGTTTGTGTTATGCGTGAAGAAGAGGTCACACGTCGAGCCTTTCCTCCCAACCCTTCTTCACACCACCACGTCATCCCCCTGAAACGCCCCCTGGAGACCTTCATCATGACCACTCGAGCCCCCATCTCTTCTTCACCGGCCCGCTCGCTCCTCGGGCGGCTGGGACGTGTGACGCTGACGGGCGCCGTGGCCGTGGCCTCCTTGGGCCTCACGGGCTGCTACGCGCACGCGCCTCACTCGCAGGCCACCGTCACCTACTCCACCGCGCCGCAGCAGCAGTACCAGGTGGTGCAGGCGCCCACCGCGCAGGTCTACGCCAGCTCGCAGCCCGCGCCGGTCGTCACCTACGTGACGCAGGACGGGACCGTCTACGCGGAGCCCGAGCCCACGTACACGGTGTACCAGGCGCCGCCTCCGCCGCGGCAGGTCTACGTCCAGCAGCGCGCCCCTTATCCGAACGCGGTGTGGGTGAACGGCCACTGGCAGTGGAACGGCTACCAGTACGTGTGGGTGGACGGCTACTGGGTGCAGCAGCAGCCGGGCTACACCTACGTCCAGCCTCGCTGGGAGCAGCGCGGCCAAGCCTACGTCTACGTGCAGGGTTACCAGCGGCCGAGCCGCGTGGTGGTCCGCCAGCCCCAGCACCGCAGCACGGTCGTGGTCCAGCAGCAGCCGCAGCCGCGCACGGTAGTGGTGCAGCCGCAGCCGCGCACCCGGACCGTGGTGGTGCAGCCGCAGCAGCAGCCGCGCACGGTGGTGGTGCAGCCGCAACCGCAGCCGCAGCCGCGGACCCGC
>CAZEAA010000220.1:8606-10101 GCA_964510015.1 uncultured Sandaracinaceae bacterium
CCGCAGCCGCGGACCCGCACGGTGGTGGTGCAGCCGCAGCCGCAACCGCAGCCCCGTCAGCAGACCACGGTCACCACGCCCGGGACACGCGGTTCCACGCGCCAGCAGCAACCGGCTCAGCAGCCCTCGCGGGGCGGCGGGCGGCGCACCTACACGCCGATGTGATCGCCCGGAGAGGGCCACCCCGCCAACTGACGAGAGCGCTCGGCCAAACGCCCGGCGCTCTCGCCGTTTCCGTCACCAGGAGCCGATGTTCGGCAGCTCCGAGAAGGGCAGCGCCGGGGCCAGTGCCTCACCGCGCTGCAGCAGCTCCACGGAGTGACCGTCGGGTGACTTCACGAAGGCCATGCGGCCGTCGCGCGGGGGGCGGTGCAGCGTGACACCGGCTTCCAGCAGCCTGGTGCACGTGGCGTAGATGTCGCTCACCTCGAAGGCCAGATGGCCGAAGAAGCGCCCGGTGTCATAGGGGTCGGCCTGGTCCCAGTTGTAGGTGAGCTCCACCTCGGGCCCGTCCACGTCGTCGGGCGCCGCCAGGAACACCAGCGTGAAGCGCCCCGCGGCGTGCTCCCGGCGCCGCGTCTCGACGAGCCCCAGCTGGTGGACGAAGAAGTGGACCGCGGCGTCCAGATCGCGAACGCGGAGCATGGTGTGGAGGTAGCGCATCGGCCCAGACTAGCAGGGACGGACTGCGCACGAGGCCGATCAGTCGAGCGCGTCGGGGTCGGGTTCCGGCACGCCGAGATCGTCGCCCCACGGGTCATCGGGGATGCGGTAGTCCCCGTCCAGCCAGCGGCTCAAGTCCACCGCTTTGCAGCGTGGCGAGCAGAAGGGGAAGTCCCCCAGGGTGCCGCGCTCCGGCCGCGGGATGGGCTGCTTGCAGACGGCGCAGACGGGCTGAGAGGCCATGGCACGGGGTATAGCGCAGAGAGCGGGGAGCGTGCTCGTCCGGGTGGGAGTATTCGCGACGGCTGGCGTACACTGCCTTGGCTCGACCGACCCTCGGTCGCGCGTTCGTCACCCCCTCGGCAGGAACTACATGCCTCACCACGTCACTCGGTCCTCGTCCCACGTCCACGGGCCCTTGCGCACGGGAGGCGCCACGGGCGTTCGAGCGCTCCCCTGGGGCCTCGCGCTGGGGGTGGCGGGGCTGGCTTTCGGTTGTCAGTCCGCCGGTGTGGGCCTCGAGCCGCGCTACGTAGCGGTGCACAACGCCATGACCGCGATGGGTCTCTCGCAGACGGGCGCCATCAGCGAGGGCGACCTCGACGAGGGCGAGGAGGCGCGCCTCGAGGTCGAGCTGGCCGGGGGTCAGTGCTACACCTTCATGGCGCTCGGCGGGCGCGGCACGGATGACATGGGCGTGCAGGTGCTGTCCGAGGGAGGCGACGAGCTGGGGCGCGACCTGACGCACGATCGCCAGGCGGCGGCGCAGGCCTGCCCGTCGCGCGACGGCGTGTACCAGGTGGTGGTGACCATGGTGGACGGCAGCGGTGAC
>CAZEAA010000221.1:0-5659 GCA_964510015.1 uncultured Sandaracinaceae bacterium
CAAGCCGAGTTTGTCGGATACCTTCGACCCACCCAGCACCACGCTGTAGGGACGCCGCCGCACCGGCTCGGTGAGCTGGCCGCCCTCTTCGTAGCCGACGTAGCCGGGAGGCGCGCCGATCAAGCGCGACACCGCGTGCTTCTCCATGTACTCGCTCATGTCGAGGCGGATCATGGCGCGCTCGTCGTCGAACATGAACTCGGCCAGCGCGCGCGCGAGCTCGGTCTTGCCCACGCCCGTGGGCCCCAGGAACAAGAAGCTGCCGATGGGCCGGTTGGGCTCACCGAGGCCCGCCCGCGAGCGACGCACCGCGTTGGCCACAGCCACCACGGCCTCGTGCTGGCCCACCACGCGCTTGCCGAGCCGCTTCTCCATGTCGAGCAGCTTGGCCTTCTCGCTCTCGAGCATCTTGCTGATGGGCACGCCGGTCCAGCGCGACACCACCGACGCGATGTGCTCCTCCGTGACTTCTTCTTCGAGGAAGCTCTGGTCCTTCTGCACGGTCTTCAGCTCGTTCTGCGCGGCGGTCACGGCCTTCTCGGCCGCCGGGATCTCGCCGTACTGCAGGCGCGCCGCCAGGTCGAAGTTCGCCACGCGCTGCGCGCGCTCGAGGTCGATGCGCAGCTGCTCCACCGCCGCCTTCTTGTCGCGGATCTCGGCGATGGCCTCCTTCTCGCGCAGCCACTGGGCGCGCATGGCGCTGCGCTGCTCGTTCAGATCGGCCAGCTCGGACTCCAGCGTCTCGAGCCGCTTCTTGCTGGCGTCGTCCTTCTCCTTCTTGAGCGCCTGCCGCTCGATCTCGAGCTGCATGACCTTGCGCTCCACCTGGTCGATGGGGCCGGGCAGCGAGTCGATCTCCATCTTCAGCTTGGACGCGGCCTCGTCCACCAGGTCGATGGCCTTGTCCGGCAGGAAGCGGTCGGTGATGTAGCGGTTGCTCAGCGTGGCGGCGGCCACGATGGCGCTGTCCTGGATGCGGATGCCGTGGTGCACCTCGTACCGCTCCTTCAGCCCGCGCAGGATGCCGATGGTGTCGTTGACGCTCGGCTCCGTGGCGAACACCGGCTGGAAGCGGCGCGCCAGGGCCGCGTCCTTCTCGATGTGCTTCCTGTACTCGTTGAGGGTGGTGGCGCCGATGCAGTGCAGCTCGCCGCGCGCCAGGGCGGGCTTGAGCATGTTGCTGGCGTCCATGGACCCTTCGGCCGCGCCGGCGCCCACGAGCGTGTGCAGCTCGTCGATGAACAGGATGATGGAGCCCTCGGCGCCCTCGAGCTCCTTGAGCACCTGCTTCAGGCGCTCCTCGAACTCACCGCGGAACTTGGCGCCGGCGATCAGCGCGCCGAGGTCGAGCGCGCGCACCGACTTGTTCTTGAGCCCCTCGGGCACGTCGCCCTGCGCGATGCGCTGGGCGAGGCCCTCCACGATGGCGGTCTTGCCCACGCCCGGCTCACCGATGATGACCGGGTTGTTCTTGGTGCGGCGGCTGAGCACCTGCAGCACGCGACGGATCTCCTCGTCGCGCCCGATGACCGGGTCGATCTTGCCAGCCCGCGCCATGCCGGTGAGGTCACGCGTGTACTTCTCGAGCACCTGGTACTTGCCCTCGGGGTCTGCGTCCGTGACCTTGGCGCTCCCGCGCACCTGGTCCACGGCGGCGCGCAGCGCCTTCTCGTTCACCGGCAGCAGCTTCGGCTCCAGCTTGGCCATGGCCAAGAGCACGTGCTCGGCGGAGGTGTACTCGTCGCCGAACGCCTCGGTCTGCTTCCAGCTCTCGGTCAGCACGTCGCGCACGCGGCGCGAGAGGCTCGCTTCGTCGCCGCCCTGCACCGTGGGCTTGTTGCCGAGCGCGCGAGCCGCCTCGGCCGACGCGGCGCGCGGGTCACTGCCGGCCTTGGTCAACACCGCCGCGGCGACACCGTCCGCGGGCGCCAGTAGCGCCACGAGGAAGTGCTCGGGATAGACCTCGGGGTGACCCCGGTCGGCGGCCAGCTGCTGCGCCGCGATGAGGGCCTCACGGGTCTTGGTGGTCAGGCGGTCGATTCGCATTCGTGTCTCCATCTCACGGCGGTTCGCACCGTGCCCAGTGTGTCGGGGTCACCCCGCCCGCCGTGTGTCACCAGAGACCACGTCGGACGAGCGCTCACAAGCTAAGCACCCGTCCGGGCGGCGCAACTCGTGGGGGCGGTCTGACGCGGCACCGCGTCCCCGCAGCTCGCTTCGGTCCTTAGCCGCGCTACAACCCGCCCGTGTCAGCCAAGTCGTGCAGCGCGTGTGGCGCCTCCTGGTCCGTGTACGACCGCGTCTGTGACTGCGGCGCGCTGGTGCACGCCGAGGAGCTGGCGGCGCTGCGAACGCGGGCGCGCATCGGGCGCATGGCCAAAGACCCTGAGATGACCCTCGGGGCGCTGCGCCGCGCCGTGCAGCTGGTGCCGGAGGGCCACCCCGAGCACGCCGTGCTGATGGCCGAGGTCGACGCCCTGCTCAACCCTCCCGCCCCGCCCGCCCGTCCGGTAGATGACAACGCCGACGCGCTGGGCGCGGGCCCCGACGCCTACGACCGCCACAAAGAGTCGAAGCTGCCCAAGTGGCTGGCGCCGCTCGGGGTGTTCGGCGTGATGCTCTGGAAGTTCAAGGGGCTGCTCCTGCTCGCGCTCAGCAAGGGGAAGCTCCTGCTCATGGGCTTCACGAAGTGGAAGACCCTGCTGTCCATGCTCTTGGCCTTCGGCGCCTACTGGGCCGTGTGGGGCTGGGCCTTCGCGGCGGGCTTCGTGCTCAGCATCTACGTGCACGAGATGGGGCACGTGTGGGCGCTCCGCCGCGCCGGCCTCGCGGCCAGCGCGCCCATGTTCATCCCGTTCGTGGGGGCCTTCGTGCGCCTGAAAGAAGCACCCCGCTCGGCCATCGAGGACGCGCGCATCGGCCTCGGCGGGCCGTGGTGGGGCCTCGGGGCCGCGCTCGCCTGCCTGGGCATCCACCACCTGACCGGCTCCGCCATCTGGGCCGCGCTCGTGCACGTGGGTGCGTTCATCAACCTGTTCAACCTCATCCCGGTGTGGCAGCTGGACGGCGGTCGGTCTTTCGCTCCGCTCTCGCGGCCGGAGCGGATCGCGCTGCTGGTGTTGGTGCTCGGCGCCTTTGCCCTGGTGCGCGACGGACTCTTTCTGTTCATCGCGGCGGGCGCGGCCTACCGCGTGTGGAAGAACGACGGCCCGAAGGAGGGCGACCTGCGCGGCGCGCTGGCCTACGGCTTCGTCTTCACGGTGCTGACGCTGCTCATGTTGGTGCGCGTGCCCGGCATCACGGTCCGCTGACGGTCAGTCGCGGCGGGTGGGATGAAGGGCAAGAGGGTGTCGAAGACGCGCCCGGCGTCCACGTAGCCCGCCAGGTGACCGCCACCCGGCAGCATGGTCAGCGTGGCGCGCGGCACGAGGCGCGCCTGATGGCGGCCGTGGGACTCGGGCACGATGCCGTCCGCGTCGCCCTGGAAGAAGTGCACCGGCACTCCGATGTGAGCGAGCCGGAAGCCCCAATCGCGCGCGAAGAGCCGCGCGTCGTGCATGGGCGCGGTGAGGCCGTCGCCCATCACGTGGATCAGGTCCCCCGCCAGCACCTGCATGAACAGGGGGTCGCGCAGAATCGGTCGGTCCGCCTTCGGAGCCACGAGCGCGAACGCGCGAACGGCCTTCTCCGCGTGCGGGATCACGGGTGCGAGCGCGCTCGGCAGCCGGCGGCCTACCGGCTCGGCGATCACCCCGAGGGCAGGCCCCAAGGCCCGCAGCGCGCGCGTGTAGGAACGCACGGCGTCGGGCCCGGCGGTGGGACCGATGCCGCCCACCACCGCGGCGGCCACCACGCGGTCGGGCAGGTCGTGCGCGCAGGCCAGCGTGTAGGGGCCGCCGCCAGACAGGCCCGCCACGGCGAAGCGCGGCAGGCCGAGGGTGTCGGCCAGCGCGCGCACGTCGGCCGCGAAGTCGCGAACGTGCGTGTAGCGATGCGGCGAAGACCAGCCGGTGCCGGGGCGCTCCACGCCGAAGAGCCGAAGGCCGCGCGCGGCCGCCGAGGCAGGACCGTCGGGCGGCACCTGCAAGCGACCCCCTGGCGTGCCGTGGAACCACAGCACGGGGAAGCCGCCCGGGTCGCCGAACTCCGCGGCGCCGAGGGTGCGGCCGCCTCCGATGGCGACGCGGTGTTCCTGGACCGGAAGGTGCGGGCTGCGCACGACGTCAGTCTCCCGCCTGCGCGCCGCCGAACGCGCGCACCGCGTTGAGCAGCGTGGGCGCCGCGGCGTTCAGGGCCGAGGGGTCGCGGCTCGTCTGCGAGATGTGATAGCGCAGCAGCCCGTTGTGCGTGGGCACCACGTGGTAGGCGTTGAACTGGAGCAGAAACTGGCCGGGCTGGTCCTCGATGCGGAACGTCAGCACGTAGATGTTGCCGCCCATCATCTGCGCCGGCGCGCCTTCGGCTTCTATGCCCTGCTCGCGCAGCGCCTCGAGCGCGCCGGCCGACTGGGCGTTCGCATACGCTTCGACGTCCACCGGCCCAATCACGGTCGTGTCCACCGACACGGTGGCCATGCGCTCGACCGCCTCGTTGGTGGCGATGGCCAGCTGCGGCGAGCCGACCGGACACTCGCCCTCCCAGCCGTCGCCCGGCAGCACGAAGCCCAGCATGAAGTCGTCCGACACGGGCAGCACCACCAGCGTGATGTCGTTCTCCGCTTCGTAGGTGGCCGTGCAGCGCCCCGCGAACGGTCGGTTGCCCACGTCGCTCTCCGTCACCGTCGCCCGGGGGGTCGTCCCGCTCCCGCTCGAGGCGCTGGACGAAGAACCGCAGCCCGAGAGGGCCAGCACCAGGAGCCACGCCGTCAATCGCATGCCGAGAGCCTAGCAGGCCAGCCACGGACGCTCGGGCTACTTCGCAGCCGCGGGTGCGCTATACCCCGGCCATGCGTCGCGAACGATTCGGTTCTTTGGATGTGGTCCTGGCTGGCGGCACCGACCGCGAAGGCGGCGGCGACGGTCCGCTCGTGGTGCTCATGCACGGCTTCGGCGCTTCCGGCGACGACCTGGTGGGGCTCTACCGCGCCTTCGACGTCCCGCGTGAGGTGCGCTTTGCGTTCCCGGCCGCGCCGCACGCGCTCCCGGGCATGTACGGCGCGCGGGCCTGGTGGGAGATCGACATGGCCGCCGTCGAGCGCGCCTTCGCCAGCGGGCAGCCGCGCGACCTGACCGGCGACCTGCCGCCCGGCCTGACCTCGGCGCACGACGTGGTGGTGGAAGCGCTCGACGCCATGCAGGCCGCGCTCGGCGTGACCGACGCCCGCACCGTGCTGGGCGGCTTCTCGCAGGGCTCCATGCTGGCCTGCGACGTCACCTTCGTGGGCAAGCGCCCGTTCGCCGGTCTGGCCGTCCTGTCGGGCACCCTGCTGGCCGCCGACCGCTGGGTCCCGGCCATGCCCGCGTGCACGGGCGTCCCGGTCTTCATGAGCCACGGTCAGGCGGACAGCATGCTGGGCTTCGGCTTCGCCGAGCGACTGCGCGACGAGCTCACGACCGCCGGCTGCGACGTGACCTTCGTGCCCTTCCGCGGCGGCCACGAGATCCCCATGCCGGTCATCAAGGGCCTCGAGGCCTTCCTGCGCCGCGTGCTGCCGGTCTGA
>CAZEAA010000221.1:5759-10043 GCA_964510015.1 uncultured Sandaracinaceae bacterium
CCCCCATCCGCGAGTAGAACCCGCCTCGGTCGCGCTTTACACTGTTTTGTGAAATTGACACCGCGCCAGCAGGAGGCCCACGTGCCCACGGACACCGACAGGCTCATCGAGCAATACCGCATGATGATGTTGATCCGCCGCTTCGAAGAGGAAGCGGCTCGCGCCTATGCGCAGGGCAAGATCGGCGGCTTCCTGCACCTGTACATCGGTCAGGAGGCCATCGCGGTCGGCGCCGCCACGGCCTTGAAGCCAGAGGACTACGTCTTCCAGACCTACCGCGACCACGGCATCACGCTGGCGCGCGGCATGGCCCCCGAGAAGGGCATGGCCGAGCTGTTCGGCAAGGACACGGGCTGCGCGCGCGGCTTGGGCGGGTCCATGCACTTCTTCGACGCCGAGACCAACTTCATGGGCGGCTGGGGCATCGTGGGCGGCCACCTGGCGCTCGCGGCCGGCGCGGCCTTCAAGAGCAAGTACACGGGCGACGGGCGCGTCACCATCTGCTTCTTCGGCGAGGGCGCCACCAACATCGGCGGCTTCCACGAGGCCATGAGCCTGGCCGGGCTGTGGAAGCTGCCCATCGTCTTCGTGTGCGAGAACAACCAGTACGCCATGGGCACGCCCATGTCGCGCACCAGCGCCATCTCGGACCTCACGCTCAAGGCGCAGGGCTACGGCATGGCGGGCGACCACTTCGACGGCCACGACGTGCGCGTGACCGAGCAGCGCCTGGGTGTGGCCGTGGACCGCGCCCGCAGCGGCGAGGGGCCCACCTTCGTGGAGATCAGCACCTACCGCTTCCGCGGGCACTCCATGAGCGACCCCGCCAAGTACCGCTCTCAGGCGGAGCTCGAGGAGCGCAAGCTGCGTGACCCGGTGGTGGTGGCACGCCGCGCGCTCACCGAGGCGGGCGTCAGCGAAGACACGCTCGACGACATCGACGCCGAGGTGGACACGCGCATCGACGCGGTGGTGAAGTTCGCGGACCAGTCCGAGCCGGCCAAGGCCGAGGTCATGTTCAGCACGGCGGTGGCGCCGGAAGCCCCAGGAGTCATCCATGGCGATGCGTGAGATCCGCTACCGAGAGGCCCTGCGCGAGGCGCTGCGCGAAGAGATGGTGCGCGACGAGCGCGTCTTCCTCATGGGCGAAGAGGTGGGCCACTACCAGGGCGCCTACAAGGTCAGCGAGGGCCTGCTCGAGCAGTTCGGCGAGCGCCGCGTCATCGACACGCCCATCGCGGAGGCCGGCTTCGCGGGCATCGGCGTGGGCGCTGCCATGACGGGCCTGCGCCCGGTCATCGAGTTCATGACCTGGAACTTCAGCTTCGTGGCGTTCGACCAGATCATCAGCAACGCGGCCAAGATCTACCCCATGAGTGCCGGCATGTACCGCGCGCCCGTGGTGTTCCGTGGGCCCGACGGCGCCGCCAAGCAGGTGGGCGCCCAGCACAGCCACGAGGTCAGCCCCTTCTACGCGTCCATCCCGGGCCTGCACGTGGTCATCCCGTCCACGCCGCGCGACGCGAAGGGCCTGCTCAAGACGGCCATCCGCTGCGAGAACCCGGTCATCTTCCTCGAGGGCGAGACGCTCTACAACGTGAAGGGCGAGGTGCCCGAGGTGGAGGCCGACGAGACCATCCCGTTCGGCTTGGCGCGCATCGCCCGCGAGGGCACCGACTGCACGCTGGTGGCCTGGGGGCGCCCCTATTACACGGCGCTCCAGGCGGCCGACGAGCTCGCGAAGAAGGGCATCTCGTGTGAGGTCATCGACCCGCGCACGCTGCGCCCCTTCGACCACGAGACCGTGGTGAAGAGCGTGAAGAAGACCAACCGCTGCGTCATCGTGCACGAGCACTGGCCGTATGGCGGCCCGGGCGCCGAGCTGGTGGACCGCATCCAGCGCGAGGCCTTCGACTACCTGGACGCGCCCATCCTGCGGGTGGGCAGCCTGGAAGTGCCCATGCCCTACGCGCTGAACCTCGAGGACTACGTGCTGCCCAGCGCGGCGCGCGTGATCGAGGCGGTCGAGCGCGTGACCTACGCGAAGTAGTCCCGAGTCAGAGCGAGTCAGCGCCAGCTAGAGAGAGACCAACGGACATGGCCAAGATCATCGGATTGCCCAAGCTCTCGCCCACCATGGAGGAGGGCACCATCGTCGCGTGGAACAAGCAGGAGGGCGACGCCGTGGAGGTGGACGACCTGCTCGCCGAGGTGGAGACCGACAAGGCCACCATGGAGTTCCGCTCGTTCGACAAGGGCGTGCTGCTGAAGATCCTGGCGCCCGTCGGGAGCGCCCTCGCGCCGGACAAGCCGGTGGCCATCATCGGGCAGGCGGGCGAAGACATCAGCGCGCTGGTGGCGAAGGCGGGTGGTGGTCCGGCTCCTGCAGCCCCCGCAGCGAAGGCCGACGCGGCAACCCCGGCCAAGACCGAGTCGGGTGCGAAGAGCGAACCCGCGGCCCAGGCGGCTGCGAAGACGGAGCCGAAGGCCGAGCCCGCCGCCGAGAGCGACAGTGGCGCCGACGGCCGCGTGCTCTCGAGCCCGCTGGTGCGTCGCATGGCGCGCGAGCATGGCGTGGACCTGCGCGAGGTGGCCGGCAGCGGGCCGCGCGGTCGCGTCATCAAGCGCGACCTGGACGAGCTGCCCAAGAAGGCGGCACCGAAGCCCGGTCATGCAGCGGCCCCGGCGGCGGGGGTGGGTTCCTGGGAGCGCCTCCCTCCCCGCAGCGAGAAGGCCAGCAGCACGCGCAAGACCATCGCGCGGAGGCTCAGCGAGTCGAAGCGCGACGTGCCGCACTACTACCTGACGGTGGACCTCGACGTGGACGCGCTCCACACCGCGCGCGAGCAGCTGAACGCCGCGCTGGCGGGCGCGGCCAAGGTCTCGTTCAACGACCTGGTCATCAAGGGCAGCGCCCTCGCGCTGCGCGCAGTGCCGGAGTGCAACGCCAGCTGGGGTGGCGACGTCATCCACTTCCATCAGGTGGTCGACATCTCGGTGGCGGTGGCCGTGCCCGACGGCCTGATCACGCCGGTGGTGCGTGACGCCGACAAGAAGAGCGTGCGGGCCATCGCCGAAGAGGTGCGCTCGCTGGCGGGCCGCGCCAAGGACAAGAAGCTGCGCCTCGACGAGATCAGCGACGGCACCTTCTCCATCAGCAACCTGGGCATGTACGGCATCGAGGAATTCGCGGCCGTCATCAACCCCCCGGAGGGCGCCATCCTGGCGGTGGGCGCCGTCCGCGAGGAGCCCGTGGTCCGTGCTGGGCAGGTCGTGCCGGGTCGTCGCATGAAGGTGACACTGAGCGCCGACCACCGGGTCATCGACGGGGCCGTGGGAGCTCGCTTCCTGCAGGCGCTGCGCGGCTACCTCGAGCAGCCCATCACCATGCTGCTCTGAAATTGCACACCCGCGTGGCGTGGTGCAGGTCACCGCGTGCCTGAATTCAGGCGCAATATCCCGCGCGGGAATAAAAGTGCATCCTCGTCTAGCCAAGGTCGTACCGAATCGGTTACCCTGGTCCCGGTCCGTCGCCGCGGGCCATTCCGTGAATTCGGGTCTTTGTGCCCCAAACTAGGGGTATGGTGATACTCAACATGTCGTTCAAGCAAGCAAGCCTTAGCTGGTTGGTTGCCCTCGCCCTCGTGGCGTCGGGTTGTGGTGGTGGCGGGGACGATCCCAATCGGGATGGCTCGGTCGAGGGCGATGGGGGCATCGTCGACAACGACGTCATGCGGCCCGATCAACCGCGACCGGACCTGTTCATGGAAGACACCGGTGTGGATCCCAACGATCCCGACGATGACGGCATCCCCAACAGCTCCGACCGCTGCCCCGACGACGCCGATCCGACCAACGCGGACACCGACGGCGACTTCATCGGCGACGTCTGCGACAACTGCGTGGCCATCGCCAACCTCGACCAGCTCGACGGCAACGGTGACAACATCGGCGACGCGTGCCAGGAGGGCCTGCCCAGCAACACGGACACCGACGGCGACACCGTGCTCGACGGCACGGACAACTGCCGCAGCGTGTCCAACCTGGACCAGCTCGACACCGACGGTGACGGCTTCGGCGACGCGTGCGACACCTGCCCGTTCGCGCCCAACTCCGACATGCAGACCGGCAACCCGACCTGCCCGGACGACAACGGCAACCCCGGCGACGACAACGACAGCGACGGCGTGATCAACACCGCCGACAACTGTCCGAACGGCCGCCGCAACGACAACGGCATCAGCCTGCCGGACAACAGCCAGACCGACAGCGACGGTGACGGCG
>CAZEAA010000222.1:0-5084 GCA_964510015.1 uncultured Sandaracinaceae bacterium
GCGCCCCCGCTCGCTGGCATCACGTGGGACACGCCCACGGGCTTCACGCCGCTGCCTCCGTCCAGCGCCATGCGCGCGGCCGAGTACGGCGCCCCCGACGGCCAGGCCCGCCTCGTGGTCTTCTTCTTCCCCGAGATGCGCGAGACGGTGCGCGCCAACATCGAGCGCTGGAAGTCGCAGTTCGACGAGAGCGCGCGTGAGTCCGCCCGGGTCGAGACGCGCGGCGTGGCGGGCCTCTCGGTGACCACGCTCGACATCGAAGGCGCCAACGCGGGCATGCACGGCGCGCCCGGGGGTGCTCCCGCGGCAGAGGGCCCGCGCGAGCGCATGCTGGGTGCGGCCGTGGTGGCGCCGGACGGCGTGGTGTTCTTCAAGTTCGTGGGCCCGAGCGCGTCCGTGGCGGCCGGGCAGGCCGGCTTCGACGCCATGATCGCGTCGCTGCGCCCCGTGCCCGCGGCTCCTCAGGGTGGTGAGTGACAGGTCGGCTGCGGCCGAGCCCACGCAGCCCGTGGGGGGCGCTCTCGGCGCTGCTCACCGTGCTGGGCAGTGTGGGCCACGCCGCGGCCGACGAGCGCGACATCCACTTACTGGAGACGCCGGTCACGTTCACCGACGTGGCGGACGCCGCCGACGGGGACGACCGCTTCGACCTGAACGTGCGGGTCCTGTTCCGGCGCTTGCAGGAGAGCGCCAACGTGAACCGCGAGCGGCCCACCAGCACGGGCCGCAGTGAGACCGAGCACGTGGGCGACTACCGCCTGGTGCGCCACGAGCTCCTGCTGGGGCTCGACATCGGGCTGTTCCGTGACCTCGAGCTGAGCGTGGATCTGCCGCTGGTGCTCAGCGACGACCGGCGCTTGAACCCCGTGGACGGCGAGCTCCTGGACGACCAACCGAGTGGTGATGGCCTGGCGCGGACGATCCCGCTGGTGTCGCCCACGCGCTCGGGCCTCGACGTCTTGATCCTCGGCATCGGCTGGGCCCCGCTCAACCAGTATCGCCATGCGCACTCGCCCACGTGGGTGTTCCGGCTGACCAGCCGCATCGCCGTCGGGGACGTGCGCACGCCGTGCATCGACGGGCAGAGCGACTGCGGCGTGAGCGATGGGACTCATGCGCTGAGCCTCGAGACGCGCATGTCACACCGCTTTCGCTACGCCGAGCCGTACGGTGGTGCCGGGTTCACCGCTCAATTCCGAGGGCGCGCCGCGTCGGCCTTCGCACCGGGGGGCGACCTCCCGGGCTATCGCCACGTCAATCCGCCGCTGATCGCGGAGTTCACGGCGGGTCTGGCGGTCATCCCGTGGGAGCACCGCGGCAAGGCGCAGCGGCTGTCGGTGGACATGCGTCTGCACGCGCAGTGGGTGGCCGCGGGACGCAACTACTCGCCGCTCTTCGACGCCCTCGGCACGTCGAGTGAGCCCACGCTGGCCACCCCCAGCTGCGAGGGGGTGCCGACCAACGCGGTGGACTGCACGGGCGACCCCGGCGGCCTGCGTCTGGTCCCGTTCACCGGCCTCACCGACATCCAGGGGCACGGGCGCATCGGCGGGCGCGTGGCGGTCGAGCTGCAGGCGGCGCGCTTCGTACGCTTCGGCTTCGGAGGCTCGCTGCAATACACCACCCCGCACCAGATCACCGGGACGGGCCGCTGCAACCCCGACGCCTCGCCGCGTGACGCGAGCGATCCGCGCATCGCGGGCTGCGCGGAGGGCATCGTGGACCCACATCATCGCGTGATCCTGGACACGCCCGGGCAGCGCTTTTCGCTCGACGGTCAGCTGCGCGTGGATCTGTTCGCCACGATGCGCGCTCAGTTCTAGCCCGTTCCAGCCCGTTCCAGCCAGGGCTGCGGACGCCCGTAACGGAACAGGCGACGTTCGCGACTGTTCACAAACACCTGGAGCGCTTTACACCCACGCGCTCCCCACGTATGGATCAGCCAGTGCACATCGGTGACGACGACGAGCTCCACTCGAGCGAGCCAGACGACCTCGACGAAACCATCATCGAGGCCGAGCTGGTGGACGAGGACGGCGTGGACATCCCGCCGGCGCTCGAGCGTCGTCAGCATCGCAGCGACGCCCTCGTGTCCAGCAGCTCGTCGCTCGCCGAGCGGGACCCGCTGGCGGCCTACATGCGGGACGTGCACCGCTACAAGCTGCTGACCCCGGATCAAGAGCACACGCTGGCGGTGAAGTACGCGGAGGAGGGCGACCTCGACGCGGCGCGCCAGCTGGTCACCAGCAACCTGCGCCTCGTGGTGAAGATCGCCTACGACTACCGGCAGGCCTACAAGAACCTCCTCGACCTCGTGCAGGAGGGCAACATCGGCCTCATGCAGGCGGTCAAGAAGTACGACCCCTACAAGGGGGTCAAGCTCTCGAGCTACGCGGCCTGGTGGATCCGCGCGTACATGCTGCGCTTCATCCTGAACAACCACCGCTTGGTGAAGGTCGGGACCACGCAGGCGCAGCGCAAGCTCTTCTTCAACCTGAAGAAGGAGAAGGCGCGGCTGTCGGCCATGGGCATCGAGCCCACGCCCGCGCGCATCGCCGAGCGGCTCAACGTGCCCGAGCACGAGGTGGTCTCCATGGACCGGCGCCTCAGCGCGGGTGAAGCTTCGCTCGATGCTCCCGTGGGCGCCGGAGACGGCCGTCAGGTGGCGCGCGTGGAGCTGGTGCCCGGGGGCGGCGCAGGCATGGACGACGCGCTCGCCGAAAAGGAGCTGGGCGACCAGCTGAAGGGCAAGATCCACGAGTTCGGCGCCACGCTCGCGGGCAAGGAGAAGCGCATCTTCGACGAGCGCCTGCTGGCTGAGGACCCACGCACCCTGCAAGAGCTGGGCACCGAATTCGGCGTGAGCCGCGAGCGCGTTCGTCAGCTGGAGAAGCGCTTGCTCGAGAAGCTGCGAACGTACCTCAGCGACGAGCTCGGGCAGGCGGTCATCGACGTCTACGAGCCAGCGTGATGGAGGCGAGGGTTCCCTCGCCGCGTTCAGGATTCTTTGTTTCGCGCGCTGCTGACGCGGAGGGCGAGATCGTAGGCCTCCGCCCTAGATAGAGCAGTGGTGGCTGCTACGGCCTTGGCGATGGTCTTCACGGGCATGCCTTCGGCGAGCAGCGAGGCGACGCGGGCTTCGAGGTCTTCGGGCGCGTCTTGGGCTTGGACCTCGGGGGCGCCCTCCACCACGATGGTGAACTCGCCGCGGGCGCCTTCGGCGAAGTAGTCGGCCAGCTCGCGCAGGGTCCCGCGGCGCACCTCTTCGTGCAGCTTGGTCAGCTCGCGGCAGGCGGCGGCGCGGCGCTCGGGGAGGGCGAGCGCGGCCAGCTCGTTCAGCGTGTCGGCCACGCGACTGGGAGCCTCGAAGAACACGCTCGCGCCCGTGTCCTGGACGATGCTCTCGAGCGCGCTGCTGCGCTTGCTGCCGCTCCGCGGCAGGAAGCCCACGAAGCGGAAGTGGTCGGTGGGCAAGCCCGACACCGCGACGGCCGTGGTCACCGCGCTCGGGCCCGGGATGCCTTCGACCGTGACGCCCAGCGCCACCGCGCGCTCCACCAGCGCGTGACCGGGGTCGCTGACCACGGGGGTGCCCGCGTCCGAGACCAGCGCGAAGCGCGCGCCGGCCGCGAGCTCGGCGGCGATGGCGTCCAGCGCGCCCTCTCCCGTGTGGGCGTGCAGCGAGCGCAGCCGCGTGCGGATGCCGTGGTGGGCCGTGAGCACGCCTGTGCGCCGGGTGTCCTCTGCGAGGATGGCGTCGGCCTCGCGCAGCGTGCGCAGCGCGCGCAGCGTGATGTCCTCGAGGTTCCCGATGGGCGTCGCCACGAGCGAGAGCAGGCCGGCCATGCCCGAGCGTGTAGCACGGGGCGGCGCGCAAACGAGCAGCCATCGCGGGTGCCCGGCCTGGTACGCTCGCGGCCATGGAGCCGTTCACGAACTACCCGCAGCCCCCACCGCCTCCCGCCGGAGCCTCGAGCGCGCAGAAGGCCCTGGCCGTGGTGGCCATCCTGCTCGGGCTGCTCGGCATCGTCGGCGGCTGCTGCGGTGCCGTCTCCAACATGGCCAGCAGCGCCATGCTGGAAGCGCAGGGGGACCTCCTGGGCGCGCCCGGCATGCCCGGCGCCGAGCAGCAACGCGAGCTGGTCGCCGCCACGCAGGCCATCGTGGCCAAGTGGTCGCCCTACCTGGTCGTGGTGCAGCTCTTCAACCTGCTCACCTCGTCGCTCTTGGTGGCGGCCGGCATCCAAGTGTGGCGCGCTCACGAGAAGGCGGCGCTGCTCACCTTCATCGCGTGTGGCAGCAGCGCGGTCATCGACATCCTGATCACGCTGCTGGCGATCCTGCAGCAGCTCGAGACGCAGCAGATCACGCGCCTGATGTTGCCCCCGGGCGGCGACCCGAACCTGGACGCGTCGGTCCAGACCGGCATGCAGTTCGGCATGATGATGGGCTCGTGCTTCATCGTGGGCTGGCTGCTGGCCAAGCTCATGAGCTACGCCGCCATGAGCCTGGTGATGCGCCGCTCGGCGTGAGCGCTACTCGCCGGGCTCGAACATGGCCTTGAAGCGCTCCGACACGGCGGGCTCCACGCTCGCCGGCGCCTCGCCGTGCACCCCCGCCAGGTGCTTCGCCAGCGCCTTCTTGTAGCCCAGGTCCATCTGCCGCCCGATCTGGATGCGCTGCGCTTGGGGCGACCCCGCGCCGTGCATGCTCTCGGTCAGGTAGCCCACCGCGTTGCGCCCGAGCGTCATGTTCTCGATCAGGCGCAGCACGCGCACGCGGTTCTCCGGTGTGACCCCCGGACGCGCCGCGAGGAACTTCTGCAGGATGGGTCCCACCTCGGGTGACTCGAGGTCCTTCTGCGAGGGGCACGTGACCATCAGGCCGCCCGCCAGGTCTTGGGCCAGGCGCGCGAGCTCGTAGGGGAAGCGCGTGACGTTCTGCTTGCACACGTTCGCCAGCATGTCGTCGTTCTGGTAGTTGCCCGCGGCGGTGGGCTTCGACTCGTGCGACGACGCGATGCCCGCGCCGTAGATGGTCTCGTTGAGGTGCGTCATCTCCACCAGCTTGTCGCGGATGTGGGA
>CAZEAA010000222.1:5094-10042 GCA_964510015.1 uncultured Sandaracinaceae bacterium
ACGTGCGGCACGCCGTTGTAGTCGGCGATGGTGGCGGCCGCGCCGATGATCACGTCGCCGAGGCCGGTCTTGCACACGTAGCTGCGGCGATGAAAAGCCGTGAAGCGCTCCACCAGCGGGGCCGCGAACTCCACCTCGCCCTGCATGAAGACGTGCTCGTTGGGGATGAACACGTCGTCGAAGATGATCATCGCCTCCTGGCCGCCATACTTCGCGTTGCCCTGGTCGATGTCGCCGCCCTCGAGCGCGCGCGCGTCGCAGCTCTGTCGCCCGTAGATGAAGCTCACGCCCTTGGCCGTGACGGGGATGGCCGCCACCACGGCGTAGTCGCGGTCGGACTCGCGCAGCCGCATGGTGGGCATGACCAGCAGCCAGTGCGAGTTCACGCAGCCGGTCTGGTGCGCCTTGGCGCCGCGGATCACGATGCCGTCGGCGCGGCGCTCCACCACGCGCGTGAAGAGGTCGAGGTCCTCCTGGTCGCTCGGGCCCTTGCTGCGGTCGCCCTTCGGGTCGGTCATGGCGCCGCCCACCACCAGGTTGAGGCGCTGCATCTCGGTCCAGAAGGTGCGGAGTCGCGCGTGGTACGGGGTCCCGTGCTGCTGGTCGCACTCGTAGGTCACGGACCACAGCGCGTTGGCGGCGTCCATGCCCACGCAGCGCTGGAAGCACGTACCCGTCAGCTGCCCCATGCGGCGCTGCATCTTGTTCTGCTGCACCACGTCGTCGGCCGACTCCGCGATGTGCAGGAAGCGGTTCACGCGCTTACCGCTCAGCGACGAGTCCGCGCTGGCGAGGTTGGGGTTGTCGTTGGCCAGGTCGTAGGTCACCGCGACCGCCTCGATGGACGGACGAATGATGGGGTGGTCCACCGGCTCGGCGACGCGCTCGCCGAAGAGATACACGGTGAGGCCGCGGTCGCGCAGGCTCTCGATGTAGTCCGCGCCGCTCAGGATGGGGCGGTCGACGCCGGGGCGAGACGTCGGGGATGAGGGTGACGCCTGGGGGGTGGTGGTGGGCTCCATGCCCCGGACTGTACCAGGCCCGGAGCGGCGCGGCGCTCGGCGCTCACCCCTTGAAGAAGCCGAAGAACCCCTTGCGACGCACGCCCACGGACTCGAGGTCTTCGTCGTCGATCTCGCCGGCGCGCTTCTCGGTCCAGAGCTCGTCGAACGTCTGCAGCGCGTCACGGTCGAAGAAGTGGCCGTGGGCTTCGCAGATGTGCATCAGATGCACGCTCTCTTCGATCTCGGCCATGCGCAGCGCGCCCTGGCACACGGGACACGACAGCGCGCCGCGGCGCGGCTCGAGCGGCAGGTACACCCCCGACACCAAGCGTACGGCGCGCACCAGCTCGGGGTTGCTCTGCTTGCGGAGCGCGGCCACCTGCGCGGTGGTGATCCACCCGCCACCGCACTTGGTGCACGCCAGCGCTTCCTCCGCGCCTCCGCGAACGCTGGAGAGCCGCTTGGCGCAGCGTGGGCAGGCCAGGCCGCCGGTCTCGTCCGCCGTAGGCTCGGCGTTCACCACCACCACGCGGTCCACCACGCGCTCGATGACGCGCGGGGCAGGGGTGTGTGAGGTCCCGCAGAACTGGCAGGTCACGACGGAGGACGCCGCGGCCGCTGCGAGCGGCGCCCCACAACCAGTGCACACGAGAGGGGTGGTCATTGCCTGCGGATCGTATCATGCGCGTATGCGACGTCTCACGCGGCTGCTCCTCGTCTTCAGCCTGGGCCTTGCCGCGGGGTTGTCGGACGGCTCCACGGCCTCTGCGCGCTGCGCCGTGGTCACCCTGGCCCAAGAAGTGGAGCGCAGCCCCTTCGTGGTGGAGGCCGTGCTCGAGAGCGCAGGTGACACGGCCCGGTTTCGCACCGTGACCGTGTGGAAGGGCGGCACCGCGGCGCCCGTGAGCTTCTCCCTCGAGGCGCAGCGCGGGCGCGGACGCTGGGAGTGGGCCGACTCCGCGAACGAGGGCCAGCAGTACGTGCTGTTCCTGGCACACCACGATGGCCGCTTCTCCGTGGCGCGCTGCGGGCAGAGCGGGGACGCCACCGACACTCGGCGCAGCGAGCTCCGCGCCCAGGGCCTCACGCCTTCCCCGCGCTGAGTTCCGACGAGGCGCGACCATCGGTCATGCGATAGGCTGACATCTGCATGAGCACCAGCGACCCGTCCGACCAGCCCTCTCTCTCCACCGACTGTCCCGCGTGTCCGGGAGAGCCCGTGCTCGAGCGCATCGAGGCGCACCGCGCGCAGATCGGTGAGGGCTTCGTGATCCGCCGCGCCCTGCCCACCGCCCAGCGGCGCATGGTGGGGCCGTGGTGCTTCCTCGATCACCTCGGGCCCGGCGCTTACGAGGCAGGTCACGGTCTCAGCGTGGGGCCGCATCCGCACATCGGGCTGCAGACGTTCACGTGGCTCGTGGAGGGCGAGATCTTTCATCGCGACAGCCTCGGCTACGAGCAGATCATCCGGCCGGGCCAGGTGAACCTGATGACCGCCGGGCGCGGCATCACGCACTCGGAGGACGCCGTGACCCAGGAGGCGGGTCGCGTGCACGCGGCGCAGCTGTGGATCGCGCTGCCCGACGCCGAGCGTCACCGTGAGCCCAGCTTTCGTCACTACCCCACGCTGCCGCGCGTGGAGCAGGGCGGCTTCGTGGCCACCGTGCTCGCGGGCGAGGCCATGGGTCAGCGCTCGCCCGCCGAGGTCTTCTCGCCGCTGGTGAGCGTGGACTTCGTGGCGGAAGGGGTGGCCGAGCTGCGCGCGCCCCTCGACCCGTCCTTCGAGCACGCGGTGATGGTCATGAGCGGCGAAGCAGAGGTGGAGGGGGAGCGCGTCGAGGCCGGCACGCTGCTCTACCTGGGCCGTGGTCGCCGAGACGTGCGGCTGCGCGCGGACGCGGCAGCGCGGCTGCTGCTGGTGGGCGGGGAGCCCTTCGGCGAAGAGGTGCTGATGTGGTGGAACTTCGTGGGGCGCACGCACGAGGAGATCATCGCGGCGACCGAGGACTGGAATTCCGGACGCCACTTCCCGCCGGTGCCCGCGTCGCCCTCGCCTCGTCTGTTGGCGCCGGATATTGGTGGCCTGCGTCTCCGCGCCAAGCGGTAGCGATGGCACCGCACCGCGAGAGTCATCCCGTGATCATCGCGTGGTAGACTTCGGTCTCGCGAGCCCGCATGTCCGAATCCCCCGCACCCACCCCCCACGGCGAGATCGTCGACGGCGCCTACTGCGTCCTGGCCAGCCTGGGTGAAGGCGGCGAGGGGGAAGTGCTGCGCGCGTCGCGCATCTCGGACGACCAGCTCGTGGCCGTGAAGCGGCTGCACCTCGAGCGCCTGTCCGAGCCCGAGGCGCGCGTGCGCTTCGAGCGCGAGGCGCGGGCGCTGAACGGGCTCGAGCACCCCAACATCATCCGCATGTTGGACTACGGCTTCGACGAGCACGGGCCGTATCTCGTGATGGAGCTGCTGACGGGCTCCACGCTCGAAGAGCTGTTGCGCGCGGGGCCGCTGCCGCCCGAGGTGGCGCTCGAGCTCGGGATTCAGCTCGCGGCCGGGCTCGCTCACGCGCACGCCGAGGGCGTCGTGCACCGGGATCTCAAGCCCGAGAACGTCTTCATCGAAGACGTGGCGGGTCGCGGGCTGTGCGCCAAGCTGCTGGACTTCGGGTTGGCGCGCTTCTTCGACCGCGAGCGCTGGGCCGACGCCGACTCCCTCACCCGCGAGGGCACGGTGCTGGGGACGCCGCTCTACATGCCGGCTGAGCAGAGCCTCGGCCAGCGCGCCGACACGCGCTCGGACGTGTACGCGCTCGGGGTGGTGATCTTCGAGATGCTCGCGGGCATTCCCCCGTTCGACGCGGCCGATCGACTCTCGCTGGTGCGCGCGCACGCCATGGCCCCCGTGCCACCGCTCGGCGCTGCGCGCACCGCGCTCGTGGTGCTGCCCGAGCTGGACGCGGTGATCGGCAAGGCGCTCGCCAAGGACGCGAACGCGCGCTTCCAAGACGGCGGCCAGCTGCACCATGCTCTGTCGGCGCTCCCGCGCCCCGCCACGCGGCTCACCTGAGCCATCGAGAGTCTCCGCCCCGCCATGAGCACGAACGACCCCAGCCTGCTCGACACCGTCCACGACGACACCATCGGTCGCCTGATCGACCGGCGTTATCGCGTGCAGCGGGTGCTCGGCCAGGGCGGTCTCGGTCGCGTCTATGCGGCGACGGATGAGCGCCTGGATCGCGAGGTGGCCATCAAGGTGCTGCTGGCCGAGCACGCCGAGACCCCGTCGCTGCGCGCGCGCTTCGAGCGCGAGGCCAAGGCGCTGTCGGCCCTGTCGCACCCGAACATCGTCACCATCACGGACTTCGGCCTCGATGGCGAGCGCGCCTTCGTGGTCATGGAGCACCTGCCGGGGCAGGACCTGGCGGCGCTGCTGGCGGAGGCGCGCCCGAAGGTGGGCCGCGCGCTGGGCATCATGCGCGGTGTGCTGTCGGCGCTCGCGTACGCGCACGACCTGCACATCGTTCACCGCGACCTCAAGCCGTCCAACGTGATCGTGCGCGTGCTCCCGGACGGAACCGATCACGTGGCCGTGCTGGACTTCGGGCTCGCCAAGTTCCTGGACGAAGACGAGAGCCTGCAGACCATCACACGGCAGGGCGCGATGGTGGGGACCCCGGCCTACATGTCGCCGGAGCAGGCCTGTGGCGTGCCGGCGGACGCACGCAGCGACGTGTTCAGCGCAGGCTTGTTGCTGTACGAGCTGCTCGCGGGGAAGGGGCCGTTCTCGGAGTGCACGGGGCCCGAGCTGCTGCGCCGGCGCTTGGTGGAGTCTCCCCCGCCGCTCTCCGACGCCGGCCGCATCTGGGCGCGCAGCCCGAGCTCCAGGGCATCCTCGACCGCGCGCTCGTGGCCGACGTCACCCTGCGCTACGCCGACGCCCACGAG
>CAZEAA010000223.1:0-10024 GCA_964510015.1 uncultured Sandaracinaceae bacterium
CGACGGCTGCGAGTCGGCCGGCGTGGGGGGCGCGCTCGTGCTCGACCTGCTGCACCGCCTGCGCGCAGCCCCGTGGCTCGGCCTCGGCGGCACCGTGGGCATCGGCGTCGTGGGCGGCGAGGCGGACACCACGCGCGTGTTCGTGCCGGTGGGCGCGAGCGTGGTCGCGGGCTTGTTTCCGGGCGCGGAGCGCCGGTTTGGTGTCGAAGGACGCCTGCGCGGTGGCGGCTGGTTCGGGGCAGGCGCCTGGGGCAACGCGGCGCGCGCCGACCTCGGTGGCGGCGGCTTCGTGAGCGTGGGCCTGCACGCCTCGGTGGGCCTCGGCGCTCCGGACATCCGGGACCGCCTGCGGCTGACCCTCGGGCTCGATGTAATCCGTCTGTTCGGATCCCGGCCCGTCACGTTGTACGCTCCGGGCTTGTCGCTCGCGTGGCATAGCGCCACCCGGACGACCGGAGCCCCCTGATGACCGACTCTCCCGACAGCGACTGGCGTGCCCCCCACATCGAGATCGAGGTCGTCGAGGACCGCAGCGCCACCGCGCGTTGCGACCAGGGCTTCCTCAAGCTGCGGCGCCTCTCGGTCCGCAACCGCTACCCCGACGGCACCGAGAGCCAGCCGTACCCCTACGACCTGGTGGACCGCGCGGCCCTCGACGCGGTGGTGATGGTGCTGCACCGCAGCAGCCCGCGCGGCACGGAGGTGTGCGTGCGCTCGTCACTGCGTCCCCCGCTCGGCGTGCGTACCGCCACGGAAGCGCAGCAGGTCTCGGTGCTGTGGGAGGTGCCCGCCGGGCTGATCGAGCCCGAAGAGGCGGCCGGCGTGAGCGTGGATGGGGTGCTGCCCGGCGTGCTCTCGTGCGCCTCGCGCGAGACGCTCGAAGAGACCGGCTACGTGGTCCCGGAGGAGCGCTTCACGGCCCTCGGTCGCATGACCTACCTGAGCCCCGGCGTGCTGGCCGAGCGCCTGCACTACGTGGCGGCCTCCCTCGACGGGTGCGAAGTGGGCGCCCCCACGCTCGACGGCTCGCCCGTGGAAGAGGGCAGCGCGCTGCGCTTCGTGACTCTGGCGGAGGCCATCGCGGCCGTCGACGCCGGCCACATCCAGGACGCGAAGACCGAGGTGGCGCTGCGCCGCTTCGTGGCCCAGCAGCAGAAACGCGCGGACGAGCCGCGCGACGCCGGAGACCCGCGCGCATGAGCGCCGCGCGCGTCCTCGTCATCTACAAGCGCACCACGTACCAGCGCTACCGCGGGGGCAAGAGCACGCGCATCACGGCCCTGCTCGAGCAGGGTCACCGCAGCGTGGACTCCATGCTGGAGGCGCACGAGGCGCACCTCGCCACGCTCGAGCGCACCAAGGACGTGCTCAAGCACCTGGGCGCCGACGCGCGCTTCCGGCACGGCTACTCGCCCGAGCCCGACGACGAGTGGGACCTGGTGATCACGCTGGGCGGCGACGGAACGCTGCTGTGGGCCTCGCACCTGGTGGGCCCCGAGACGCCCATGCTGGCCATCAACTCGGCGCCGCGCACCAGCGTGGGCTACTTCTGCGCCGGTGATTCGGGGCAGGTGGGCGAGCTGATCGAGGCGGCCCTGGCGGGCGACATGCGCGCCACCAAGCTGAGCCGCATGCAGGTGAGCGTGGACGGCGAGCTGGTGCACACGCGCGTCCTCAACGACGTGCTCTTCTGTCACGAGTGCCCGGCGGCCACCACGCGCTACCTGCTGCGCCGCGGCGACTACGAGGAGGCCCAGATGTCGAGCGGCCTGTGGGCGGGGCCGGCGGCCGGCTCCACCGCGGCGGTCCGCAGCGCGGGTGGGCGCGTCCTGCCGATCGGCTCGCAGAAGCTGCAGTTCGTGGTGCGCGAGCCGTATCACCGTGGCGACGTGCGCCTCCAGCTCCAGAAGGGCGTGCTGGCGGCCGACGAGGAGCTCACGCTGATCAGCCAGATCCGCGAGGGCCAGCTGTACTTCGACGGCGCCAACCGCGTACAGGCCGTGGACATCGGCAGCGAGGTCACGTTCTCGCGCTCCTCCGAGACGCTGCACCTGCTCGGCCTGCGCGGCACGCGGCGACCGCCGTCGACGGAAGACGAGCCCAGCGCAAGTGCGTGACACGGCGGTCGGGCAGCGCTGTATCCTCGCGCCGTGCGCTCTCGGTTGATCATCACGCTGCTCTCGCTGACGCTCCTCACGGGGGGCGCGGCAATGGCCCTCGCGCTCCACGCCGCGAACCGCGACGCCGAGGAGCTCTCGAAGGCGCTGCTGGCCCAGTCGGGGGCACGCACCGAGGCCGAGCTCCAGCGTTTCTTCGAGCCGACCCAGGCGCTGCTCGCGACCACCCACGAGTGGGCCATGGAGGGCCTGCTGGACGTGCACGACACGGCGGCCCTCAACGCGCGCTTCGTCCCCATCCTGCGGCAGTCGCCGGCCATCTCGTCGATGCTGATCGCCAACGAAGCGGGCGACGAGTACATGCTGCTGCTGCACCCCGACGGGCGCTTCGAGAACCGCGTGGTGCGCCTCTCGGACCCGGCCTTCGGCGTGGCCCGCAACCAGCGCATCCACTTCGACGAGAGCGGCAATCGCGTCCGCGAGACCATCGAGGAGCAGCCCTACGACCCGCGCGAGCGGCCGTGGTTCCGCGGCGCCCTCTCGCGCCCCGACGCGGCGCACTGGACCGAGCCCTACACGTTCCGCACCACGCGTGAGCCCGGCATCACCACCAGCCGGGTGGCCGACGCGCCGGGTGGCCGGCTGATCGTGGCGCTCGACATCAAGCTGCTGGACCTCAGCCGCTTCACCACGCAGCTGCGCCTGCGCGAGCGCGGCTGGGTGGCGGTGCTGCTCGATCACAAGGTCATCGGCCTGCCGGGTCCGCGCTCGGAGGCGTCGCTCGCGGAGCAGTTCGCGGACGGCCTGCCCGCGCCCGAGGCGCTGGACGTGCCGGCGCTGGCCGAGCTCGCCGGCAACGAGGATGGGCAGCCCACCCGCGTCGCCCTGGGCGACGAGACCTACATCGGCGTGGCGCAGACCTTCCCGCTGGCCCCCGGCACCGCGCTGCGTGTGCTCTCGGCGGTGGCCGAAGCGGACGTGCTGGCGAGCGTCCACCAGCAGCGCAACCGCTTGCTGGGCGTGCTGCTGCTCGCCGTGCTGGTCGCCCTCGGGGCGTCGCTGGTGCTCTCGCGCTCCATGCAGAAGCTGCGCGCGCCCGCGGGCTTCGCGGGCCAGCAGGTGGGCCAGTACAAGCTCGAGTCGCGCCTCGGCGAAGGCGGCATGGGCACCGTCTACCGCGCCAGCCACGCCATGCTGCGCAGGCCCACCGCCATCAAGCTGCTGCGCGAGGACCGCCGGCGCGCCAAGGACTTGGCCCGCTTCGAGCGCGAGGTGCAGCTCACGTCCCAGCTCACGCACCCCAACACCATCGCCATCTACGACTACGGCCTCACGCCCGATGGCGCCTTCTACTACGCGATGGAGTACGTGGAGGGCGTCACGCTGCAGGCGCTGATCAACGCCGTCGGGCCCCTGCCCCCCGCGCGCGTCATCCACATCTTGCAGCAGGTGCTGGGGTCGCTCGCGGAAGCCCACGACGTGGGCCTGATCCACCGCGACATCAAGCCCGCCAACATCATGCTGTGCGAGCGCGGCGGCGTGGCCGACGTGGTCAAGGTGCTCGACTTCGGGCTGGTGAAGCGGCTGGCTCCGCGCGACTCGGAGAAGGACCTCTCGGGCATCGACAACTTCGCGGGGACGCCGCTCTACATCGCGCCCGAGTCGGTCACCAACCCGAAGCTGCTGGACGCGCGCAGCGACCTCTACTCGGTGGCGGCCGTGGGCTACTTCCTGCTCACGGGCACCCCCGTGTTCCAGGGCAAGACCGCGGTCGACACCATCACGCAGCACCTCAAGGCGCCACCCGAGACCCCCTCGGCGCGGCTCGGGCGGCCCGTCTCCGCGGACCTCGAGCGCGTGCTGCTGATGGCGCTGGCCAAGAGCCCCGAGGGCCGCCCGGAGAGCGCGCGCGACTTCGCGCAGATGCTCGAGATCTGCACCGACGCACACGTGTGGCGTCAGCAGGACTCGCGCACGTGGTGGCGCACGCACGGCGGCATCGTGCAGGAGACGGCGGCCAGCGAGGCCCACACGCACACCAGCCAAGCCCCCGAGGCGCTGACGGTGGACATGAGCCGCCGGACGCTGAACACCCCGGTCGACTGACTCCGCTGACCCGGGGCCCGGCTCGGACGGGTGCATTCCGGGGCCAGCCTGCTACATGGCGGCCCGTGGCAACTCTGGCACACACGATCGTCCGCGCCGAGGGCAAGAACCCCACCCGCAGCCTGCTGTTTCTCCACGGCATCCTGGGCACGCGCGCCAACTGGCGCGGCATCGCGCGCAAGCTCGTCGACCAGCGCCCGGAGCTGGCCGTGGTGCTGGTGGACCTGCGCGGCCACGGCGACTCGCTGGGCATGCCCGGCCCCTCCACCGTGGAGCAGGCGGCTCGTGACCTGCGCGCGCTCGAGGCCGTCCTCGAGATCCCGGTGCGCGGCGCGCTCGGTCACAGCTTCGGCGGCAAGGTCGCCATGCAGTACGCGCTCGACCGCACGGACCCACTCGACACGCTGTTCGTGATCGACTCGGCGCCGGGACGAGAGCGGGGCCCGGATGGGGAGCCCGAGCCGCCGCGCATCCAAGAGACCGCCCAGATCCTGCGCACGCTGCGCGAGCTGACCTTCCCCATGGCCACCCGCGAGGACTTCGTGGCCGCCATCGAGGCCGCCGGCCTGAGCCGCTCCATCGCGCTGTGGCTGGCCATGAACCTGCGCCGCATGCCCGATGGGCGGCGTGACTTCCCGCTGGACCTCAACGAGGTCGAGAACCTGCTGGCCAGCTACTACGCCACCGACACCTGGGCGGCCATCGAGCGGCCCCGCGGGCGCGGGCAGGTGCACATGGTGGTGGGTGCGCTCTCCACCGTGTTGACCCCCGCGGACATCGCGCGCGTGCAGCTGGCCGCCCGCGAGCACGACCAGGTGCACCTGCACGTGGTGGAGGGAGCCAACCACTGGGTGCACGTGGATGCGCCCGACGCGCTGCACGAGCTGCTGCTGCAGGGTAGCCGCGACCTCGGCCGCTGAGACGGGCGCCGGTCAATGGCCGGGGCGCGGCTGTCAGGTGCCGAGCGTGATACCGATGACCAGCGTGCCCCCGTCGTGCGCCTGACCGGCCACGAAGAAGGGGTCACCCGGCGAGGCGAGCACCTGCAGCAGCGGCAGGTAGTCCGTCTGGTTGGGCCGGTTGATGCTGACGCGCACGCGCAGGCGGCCGTCCGGCATGACCTGCTGCACCCGGATGCGCAGGCGGCGGCCGTTGGGCAGCGCGATGTCGGCGTCCTGATCCGGCTGCAGCGTGACGCGCGGGCGCGAGAGCACCTGCATGGTGCGGAACGTGTTGAACGGCGGGCGCTGGAGGGCGGCCACCTGGGCGAGGCTCGGGTCGATGGTGCCGGGGTCTTCCTTCGCCAGGATGACCACCACGTTGGCCTGCACGGCCGGCGTCTGCGCGGCGACCACCACGGGCGCCACCAGCATGGCCAGCCCGAGCACGAGCGCGGCGATCTTCTGGGGGGCGGACATCGTGGTATTGGGGCGCTTCACCGTACGAACTCCTCGTCGCTGATCCAGACGACCGCTACCGGCACGTCTTGCTCCCCTGGGACTTGGAACACGGTGCCAATATTCGACCCGAAGTCCACTTCCTCCACCTCGGTGCCGAGGTGGCTGGCGACGATGACCTCGGGGTCCTCGGCCACGACCACCTCCGGGTCGGCGTGCGGCTCCACCACCACGGCCACGCTGCCCGGGTCGGCAGGACCCACGCTGGTGTCCGGGCGGAGCGCGATGGCCAGCACCGCGGCCGCGGCCAGCGCCACCACGGCGGCGATCGCGGGCCAGCCCACGCCCTGCGCTTGGACGGGCTTGGTGGGACCCACCACCGGCTTCGGCGCCATGGCGTCCGGCCCGAGCTTCGGCTCGAAGGCCACCTTCTCGGAGCGCGGAGGCAGGGTCCCGAGGCCCTCGCCCTCGATCAGGCGCAGCTTGGGACGCTTGCGCGGCGCCGATCCTTCGTCGGCCACGGCCGGTGCGTCCGCGTCGCTGGTGGTGCCACTGTCGGCGGCCTTCTCGATGCCCAGCAGCACGGCGTCGAACATGCTCACGGAGTCGGCCGCGCTGAGCTGTGCCGCGTCCTCGGTGACCACGTCGCCCACGAAGCCGGACAGGCGCTCGAGGGCCTCGAGCCGGCCGCGGTCCACGGCCTACGCGTCCAGCAGCGCGGCCACGTCGTCGTGCTCGGCGGACGTGAGGTCGTCGTCGAACAGGCGCTGGAGCAAGGTGTCTTCGATGCGTGGTGTGCTCATGATCTCACTCCCGGACCTCGAGATCGCCCTGCAAGTACTCTGACAGCTGCTCCTGCATCTTGCGACGCGCATGGAACAGGCGGCTCATGATCGTGCCCTTCGGAACGTCCAGCACCTCGGCCATCTCCTCGTAGCTGAGCCCCTCGACCTCCCGCAGCAGGATCACCTCGCGGTGGTACTCCGGCAGCGTGTCGAGCGCCGCGCGGATGGCGTCGCTCAGCTCGCGCCGCAGCACGGTCTTGCCCGGGTTGCTGTCCGAGATGCTGGGCAGCAGGGCCCCGTCGCCGGCCACGTGACCCTCGCGCGAGATGGTGTCGTCGTAGTCGACGCCCTTCTTGCGGCTCACGCGGCGGATGTGATCGATGGAGAGGTTCATGACGATTCGGTAGAGCCAGGTGTAGAAGCTCGACGAACCCTGGAAATTCTGGATGTGGTGGTGGACCTTGATGAACGCGTCCTGAACGACGTCCATGGCGTCCTGTTTGTTCTTCACGACGCCCAGCGCCACGGCGAACGCGCGGCGGTGGTACTTCTCGAAGAGCTCGCGAAAAGCATCGCGATCGCCCGCTTGCACGCGGGCCACGAGCTCGGCGTCGAGCTCCCGTTCTCTTAGGGCAGCTTCCCGTTTGATATTGGTTGTGGACGCTGCCTGTTGCGTTTCATTCACCGTGGCCCCCTGGGAACCGGCGGTGCGCATCGCGCACGGAACGGTGCCGTTGTACCACGAACTACCAATCCCGACAGGGACTTCGACGTGCTCTCCGAGGCCGTGCGTCTGGTACAGTCGGGCCCGTGTCCGAGCAGCCCAACGACGAGCCGAGTCCCCCCGGCCCTGGTGAGACGTGCGCGCAGCACGACGAGCGGCTGGCGGTGCTGCGCTGCCCTCGCTGCCACCGCCCCGCATGCTTCAGCTGCTGGCAGCCGGTGCAGCGACGCTGCCAGCGGTGCGTGATGGCGTACCCGGCCGAGGTGGCGCCGGCGATCCCCTGGGAGACCGAGGGGGTTTCGTTCCTCGCGGGCCTCGCGGGCACCTTTCGGCAGGCCTTCTCACCCACGGCGTCGGCGCCGGCGATGGCGCACGGGGATGTGCGCTCGGCGCTGAGCTTCGCCCTGCTGACGTGGCTGCCGCTGGCCGCGCTCCAGGGCATCATCCCCTATACCCACACGCTGCACTTCAACGTGCGCACCGTGGACGTGTCCGGCGGGAGCAGCCCGGTCGCGGTGGCCCTCGACGTCGCCCGCGCCGCGTCGCTCGGCGTCCTGCTCGCGGCGCTCCAGCTGGGGGCCATGGGGCTGGCCTTCGCGAGCCTGTCGGTGGCCTACGGTCAGCCCGAGGCAGCCACGCCCGCGGCGGCCTGGCGCACCCTGTTCTACCGCGGATTCATGGTGTTGCTGCTGCCCTCGCTGATGGCGGGGGGGACCATCCCGTCGGACTTGTTCGCCAACCTCATGCTGTTCAGCGGCCTGTTCGACCCGAACCTCTACATGCTGCTCGTGGTCGCCGTCGGGGTGTGGCTGCTCACCACGCTGCGCACCAGCGCCCGCTTGGCTCAGGGGGTGGGGCCGGGGATGTCGTTTTTGATCCCCTTCATCGTCATGGCCGTGGGGGTGCTGGTGCGGCTGCTGGCCGAGACCGCCTGCCAGCCGATCATGCCGGCACCTCCACCGGAAGCGGCCATCCGCGAGCCCGCTGCGGCCGTGCCCGGGGCACCGGCTGCGCCGCCCCGCCTCGACACGCCGCTATAGACGGCCAGGCGAGAGGGCGAACTCCACGCTGCAAGGGCCCCCGCCGGTGCGCGTGAGCATGTACACGGCGCCCGTGTCGAAGGGCTCGAAGCGCTGGTTGCCGGTCAAGTACGCCGCCATGGCGCTGACCTTCGGCATGTGGGTGACCAGCGCGATCGTGTCGTCCTCGCCCGCCTTCGCAAGGGGCGCGAGCGCCTGGTGGATGCCGCCCTCCTCCGCGGACAGCGCGACATGTACGCTGACCGGGACGTCGGACGCGGGGTGCACGTGCTGCACCAGGATCTCGGTGGTTTGCACGGCGCGCACCAGGGGGCTCGTGTACACGTGGGTGAACCGGACGCCCCGCGTGGCGAGGGCCTGCGCCACGCTGCGAACCCCTGAGCGGCCGACGTCGGTCAGCCAGCGACGCTCGTCCACGGGCGTGGTGTCGTAGGGCACGGCTTCACCGTGACGAACCAGGAGGATGCGCATGGCTTCACGATAGCGCAGACCCCCGAGCTGCGCCTGATTCGTGGCACCGCAGCTCTAGTGCTAGGGTGCGGCGCGTCGGCCCTCCCCATGACACTCCGCAGCGACCAACATCAAGTCCTCCGCCTCGCCATCGTGCTGCTCGGGCTCGGCGCCATCGCGGGCCTCTTCGAGCTCTCCGCGCGTCAGGCCCCCTACACCCCGCTCGAGCTGGGGCTGCTGCCGGGGCCCATCCAGCAGCTGCGCGACGCGGCGCTGGTGCACGGCTTCATGGCGTTCTTGGCGGGGCTCTCGCTACCGGCGGCGTGGCCGACCCCGCTCGCGCCCAAGCGCTTCCTGGGCCTGCTGGTCGTCGGGCACGCGCTGCTCTTCGCGGCGCTGCTGTGGGCGGCGTTCTCGGGGCGTATGGCCGTGCAGATCTGGGACCCCCGGCCGCTGCTCGTGGCGCTCACGGCGCTGCGCATCGTGGGGCACCTGACGGTGGTGGGCGCCTATTGGATGTGGGCACGCCGTCTCTGGCGCGCCCTCGGCTGAGCCTCGATCGCTGCTGTTGACTTGTGTTCAATAGAGCACTACCCTGCTCCCCATGAAGAATTTCCACGGCAAGGTCGCGGTCATCACGGGGGCTGCTTCGGGCATCGGCAGGGGGCTGGCGCTCCGCCTGGCCAGCGAAGGAGCACGGCTCGCGCTCAGCGACGTGCAGACCGAGGCGCTCGAAGAGACCGCGCGCCTCGCCCGCGAGCGCGGCGCCAAGGACGTGCACACGCAGCGCCTCGACGTGGCCGACAAGGACGCGTTCTTCGCCTACGCCGAGACCGTGGCCAAGCACTTCGGCGCCGTGCACCTGGTGTTCAACAACGCGGGTGTCGCCCTCGGCGCCACGGTGAAGGACATGCAGATGAAGGACATCGAGTGGTTGATGGGCATCAACTTCTGGGGTGTCGTCTACGGGACCAAGGCGTTCCTGCCGCACCTCGAGCGCGCGGGCGAGGGCCACATCGTCAACGTCTCGAGCGTCTTCGGGATCATCGGTGTCCCCACGCAGAGCGCCTACAACGCCAGCAAGTTCGCGGTGCGCGGCTTCACCGAGGCGCTGCGTCAGGAGCTCGAGATCGAGGGCAGCAAGGTCAGCTGCACGTGCGTGCACCCGGGCGGCATCAAGACCAACATCGCGCGCAACGCCCGCATGAGCGAGAAGGGGGCGCTGGGTCAGGACAAGCAGACGTCGGCCGACAACTTCGACAAGATCGCCCGCACCACGTCGGACGAGGCCGCGCGCGTCATCCTGGAGGGTGTCCGGGCCAACAAGCGGCGCGTGCTCATCGGCGCCGACGCGCGGGTCATCGACGCCACGCAGCGCTCGTTCCCCACGATGTACCAGAAGGCC
>CAZEAA010000224.1:0-10003 GCA_964510015.1 uncultured Sandaracinaceae bacterium
GCCTTGAGCATGACGGGGAAGCCGACCTTCGTGGCCTGGGCCACGGCGTCGTTCACGTCTTTCAAGATGCCGCTGCCGGCCATGAGCGGGAGGCCGAGCTTCGCGGCGAGGGCGCGGGCGGCGACCTTGTCGCCCCACATCTTCATGTCCTCGGGGCGAGGGCCGATGAAAGTGAGGCCGCACTGGGCGCAGATTTCGGCGAACTCGGCGTTCTCCGAGAGGAAGCCGTAGCCCGGGTGGATGGCGTCTGCGCCGCTGATCTCGGCCGCCGCGATGAGCGCCGGGATGTGCAGGTAGCTCTGCTTGGCCAAGGCCGGCCCGATGCAGACGGCCTCGTCGGCGAGGCGCGTGTGCAGCGCTTCGGTGTCGACGTCGCTGTGAACGGCCACGGTGGCGATCCCGAGCTCACGGCACGCGCGGATCACGCGCACCGCGATCTCGCCGCGGTTGGCGATCAGGACCTTGCGAAACACTACGCGACCTTGATCTTGAAGAGGCGGTCGCCGTACTCGACGGGCTTGCCGTTGGTGCCGTTGATCTCCACGACCACCCCAGCGACCTCCGACTCGATCTCGTTCATCAGCTTCATGGCTTCCACGATGCAGAGCACCGTGCCCGCGCTGATGGTCTGACCCACCTTCACGAAGGGCGCGCCGCCGGGCGAGGCCGACGCGTAGAACGTGCCCACGAAGGGCGAGGTGATCCACTGGGTGCCCACGTCGTCGGCCGCCGCGGGAGCCGCGCTCGCTGCGGGGGCCGCGCCGGGCGCCGCCGCGGCAGCCACCATCGTGGTGGCGGGGGCGACGCTGACGACGGCCCCACCGCGCCGGAGCGAGATGCGCTCACCGGCTTTCTCGAGTTCCATCTCGTTCATCTGGAACTCGGCCATCGCGCGCATCAGGTCGCGGAGCTGCTCAAGATCGATGTCCATAGGTCGCTTGCTAGCACCAAAACCCAGGCGGCGTCAGCTTTCACGGTTCGGTCGCGCGCGATGCCTCGCGTAACGTCCGCGGGCAGCCTCGGAGTTGCCTTGTGAGGCCGCCAGCCTTCCTTCAGCCCAAACGCGAAGCGAGGGCGCGCAAGCCGAGCAGGTAGCTCTCGGGACCGAAGCCTGCGATCTGTCCGACGCACACGGCGGCGCTGTAGGAGTGGTGTCGAAACGCCTCGCGCGCGTGGATGTTGCTGAGGTGCACCTCCACCGTGGGCAGCCCCGTGGCGGCGATGGCGTCGCGCACCGCGACCGAGGTGTGCGTGTACGCGGCGGGGTTGATCAGGATGCCCACGAAGCCGGGGCGCGCGCCCTGGATCCAGTCCACCAGCTGACCCTCGTGGTTGCTCTGGCGGCAGGTGACCGAGAGCCCCAGCTGCCCCGCCAACGTGGCGAGGTCGCTGTCGATGGAGGCGAGGGTGGCGTGGCCGTAGATGCCGGGCTCGCGGACACCCAGCATGTTGAGGTTGGGGCCGTGCAACACCAGCACCGCGCGCGCTGCGCTGGGCTGGCTGGGCTTGGCCTTCTTCGTGGGCATGAGACCCCCGGCCGTCAGGCCAGGCCCGACGCGAGCTCACCCGCGCGGACACGCATGAGGTAGCGCGCCTTGCCGAAGTTGCCGCTGGGGCGAACGGCCACGGCGAGGAAGTACTCCTCGGTCACGAGGCGGATCAGCGTGGTCATGCGCTCGGCGCGGATGGCGACCTCTTGCGCGGCGCCGATGTCCAGCATCTCGGCGGCGTTCTTGATCATCTTCAAGATGACGCTGTACTCCATCCCGATGGTCTCGACGTCCAGCACAGCGTCGCCCTCGACGTACTGCTCCACGGGGATGCCGTCGTATCCCATGAGGATGGCAGCGATTCCGCCGTCGGTCTTCTCGACCACTTCTTGTAGGACCTCTCTGAACATCGGACCTCCGAGCCCTCATCTGGGCATGTCCCGGGCCTGAAAGTCAAGGAATCGTGCTGGTCTGCGGCGCTGCGCGGGCCCCTCTGGGGGGCGTGTCGTTGCGCCGCGACCCCCTGCGCGGTAAGGCCGCGCGTACCCCCGAGGAGCCACGATGTCGTTCAAGTTCCCTACTGAAGAGTGGACCAAGGCCTATCAAGACGCGGTGAACGCCAACGAGGGCTACCGCACCCACGGCAAGCCCTGGACCTTCGGCGCCGTCGCCTTCGTCATCAAGGCCGACCCGAGCATCGGGCTCCCGGACGACGTGGGCATGATCATGGACGTCCACGAGGGCGTCTGCCGCGGCACCACGTTCGTCACCGGCATGGACGCCGTGCAGAGCGCGCCGTTCATCGTGGTGGCCGACTACGCGCGCTGGCGTGCCTGCCTCGAGGGCAAGCTCGACCCGATCAAGTCCATGATGGAGGGCAAGCTCAAGCTGGTGAAGGGTCACCTGCCCACCATGCTGCGCTTCGTCGAGTCGTCGCGGCAGCTCGTGGTCAGCGCCACGCACGTGGACACGGAGTTCCTGGCCTGATGGAGCCGGCCATCGAGCTGGCCCCCGGCGCCGAGGACCATGGCTTCGCGCCCATGCTGGCCACCCTGCTGCGCCAGAACCTCGACGACCACGAGGACAAGCGGGCCACGGCCATGCGCATGCGCGGCCGCGTCGCCATGGTCATCACCGACCTCGGCATGTCGGTCACGCTCGAGTTCGTGCCCTTCGCGGTGCGCGTGCACGCGGGCATCGTGGGCATCCCCGACGTGACGGTGAGGGCCGGCAGCGACCACATCATGAAGATGTCCATGCTGGAGCTGGGGCGCTTCGGGCTGCCCGACCCGCGCGGCGCGGTCGCCAAGGAGCTCGCTGCCGCGGAGAAGGCGGGCGCCATCAAGTACTTCGGCGCGCTCGCCAACATCCCTCTCATGCTGCGCCTCACCCGCGTCATGTCGGTGAACGCATGAGCGCCCAGGTCCGCCTCGAGCGCGAGGGCCCCATCGGCTGGCTGATCTTCGATCACCCCGAGCGCCGCAACGCCATCCACCGCGCCATGTGGGAGGTCATCCCCGAGCGTGTCGCCGAGCTCGACGCCGACGACAGCGTGCGCGTGATCGTCATGCGCGGCGCGGGCGACGTGGCCTTCGTAGCGGGCGCCGACATCAGCGAGTTCGAGCAGAGCCGCATCGGACCGGGCGCGCGCGACTACGACAAGCTCACGGAGCGGGCGTTCTCGTCGCTCGGCAACGCGCAGAAGCCGCTCATCGCCATGATCCACGGCTTCTGCATCGGCGGGGGCAGCGGCATCGCGCTGCACGCGGACATGCGCTACGCGGCGGACGACGCCGTCTTCGCCATCCCGCCCGCACGGCTGGGTCTCGGCTACAGCGCCACCAACGTGGAGACGCTAGTGGGCGTGGTGGGCCAAGCGTATGCGCGCGAGATCCTGTTCACTGCGCGCCGCTACGACGCCCAGGCGGCCGAGCGCATCGGCCTCGTGCACCAGGTGCTCCCCAAGGCCGAGCTGGAGGACTTCGTGCGCGAGCTGGCGCTGCAGGTGGCCGACAACGCGCCGCTGACGATCCGGGCCGCCAAGCGCTGCCTCGCCGAGCTGCGCCTGGCGCCGGCAGAGCGGGATGACGCGGGCGTGGCCACGGCCATCCAGGCCTGCTTCGACAGCCAGGACTACGCCGAGGGCGTGGCCTCGTTCCTGGCCAAGCGCCGCCCCGTGTTCCGCGGGCGCTGATCGCGACGACGAAGGTCAGTATTTCGAGCCTGGCTGCGCGGGCGTAAGCCGCGATCGGGCGATTTGGCGACGCTCCTTCAGTCGAGGGGGACTTGGACGCTCAGCGGCTCGGGTCGCGGCGTGGCCGACACGCTGCGCGGGACCAAGCTCGACGGAGTGGCGCTGGGCGTGGGTGGGCGCGGCGGGACCCCGCCCTGCGAGCTGCTGTCACCGCCACCGAAGCCGCGGTCGAGCAGGCGCGCGGCGGCCAGCGACGCGAGTGAAACGACGAAGAACAACGACCAATATCCCCACTCGGGCATGCGGCGAGCAGACCTTAGAAAGACGTCCTTGACAACTCCCTCGAACAAACTAGATTCGCGCCTCGATTCGCGGATGTGGCGGAATTGGCAGACGCGCCAGACTAAGGATCTGGTAGAGAAATCTGTGAGAGTTCGAGTCTCTCCGTCCGCACCCTGAAAGGCTGGCGCTACCCGCGCCGGCCTTTTGCTTTTGGGCCGACGCCAGCGGCGCCGGCCTTTTGCTTTTGGGCCGACGCCAGCGGTGCCGGCCGTTGCCAGTTGGGGTTCGCGACCGATCCGAGCGGCTCGACCGCCAGCGCAGCACAAAGTCTTGAAATTGATATTGACTATCAATAACTTTGGATCCACATTGCGGTCATCATGCTGGTTTGCCACTGCGAGCGCGTGAACGACAGGACCATCCGCAAGTGTGCCCGCGAGGGTGCGCGCAACCATCTGGACGTGGCGCTCGCGTGCGGTGCCGGTTCGCACTGCGGTGGCTGTCGCCCGCTGGTGGACGAGCTGATCGCCGAGACGCACGCCGAGGCGAGCCGGGAAGGGCTGTTTCATCTGCCCATGGCTGGCGTTCGCTGAGCGAGAGCGCCACGATGGACAAATCATCGTGACGCTACGCAACGCATGAACTAGCGTCAGGCCGGCGATGGCGTGTGCTCTCGCCTCATCCCCAATCAGGAGATTGCCATGAAGGGCGACGCCGAAGTGATCGAGCTGCTCAACGAGGTCCTCACCTCCGAGCTGACCGCGATCAACCAATACTTCATCCACTACAAGATGTGCGACGACTGGGGCTACGTCGCGCTCGCGAAGCAGAAGCGTGGTGAGTCCATCGACGAGATGAAGCACGCCGACGAGGTCATCGGACGCATCCTGCTGCTGGGCGGAGTCCCCAACATGCAGCGCATGTCACCGGTGCGTGTGGGGGAAGACCCCATCGAGCAGCACAAGCTGGACCTGGCCATCGAGTACGACGCGCGCGACCGCCTGAACCGCGGCATCGCCAAGTGCCGAGAGAAGGGCGACGAGGGCACGCGCGTGCTGCTCGACCGCATCCTGGCTGACGAGGAGGGCGGCATCGACTGGCTCGAGGCGCAGCTCCACATCATCGGTCAGATCGGCAAGGAGCTGTACCTGGCGCAGCAGATCCGCTGACGCCCACTGGACCCGGGCGCCATGGTCTCGGGTCTGTTCGTGGGTGCTGGCCTCGGGTCCGCTGACGCGGGCTCGGGGCTCAGGGCGTGGCTTCCGCTGCGCAGGGCTCCGGGAGCTCCTGACCCACGGCCACGCCGCCGAAGTTGGCCGGGTAGGCCTGGAAGGTGATGCCCAGCGACACCGCGTCGCAGCGCGTGCCGATGTTCGCCGGGATGGGGTCCAGCAGCACGTCGGTCATGGCGTTCACCTGCGTGCGCAGCGTGCCGAACAAGGGGCTGTCGGGGCAGACGCCCACGGACTCGGCGGTGCGGAGGAGGTCGTTGTAGCCCCAGCGGCCCGCGATGGTGACCTCGACGTGCGTCGCTCCCTCGAGCTTCAGCGCCGCGATGTTCGCCGTGGCGATCATGCCGGAGAGCGCCACGCGGGTGCCGAGGCCGTCGCCGACCAGGATGATCTCCGTGCCGTCCGCCACGGTGGCGACCAGGATGCCGTTGGCGACGTAGGCGTTGTTGTCCACGACGAGCGGCGTCGCGGCGTCGACCCCGTCTTCGATGGCGCCTGGGTTCAGGAAGGTGTCGTCCCGGCCCCAGAAGTAGTCCGTACCGTCCCACGCGGGGAAGGGCACCGGCATGGTGCCCGCCTCGTCCAAGAACCCGCCGCTGCCGATCACGAAGAGGCTGGGGGCTGCGCCCTCGTTGCTTGGCGTGCCGAACACGCTCTGCGTCAGGACCATCTGCACGCTCGAGTCGTTCAGCGTCCCGTTCCAGCCACGAAGGCGGATGAGTGGGTTCCCAAGGCCCTCGAACTCCGCGTCGATCGCCTCTTGGTCGAGGCCTTGGTACGCGAGGTTGAGCAACGGGAACAGGTTGTGCCCGAAGGAGTTGTCGATGCCGAGCGCGCCGTCGACCTCGTGCGAGCGCCCCTCCACGGGCAGGCACTCCGTGGTCGTGGCCGCGTTCTCGGCGGTGGTGCAACGGTTGTCGATGTTGTAGCCGACCTGGGCCCACTGGTTGTCCCGCTGGTCCAGCCGCACATCGCGCAACGCCACCCAGAAGTCGGGCACGTCGGCGCCGGCGTCCGGGCCCGAAGAGGCGGGCGGGCGTTCCCGTCGGTGCAGCCCACGGCGGTGTTGTCCTCTTCTGCACCGATGAGCGACGCATCGAACGGTGAGCACGCCGACATGCCCGTGGCGCCCAACGCGAGGGCACCGGTGAGCAACACGACGCGGACTGAAGGGATGTCAGTGTTCGGCAGCATCTGCCATACAGTGTATCATGCCTCGCTCTTCACCCGATAGGGTCAATCGCGAGTCCGGTCAGAACACGGCCAGGATCGCCGTCACGTTGTCTTCGCCGCCCGCGCGCTTGGCCCTGTCGATGAGGCTCTCCACGCACAGCGGCGTGAGGTCGGGGCGCACGCACGACCCCAGCGTGGATGCGATCTGCGCGTCGCCCAGCTCGCCGTAGAGTCCGTCGGTGCACAGCAAGAGGCGGTCTCCGGGCAGCAGCTCGAAGTGGTGGAGCTCCACGTGCAGATCGTCGGACGTGCCCCCGAGCGCGTTGGTCAGCACCGACGAGAAGCGCGAGCGACGGGCTTCGTCGTCGGTCATGACGCCGCGCTGCACCATGGACTGCGCCAGATTGTGGTCCTTCGTGAGGCGGAAGAGCTCCTGGGTGCGGAGCAGGTAGGCCCGGCTGTCGCCGACGTGCAGGAGCAGGCACTCGGGCCAACGGATGTAGGCCATGGTCAGCGTGGTGCCCAGCTCGGGGCTGAGGCCCTTGCGCAGGGCCACGTCGCGCATGTGCTGCTGCGCCCCCTCGGCCGCGCCGCGCAGCCCGGCCGCCACCACCGCCGAGTCGGCGCGCGTGTGCGTCCCGAGCCAGGGCATCACGGTGAACGCGTAGTGCGTCATGGCGTCGATGACCAGGCTGCTGGCCAGCTCGCCCGCGTCGTGCCCGCCCATTCCGTCGGCCACCATCAGCAGCCAGCCGGGCTTGTCCAGCAGCCGCTGGCCGGGCGTGATGGGGAAGCCGCTCTGCCGGAGCACTAGCGCGCGCTCCAGCTCGGCGATCAGGAATTGGTCTTCGTTGTTACCGCGGACCAACCCCACGTCCGTCGCGCCGAAGATGGTCGGACGACCCACGTCCGAAGGGTCACGTGGGCTCGGCGCGAGTACCTCGAACGTTCGCTTCACGCTCATCGTATGGTGGAGCCTATCAGATGCCCATCTATCTCGACCATCACGCGACGACCCCCTTGGATCCGCGCGTCCTCGACGCGATGTTGCCGTTCCTCCGCGAGAGCTTCGGGAACGCGGCTAGCGGGCACGCTCACGGGCGCGTGGCGCACGCCGCCGTGGAGCACGCCCGCGCTCAGGTGGCGGGCTTGCTGGGAGGGCGCCCCGACGAGGTGGTCTTCACGTCGGGGGCCACCGAGAGCAACAACCTGGCGTTGCTCGGGGTCATGACCGGTGAGCGGGGCGATGCCCACGGACACGTCATCACGCAGGCCACCGAGCATCCCGCCGTCCTCGACACGTGCCACGAGCTCGAGCGACGCGGAGCACGCGTGACGCGCTTGCCCGTCGATGCGCAGGGCCACCTCGAGGTCGACCAGCTCGAGGCGGCCATGAGCGCGGACACACGGCTCGTGAGCGTGATGCGCTGCAACAACGAGATCGGGACCGTACACGACATCGACGCGCTGGCGCGCGTGCCCCGCGTGGACGGCACGCTGTTCCACTGCGATGCGGCTCAGGGGCTCGGCCTGCTGCCACTCGACGTGCGCGTCACGCCCGTGGATCTCGTCAGCGTCTCGGCGCACAAGCTGTACGGGCCGAAGGGAGTCGGCGCGCTGTGGGTGCGCCGCACCATCGCGAGCAGCCTGCACGCGATCCAGCATGGTGGAGGCCACGAGCGGGGCCTGCGGAGTGGGACCCTGGACGTGCCGGCCATCGTGGGGTTCGGGATGGCCGCGCAGCTGGCCGTGGAGCAGGGGGCCGAAGACGCTCGACGGATGGCGGCGCTGCGTGACCGCCTGTGGACGCGGCTCGCCACGCTCGAGGCGGTGCAGCGCTTCGGCGACGCGCAGCACGCTCACCCGGGCAACCTCAATGTGGGCTTCGGCTTCACGGACGCGGCCGCGCTGCTGCTCGAGCTCCAGCCGCACGTCAGCGTGTCGAGCGGCGCCGCGTGCAGCACGGCGAAGAGCCAGCCGAGCCACGTGCTCCGCGCGCTCGGGGTGGACGATGACGCGCTCCGTTCCAGCCTGCGCTTTGGTCTGGGGCGCGGGACGACCGAAGACGAGATCGACGCGGTGGCGCAGCACGTCATCACGGCGGTGGACGGTCTGCGCGCGCGGTCTCCGCTGTGGCGCGCGCGCGGCAAGCCGCTCGCCTGGTAGGCTGGACTGGCGCGTCTGGATCCCGGCCCGGCGGCGTGGCAAGTCCTCGCGTGGCCGACGCGCATCATCCCGTAGACGAGACGGATCGAGACGTCGAGGCGTGGGCGCTGCGCTACATCGAGAGCGACCGCCTGGCGGACAAGCTCACGCCCGAGCCGCCGCCTTCGCACTTCTCCGGGCGCGTGCTCGCGGTGCCGGCCTCGCCGGGACGACCTCCCGAGCTGCGCATCACCAAGCACGCGCCGAAGCGGAAGGGTCTGTCGAACCCGCGAGCGCGCGCTGAGCTGCTCCACACGTTCTTGCACCACGAGCTCCAAGCGGCCGAGCTGATGTGCTGGGCCATCCTGCGCTTTCCGGACGCGCCCCCCGAGTTCCGGCGAGGGCTGCTGGGCATCTGCCTCGACGAGGTCCGACACATGAAGCTGTACGCTGCGCACATCGAGGCGCTGGGCGCGCACGTCGGCGAGTTTCCGGTGCGGGACTGGTTCTGGGAGCGCGTGCCTCGGGTGAGCACACCGGCGGCGTTCGTGGCCTTCATGGGGATGGGGCTCGAAGCTGGCAACCTCGAGCATGCCGGGCGGTTCGCGGCGCGCTTCCGTGACGTGGGAGACGAAGCGGGGGCGACGCTACAGGAGCGCGTGGGGGCCGAGGAGGTCGCGCACGTGCGCTTCGCGCTGCGCTGGTTCGAGACCTTGACGGGGCACACCGACTTCGACAGCTGGCGTGCGCACCTGCCGCCGCCCATCAGCCCCGTGCTGCTTCGCGGTCTGCCCCTCGATCGCGCGCGCCGTCGGCGCGCCGGCATGAGCGACGCGTTCCTCGATGCGCTCGAGTCGTTCGAGGCGACCCTCGAGCCGCCGGAGGGAGAGCCGGCGTGAGCCCGAGCGCGGTCCGTCGCGAGCGCGCGCTCTGGTGCCTGAACCTCGACGCCGAAGACGAGCTCCGGCACGGCCTCGGCTACACGCCCCGGCAGGCGACCCTCGCTGCGGTGGCGGCGGCGCGAGCGGGCGCGCTGTCGTTGCTCGCGCCCGGTGACGTGCTGCTCGACGACGCTCCGACTGCAGCCCACACGGGGCGTGTAGGGCTCTCGTGGTGTCCCACGCCCACGGCGCTGGCTCGCCTGCGTGCGGCCGGCGCGCGCGTCCCGCCGGCGCCCGACTTGGCGACGCTGCAGCGCGTCAACGCGTCTCGCTTCACCTACGACGTGCTCGGCGCGCGGCTCTCCGGCGCACAGGTGGTCACGGAGCTCGACGAGGCGCGGGCCTGGCTCGAGGCTCGCTCGCCGGAGGACCCCGTCTGGTTGAAGCGCGCCTTCGGGGCAGCGGGCCGTGGGAAGGTGCGCGCCATGGGGGGTGTGCTCGCCGCGCACACACGCGCCTTTCTCTCCGCGGCGGAGCTGAGCCTCGGGGTGGTGCTGGAGCCCGACGTCCGCATCACCCTCGAGGTCTCGCAGCACGGATTCGTGG
>CAZEAA010000225.1:0-9920 GCA_964510015.1 uncultured Sandaracinaceae bacterium
GTGCAGCCTGCCCGACGCTCACCGCGAGGTCATCGTGCTGCGCGACCTGCTGGGCTTGAGCGCCGCCGAGACCGCCGAGCGTCTGGGCGTCACGGTGCCCGCCCTGAAGAGCCGCCTGCACCGGGCCCGCACCGCCCTGCGCGAGGCCTTCGAGCAGCTGGCCCCCGCGGCCGACGACCAAGAGTGGGACTGCGCGCGCCTGCCCTGACGAATTCGTGAACCCTCTGCCCGGCTGGCTGGCTCCTACGCATGAACGACAGCGTTCACACGAAAGGAAGACAGCATGTCCTGGTTCACACGCAGCGCATCGAACACCAACTCTCATGCCCGCCGCATGGTGGCAGACGGAGCCGTCCTGCTGGACGTCCGCAGCCCCGCCGAGTTCGCCTCCGGCCACGTGGACGGGGCGCTCAACATCCCCGTCCAAGAGCTGACGGCGCGCATGTCCGAGCTGCGCGGCAAGCCCGACGTGGTGGTCTACTGCCGCAGCGGCGGGCGGAGCTGCGCGGCCGCCGAGATCCTCCAGAAGGCCGGGCACCACGTGCTGGATGTCGGCGCGATGGGCAACTACTGACCGAAGCCAAGGAGTTCGCCATGTCCAAGAACTGGATGCCCACCAACGAACACCCCATCGAGCGCAGCGTGCGCGTCGTCGCCGGCCTCGGCCTCATCGCGCTGGCTTTCGTCGGCCCCGAGACCCCATGGGGGTACCTGGGCGTGATCCCCCTCTTGACCGGTCTGGTTGGAAGTTGCCCCCTGTACACGCTGTTCGGCGTGAGCACATGCCCGGTGAAGTCCAACCCGAAGACGTGACCGACGCCCGCCTGCTCAACGCCGCGCGGCCGGCGATCGCGACGCCTCCCTGCGCACGCCGCACACATGACACGTGACAACGGAAACCGCCATTCCTTGTCATATGCATGCAGACCCGCTCATCCGCGCTATGCCAGCATCTCCACCGCAATGGAAAGGCAAAGGCGATGAAACTCGGATTCATGGTTGGTTACTCGGGCTCGCAGATGGGTGGCCCCGTCGCCCAGATGAAGGTCGCCAATGCGGCGGGGGCGACGGACACGAACGGTCTGCCCGTGAGCAAGGTGCAAGAGGCGGAGCGCCTGGGCTACGACTCGGTGTGGACCGCTGAAGCGTGGGGCTCGGACGCGGTGTCGCCGCTCGCCTGGATCGGCGCGCAGACCAGCAAGATCAAGCTCGGCACGGGCATCATGCAGATCCCCGGTCGCTCGCCGGCCAACACCGCCATGACGGCGATGACGATGGACGCGCTCAGCGGCGGGCGCTTCTTGCTGGGCCTCGGCACCAGCGGCCCGCAGGTGGTGGAGGGCTGGCACGGTCAGCCGTTCGACAAGACGCTCACCTGGGTGCGCGAGTACGTGACCATCGTGCGCAAGGTCTTCAAGCGCGACGCCCCGCTCGAGTTCGACGGCGTGAAGTACCAGATCCCCTACAAGGGTCCGGGCAGCACGGGGCAGGGCAAGCCGCTCAAGAGCATCCTGCACGGCAACCCCAACATCCCCATCTACGTGGGTGCCCTCGCGCAGAAGGCGCAGGAGCAGGCCGGTGAGCTGTGCGACGGGCTCTTGCTCACCAGCTTCAACCCGGACGACCCCAAGTTCGTGCTCGACAACCTGAACGCGGGCTTCGCGAAGGTGCCGGGCAAGAGCATGAAGGACTTCGACATCGCCCCCACCGTGGTGGTGGTGATCTCGGACGACCTCGAGGCCGCGCGCCTGCCGCTCAAGCAGCAGCTGGGCTTCTACATCGGCGGCATGGGCTCGAAGACGCAGAACTTCTACAAGGACTTCTTCTCGCGCTCGGGCTTCGAGGCCGAGGCCGCGAACATCCAGAACCTGTGGTTCGACGGCAAGCGCCAGGAAGCCATCATGGCCGTCACCGACGAGATGGTGGACGCCGTGTACCTGGTGGGCAGCAGGGACCGCATCCGCGACCGCTTCCAGCGTTGGCGCGAGTCGGCCGTGGGCACCATGGTCGTCGGGTCGATGGACCTCGACGTGCTGCGCTTCATGGCCGAGCTCAACGCAGAGTAGCACTCGCTCGCGCGGCGCCGGGGGGTGTACCCTCGGCGCTCCATGAGCAGCACCAAGCATCAGCAGGTCAGCCAGGCTCCCACCAACCCGCGCGCGGGGGAGCGCAAGCGCGGCTTCGACGTGGCCGAGCTCTACGCCGGGCCGCTGGGCGATGCGGTCGTCGAGACGCAGGCCTCTGGTGAGGGCGCCGTGGCCCTCGACGAGAAGCTGCGGCAGGCCTACTTCTGGATCGTCAACCACGCGATCATCAGCCCCTTCTACGACATCGAGTACAACACCGACCCGCCGAAGGTGTTTCGCTTCGGGGACTCGAAGGTGGAGGTGTCGCTGCCCACGTCGCAGAGCTACTCGAGCTACGTGATGATGCCGCTGCTGAACCTGGCGGTGCGGCGGCGCTGCCTGCTGGTGGGCGGTCCGGGGCGCGGCAAGACGGTCATCGCCACGCTGCTTGGGATCCTGGCGGGCTACGACCTCAGCGAGGTGAAGCAGGGCATCCAGCACGGTCAGCCGCAGATGACCATCGCCGACCTGCTGGGGAGCCCGCTGCCCAGCAGCATGATCAACGCCACGAGCATGCAGGAGATCAAGATCGCCTGGCGCCGCTGGCTGGGCATGCGTGTGAAGATCATCGACGAGTACAACCGCATCCCCACGCGCACCCAGTCGGCGCTGCTGACGGTGATGGCGGACAACTACGCGGAGGTCTACGACCAGATCTACGAGTGCCCGAAGGCAGCGTGGTTCCTCACGGCCAACGACGACGCGGGCGGCGGCACCTACCAGGTGATCGAAGCGCTGCGCGACCGCATCGACGTGGTGGTGAAGGCGCTGCACTTCAACACGCGCTTCTTGGACGAGCTGCTGACGCGCATCGAAGAGGGCCTGGTGCCGGAGGACATGGTGCCGCCCGAGATCGTGTTCACGCAGGCCGAGCTCGACCGCCTCGAGAAGGAGGTGCGCGCCGTGCGGGTGCCCCTCGCGCTGCGCCGCCGCCTGCAATTCTTCGCGAGCGAGTTCGAGTTCTTCGAGGCCGGCGGCCGGCAGCTCGAGTACATGACCAAGGACACCGTGAAGGTGGCGGGCGTGCCGCTCAGCAGCTTCGCGGACGCGGGCGGCAAGGACACCCAGCTGGACTTGAACGCCCAGACGCAGAGCGGCCTCTCGGTGCGCGCGCTCATGACCATGCTGGTCTTCATCAAGGCCGCGGCCTACTTCCGGGGCGCGAGCGAGGTGGAGTTCGAGGACGTGCGCCAGGTGTTGCCCTTCGTGCTGCACGACAAGCTGGCGCAGAACCGCGACGCCGCGTTCTTCGACCAGGGTGACAACGGCTCGCTGCGCGCCGACCAGGTGAGCTGGATCCGCGGGCTCTTCGACACGGCTTGCCAGACCTACGACCGCCTCGGGCGCGACACCGAAGACGCGGTCACCACGCTCATGGAGCAGCTCGACGCGGGCCTCGACGGCGTCGAGCTCGCCGAGGTGGAGCGGCGCCTCGACGCCATCGAGCGCCAGCTGCGCAGCATCGAGGCCGGCGGGAAGCTCTACGGGCACATGTTCGACGACATCCTGGCGCTGAAGTACTTGCACCAGCGCTACACGAACTACCGCGTCTGGCTGCGGAGCCGCGCGTGAGCCTGGCGCCTCCCTCAGCGTTCCATGCGGCGCTCGCGGAGCGGCGCGACTACCTGAACGGGCTCTTCCGTCAGGACGGGCGCAGCGTGGACACCGACGCCTTCCTGCTGCACCTGGGCTCGGTAGTGGGCCCCATGGTGGACACGCTCGCCCAGGCCAACGCGCAGCGCGCCGACGAGCTCACCGTCGCCCTCTACCGCGTGAGCCTGCGGGCCCATCGCCAGGGACTGCTCGGCAGCAAGTCCCCGAGCCGTGCCATCGAGCGCGCGTTCGCGTCCACGCTGCCCGCGCTGCTGGGGGCGTTCCCGGAGCGGCCGCGCGACCTCTCCGTCGCCGTCTGCAACGCCGCGCTGCGGCTGTCGCGCATCCACCCCGAGCGCGCTGATCGTTGGCTCGCGAGCATGGAGTCGCTCGGTCCCGCGTGCGCCGACCTGGACGCGCTGTTCGCGCTGGGTCTCGTGCTGGCGTGGCGCGAGGGCGCGGCCGAGTACCGGGTGGCTGCCCGCGAGCGCTTCCTGGAGCTGTCGCCCATGCTGCGTCGCGCGACGTTGGGGGTGGAGGCGCTCGGGCCCGAAGGCGACCGCCGCTTCGCCGGGCCGCTCGAGCACGGCGCCCTCGGGGCCCCCGAGATCGTGGCCCGCCTCGGCGGCTTCATCGGCTTTGGCGGCATGTTCCGTGACCCCCCTCTGGTGATCGCTGCGGAGGGGCGCTTGTTCGCGTTCGACTCGCAAGCCACCACCGAGATCTTCGCCGACGCGTTCGGCGCCACGCTGCGCTCGGTGGCTGCGACACCGCCCGACCCGGTCGACGCCGCGGAGGGGCCCGTCACGCTGGGCGACAAGGGCGAGGTCGGCTTCGGGGCCGCGACGGCGCGCATCCCGCTGCTCTCCTCGGCCAGCAGCCACGCCTATGTCGATGGCATGCTCGCCGTCACCCTAGCCGAGAGCCACTTCGTCTTCGTGGTCGGCCGGAGGCCGCAAGCGGGATGAGCGAAGCCGCTCCGACGCATTCGCTCGAGGGCCTGCGCGACGCGTGGCTCACGGCGTGGCCGGCGGCCAGCACCGTCTTCAGTCGCTTCACGCGCCTGCGCTCCCCCATCTTGTGCATGTCCGCCGAGCAAGAGCAGCGCGAAGGCCTGGTGGGGTCGTTCGCGATGATCCGCCTCACGGATCTGTCCGTGGTCATCTCCCTCCCGCAGGTCCAGCAGCGCGGCCTCGAGGGGTTCGCCATGGAGATCCTGGCTCACGAGGTGGGCCACCACGTGCATGCGCCCGGGAACCTGCGCGACCAAGGGCGCCTGCTCGCGCGCATTCGATACGGGCTCGGGCCAGACCTGCACGCTCACGCGCCGCTGGCGGCCAACCTGTACGCAGACCTCCTGCTGAACGACCGCCTCGCGCGCTCCGCCGGCTTGAACATGGCCGGGGTCTACGCCGCGCTGAAGGTCGATGACCCGGACCCGCTGTGGTCGTTCTACATGCGCACATACGAGCGCCTCTGGGCACTCAAGACGGGGACCCTCGGGCCGAGCTCGGTGCCCGCGCTGATCGAGCGCGACGCCGACTTGGCCGCGCGCATCGTGCGCATCTTCCGCTCGCGCTGGCTCGAGGGGGCCACGTCGTTCGCGCGCATCCTCCGGGAGTACCTGCTACAGGCCGCGCGCGACGGAAAGCCACCGCAGCTGGGCGACTGGCTGGACACCACGCTCTCGCATGGCGGCGACGAGATCCCGGATGGGCTGGTGGAGGACGAGGAGCTCGGCGGCAAGGCCGAGCACGGCATGCCCGTCCACCCGAGCGAAGATCCCACCATCGCGGGGGACGCGAGCGGCGCGGGTGCGGGGAACGCTGGCGAGGGCGACGATGACTCTGCCGGAGACAAGCCCGGGCGCGGTGCAGGTGGCGTGTCGACGGGCGGCATCGGCCTGCCCGACACGCGGCCCATCACCCGCAGCCCCGCCGAGTACGTGGCGATCATGAAAGCGCTCGCCGTGAAGCGCGAGCCACGTGACCTGGTGATCCACTACTACAAAGAGCTCGCGCGCGGCCGCCTCATCCCCTTCCCTGCGGAGCTCCAGACGCGCGCCGGGGACCCCCTCCCCGAGGGCCTCGACCTGTGGGAGCCGGGGTCGTCGCTCGAGCGGGTGGACTGGGTGCAGACGCTGCTGCGCAGCCCCGTGGTGGTCCCCGGCGTGACGACGGTGGAGCGTACCTACGGCGTCACCGACGGGGGAGAGCCGGAGCGGAAGCCCCCCGATCTCTACGTGGGCGTGGACTGCTCCGGGTCGATGGCCAACCCCGCGAACCGGCTGAGCTACCCGGCGCTGGCGGGCACCGTGATCTTGCTGAGCGCGCTGCGGGCCGGCGCGCGCGCCATGGTCTGCCTCTCGGGCGAGTGGCACGGCGCCGGCACGTTCCGCGAGACACCGGGCTTCCTGCGCGACGAGCGTGTGCTGCTGGGCACGCTGACCGACTACCTCGGCACAGGCGCGTCCTTCGGGCTCCCGCGCCTCCAGCAGACCTTCGTCGCCAACGGGCCGCTCCCGCGCAAGACGCACATCCTGATCGTGTCGGACAGCGACCTGTTCGGCGAGGTCGACGGCACCGTGAACGGCTGGGACACGCTCGCGCAGGCCGTGAAGAACGCGGGCGGCGGGGCCACCGCGGCGCTCAACCTGAGCACGCACACCACGTACTACGAGCCCTTCATGGCGAAGCTGCGCGCGGCCGGTGTGGAGCCGTACGTGGTCTCGAACGAGACCCAGCTGGTGGAATTCGCGCGGGCGTTCTCCCGCAAGACGTACGCACAGGACCGCGGCGCGCGGCCCGCGGAGAACCGAGGGAGCCGGGCATGAGCACGAACGAATCGAACACGCTGTCCGTGGAGCGGCTCTGCCGCCGCGTGGGCGCCATCCCGAGCGTGTTCGTGGAAGAACCGCGCGCGGGCCAAGCGCCCCTGGTCACGCACGCCATCCTGCACGACCTCGTGCTGACCCAGTGCGATCGGTCGCCCAGCGCGGCCTTCGTCGCCTCGTTCCGCAAGGGCGCCACCGCGAAGAAGGCGAAGAAGGGTAGCCCCGACGCGGCTCCGGCGCAGCGTCACTTCCTCGGGCGCGTGCTGGCCTGGCTGCTCATGGACGAGGGGTTTCGCGGCGTGCCCGCCGAGCGCCTCGAGCACGCCATCGAAGAGGCCATGAAGGTGCTCGAGGTGGTCGCAGCTCGGCAGTTCCTCGACGACACCGACCGGCGCGAAGAGCTGGTGCGCCTGGTGCTGCGCGACCTGGGCCTCTTGCCCGACGGCGAGGCCCCGGCGGACGCCGAAGACCGCCTGAGCGCGCTCGACAGCGTGCGCCGCGTGCGCCTGCTGCAAGAGGCGCGCGCCGCCGAAGACGAACGTCGCAAGCGCGAGGCCGAGATCGCCGCCGCGCTGGCCAAGAAGCAGGCCGAAGAGCAGGCCGCTCGCTACGACAGGGAGTACTGAGATGAGCATCCCCGACGAGTGGCGCGCGCGGTCCCCGCGCATGAGCGAGGCCGGTTATGCGGGCCTCCGGAGCCTCCTGCAGCACGTGGACGCGCCGCGCTGGAACCACACCATCGGCGACCGGGTGGGGGACCGCGAAGCGGCCGCGCTCGACCGGTTCCGGGCCGAGTGCGCGGAGGCTCCACTCGAAGCGGGCCCGCGTCCGTCGGAGGCACTGCTCGAGCGGGTGCGCGCGCAGGTGGGCGAGACCTTCGATCTGGCACAGCGCTGGCCGGACGGCCTCGACCCGCGTCGCGACTGGGACGGCGTGCCCACGTGCGCGCGCGAAGACCTGGCGGCGCGCTTGGTGGACTTCGTGCCGCACACGCTGCCACTGCACGACGCCGTGCTCTACACCACGTCGGGCACCAGCGGCCACGCGCTCAGCGTGCTGCACCACCCTGGCGCGGTGGCCAAGAACCACGCCTTCGGGGAGCGCGCCCTCGCCGAGCATCGCATCGCCACGGCGTTCGAGCCGGGCAAGCCGGGCACGGTGAACCTCTGCTCGCAGCGCGACACGTTCGTGTTCGCCACGTGCTTCACGGTCTGGAACCAGTCGGGCTTCGCCAAGCTGAACCTGCCCGAGCACGCCTGGGCTGGGGGCGCCGAGAGCCGCGAGCGGTTCCTGACGGAGTTCGCGCCTCAGCTGGTCACCGCCGACCCGCTGACCCTCGCCACCATGCTCGAACTCTCCGTGTCGGTGCGCCCACGCGCCATCTTCTCGAGCGCGCTGATGCTGGACCCCGCGCATGCAGACGCCGCAGCCAGTCACTTCGGCTGCCCCGTGATCGACTTCTATGGGGCTACCGAGGTAGGACCCATCGCGGCAAAGCTGCCGGGGGCGCCCGGTCACGTGCTGCTGCTCCCGGACCTCTTCGTGGAAGCGCTCGACGCAGACGGCTTGCCGCTCCCCGACGGCGAGGTGGGCGAGCTGACCTTCACCGGCGGCCGGAACCCCTACCTGCCGCTGGTGCGCTACCGCTCTTCGGACCGCGGCGCGCTCGGCACCTGCACGCTCGCAGACGGCCGCAAGGCGCGCGTCATCCTGGGCCTCGAGGGGCGCGAAGCGGTGCACTTCCGAGCGCGCGACGGGAGCCTCGTGAATTCCGTGGACGTGGGGCGCGCCCTGCGCGACGTGGGTCCCTTCGTGCAGCACGAGGTGCACCAGCGGGCGGACCACAGCGTGGACGTGCGCCTGCGCGCGGCGCCCTCCATCCCGGTGTCGGTCGAGGGCATGCAGCGGGCCATGCAGCGCGTCTTCGGGCCAGGCATCGAGGTGCGCGTCGCGCTGGTGCAGGACTTCGGCCATGACGGAAAGCCGCGAACTTTCGCGTCTGAATTGAGCTAGCGCCGCATTAAGCGCTACAGTTCGCCGCTATGGAGAGCCTCACTCAGTCTCAGCTCGAAGAGAAGCTCGAGAAGCTGGAGCTGCTGATGCGAATCGGCACCGCGCTCTCCGCCGAACGCAGCAAGGACAGGCTCATCGAGATGATCCTGCTGGAGGCCAAGGCGCTCTGCAACGCCGACGGCGGCACGCTCTACCTGCGCGCCGACGACACGCTGCGCTTCGCCATTCTGCGCTCGGACTCGCTGGGCATCGCGCTCGGGGGCAGCACGGGCAAGCCGGTGGAGCTGCCGCCGCTGCCGCTCTACGACCCGCTCACGGGAGCGCCCAACCGCAGCAACGTGGCCACCTGCGCCGCCCTGCTGCGCGAGTCCGTGAACATCCCGGACGCTTACGCCACCTCCACCGAGTTCGACTTCTCGGGCACCAAGGCCTTCGACGCGCGCAACGACTACCGCAGCCAGTCGTTCCTGACGGTGCCGCTGGTCAACAACGACGGCACGGTCATCGGCGTGCTGCAGCTGCTCAACGCGCTCGACCCGGACACCGGCAAGGTGGTGCCCTTCCGTGCGGACCACCAGCGCGTGGTGGAGTCGCTCGCGTCGCAGGCCGGCATCGCGCTCGACAACCAGCTGCTGCTCGACGGTCAGCGCGAGCTGCTCGAGAGCTTCATCCAGATGATCGCCGCGGCCATCGACGCGAAGTCGCCCTACACGGGCGGCCACTGCGAGCGCGTGCCCATCCTCACCGAGATGATCGTGAAGGCGGTGTGCGATGCCACCGAGGGTCCCTTCCGCGACTTCACGCTGAGCGACGAGGAGTGGTACGAGCTGCGCATCGCCGCGTGGCTCCACGACTGCGGCAAGGTGACCACCCCCGTCCACATCATGGACAAGGCCACCAAGCTCGAGACCATCTTCGACCGCATCGCGCTGGTGCGCGCGCGCTTCGCCGTGCTCGAGCGTGACGCGCGCATCGCGATGCTGGAGGCAGTTGCAGCCGGCACCCCGCGCGCGGAGGCCCAGGCGCAGCACGATCAGACGGTCGGCGCGCTGCGTGAGGACCTGGCCTTCCTCGAGAACGCCAACGTGGGCTCCGAGTTCCTGCCCGACGCAGCGCGCGCGCGCATCGCGGCCATCGGCGCTCGTCAGTATCTCGAGAACGGCAAGGAGCGCCCGCTCCTGGACGCCGACGAGGTCTACAACCTGCAGATCCAGCGCGGCACGCTCACCCCCGAGGAGCGCCTCATCATCAACGGGCACATGGTGCAGACCGTGAAGATGCTCGAGCGGCTGCCCTTCCCACGCAACCTGCGGCGCGTGCCGGAGTACGCCGGGGGCCACCACGAGAAGATGGAT
>CAZEAA010000226.1:0-9910 GCA_964510015.1 uncultured Sandaracinaceae bacterium
GCGGCAGCCGGAGCAGCGGCAGCCGGAGCAGCCGGCGCGGCAGCAGCGGGCGCGGCGGGAGCTTCCTCACCACCACAGCCAATTCCCAGCACGAGCGCCCCCGCAAGGATGAGTTTCGAAATCTTGTTCATGTTTTCTCCTTCTTCTCGTTCTGCTCCGGGTTGGAGCGCGGAGATGAAACCACATTTCCTTTCAATTGGGAGCCCTCTCCCTGCGGATTCCGCTCGCACGGTGCCGCCTGGCCCTCGTCGGTCCTCGTGGCACACTTCCGACACATACCGGTGCCGCGAGGGTTGCGGGATGACGGGTGCGGGGAAAAGGGGACCAAGCCGATGAGTTCGAACGACTGCAATGCCATGTTCCATGAACGCCGTATCGCCGCGAGGGGCGCCGTGCTGCGCAGCCTCGCGGTTGCCGTGATGCTCGTCTCGGGGGGCAGCGCTTCCGGCTGCTCGGATGGGTCGGGCGCGGACCCCGACGCGGGCGCGATGGATACGGGTGTCGATGGCGCCGTGGACGGTGGTGCGGACGCTGGCGCCGATGACGGGTCCGTGGACTCCAGCACGGTGGACGCGGGTGACGTCGGTACCGAAGCGGACTCCGGCTCCGAGGATCTCGGCAGCGACGCCTCGAGCGATCAGGGCTTCGACCAAGGCGGCGCGGATCAGGGGCCCGTCTCGTGCGACCTGTTGAGCGGAGCACCATGTGAGGCGCCGCTGCGCTGCACGATCGTGCGGGACGGGGCGAACGAGACCATCCAGTGTGCGCCTGCTGGAACTGGTCAGGAGTTCGAAGGGTGTCAGACCAACGAGAGCGGGGACACCTGCGGCGCAGGCTTCACGTGCATTGGTAGGGTCTGCATGGCCCCCTGCGCGGAGTTCGGCGGCGTCTGCGGAGCGAACTCCTCGTGCACACGCTACCAGTTTGGCGAGAACCTCGAGGATGCCGTGGCGTTCTGCGCGCCAACCTGCAACCCCGTCACTCAGCTTCGAGACGTGGACGGTGTTCTCTGCAGCGCGAACGGCTCCTCGACCGCCTGCTACGTCTCGTCTGCTGGGGGCGGCTGCTTCATCGCGGGGGACCCGGCCCGTACGCAGGGTGTGGCCATCTCCGGCTTCGTCTCTGCGAATTCGTGTGCGGCCGGATTCAGGCCTACTTCGTATCCGCCGTCGGGCCTGGAGTGCACGGCCTACTGCAGCCCTATCGAGACCCACATGGGACAGCAGACCGGGGTCGCGGGCGCCTCGCCGCATACGTGCCCGGACCGTGGGGCCAACGCCCCGCACGAGTGCCGCTTCTTGCACGTGACCAACCCGCAGTTCGGCGCCATTGGCGATCAGGCAGGGACCTGCATCGATGTGTCGCGGTCGCTCTACGACCACGACAGCGATCCGGACACGGCACGCATCAACTATCCCAGCTGCACGACCCTCCCCAACGTCGACACCGACAGCGATGGTGTCCCGCAGCACGTGCAGTTCGGCTGCGGTCCGCGCGAGGTGCCGTAGCCCGATGTGCTGCTTCTCCCAGGCAGTGCGCTTCGTAGGTGGCACCCGCATCTTCGCGCGCGGGCTGCCCGACGGTCGGCAGGCGCTGGTGTACGCGATGGAGGTCGAGATCGACACCGAGCTCGCCATGGTGTTGCCCATTCCGGTGCCGCTCGGCTCCGCTGACGATGCCGTCTCGTTCGTATCCCTCGAGGGCTACGACCGCTTCTTCGATGACCTGGCCGCGGCGTTCCCGCCTTCGTTCGCCGGTGCGCCGCAGGCCAAGGGCGGGCTGTCACGCGGGCGGCTCCCGGCGCCCCAACTGGTGGTGCACGACTTGGGACTGTTCGAGGCCAGCTTCGTGCCCGGCCGCTCGGACTTCGACCGCCTGGACCCCCGCTTCCGGATGCCGAGCAGCGTGTGGGACGAGCTGCCCGAGACGCGTGACATGGGCTTCGCCGTCTTCCGCCTGAAGCCCAAGAAGAAGTCGCTCTTCGGGCTCGGGGGTGGTGGGCGTCAGCGCATCCATCCCATGGCCTTCGTTTTCCCGCGTCGTGACCCGAGCGCGCTATTCTTTCCCACGCTGCACGTGCACGATGGTCACGCGCCCGCGACCGCACACTTCGACCACGCGCTCTACTGCCAACCCGAGCCCCTGCTGCGCGCGCTGCTGGGCTGGACCCCGTCGACGCAGGCGCTGGGCCTCAGCGTCGACTCCAAAAAGGCAGGTGAGCTGATCGCTCCCGATGAGCACGCGCTGCAGCTGGCCATCTGGGGCACACAGCCCAACACGGACTGGGTGCTACGCGCGCCGCCGGGCGTGGGCATCGCGGACGTGACCGGACACTCGTCGCTGCACCGCTACGAGCTGCGAGTGCGCGCGGCGTTCGATCCCGTGTCGTCCGACGCGCGTCGGCAGGCCTGGCAGCGCACCGCACGGGAGCGCGCACCCCGGCTGATTTCGGCCCTCCGCGAAGGCGTGGCCGAGCTGTGCGCCCGCGAGCAGGCGGCGTGGTCGCTCGCGGCGTTCGACCCCGCGCTGCCTCCGCACTTCCTCAATGGACACCAGCTGTGGAGCGGCCACACGTACATGGACGGGCGCCCCGCGGAGCCTGGTGGCCCAGGCCGCGTGAGCATGCAGGTCTTCACCGACCGGGTGGAGCCGCAGCTCATCGAGCTCGCCTTCCGGCGACTGCCCGATCAGGAACGAGTTCACGTGGTGTTCGGTGCGCTGGCGGCGCTCCTCGATCAGGCTGCCGCATAGCGCGAGCGTGGCGGCTCAGCGCGCGCGCATGCGGATCGGCAGGCCGCCCGCCGGAGTCAGCGTGATGTTCCGGCGCTGCGTGCGCACGGTCTTCACTTCGGCCACCGGCGCCAGGTCTTTCAAGATCGTGGCCAGCACGATGCGCATCTCGTAGAGCGCGAACGCCTCGCCGATGCAGCGACGCAGGCCGCCTCCGAACGGGAAGAAGGTGTACGGCGTGGGCTTGTGGTCGATGAAGCGCATCGGGTCGAAGCGCTCGGGGTCGGGCCACGTGTCGGGATCGAAGTGCACCAGATAGATGCTGCAGCCCACCGCGACGCCAGCGGGCAGGTCCACGCCTCCGATGCGCGTGGGGCGCTTCACCACGCGGCCCACCCCCGGAATCACCGGGTGCATGCGCAGCGCTTCCTTGCACACGGCGTCCAGGTAGACCAGCTCGCGCGAGCGCTCCACGTCGAGCTCGCGACCACCGGCCAGGACCGCGTCCAGCTCGGCCTGCACCTTCGCCAGCACGTCCGGGTGAATCGACAGCCGATGCAGCGTCCACGAGATGGCGGTCGCGGTGGTCTCGTGCCCCGCCACCAGCAGCGTGAACAGCTCGTCGCGGATTTCCTCGTCCGTCATCGGGCTGCCGTCTTCGTGCTTCGCCTCGAGCAGCATCGAGAGGATGTCCTCACGGGGCCCTTCACGGCGACGCCGCGCGATGAGCGCGTCCATCTCGTGATGGATCTCGCGGCGCAGGCGGAGGAAGCGCCCCCAGGGAGAGAAGGCGCCGAGGTCGCGCTGGAACGTCTTCACGATGAAGAGCGGGTTGTCGAGGATGCGCAGCCCGGTCGCCAGCAGCGTGCGCATGCGGTCCTGGTCGGCGCCGTCCTCCATGCCGAACACGGTGCGCAGGATCACCTCGAGGGTGATCGCCTGGCTCTCGTTCTGCATGATGAAGCGTGTGTCGCGCGGCCACTCCCGGGTCGCCCGCGCGGTGATGTCGCGCATCGCCTCGCCGTAGGCCCGCATGCGGTCGCCACGGAAGGGCGGCATCAGCAGGCGCCGCTGGGAGCGATGACGCGCGCCGTCGAGCACCAGCACCGAATACGACCCGAGGAAGGGCTCGAGGATCCCGTTGGCCTCCCCGGCGTGCATCACGTCGTCACTGGTGGCGAACACCTCGCGGATGGCCTCGGGCTCGCTGAACTGCACCAGCGCGGGGATGCCCGGGATGTGCAGGGTGGCGGTCTTGCCATACGTGCTGCGCACCGCGCGCAGGAACGACTGCGGGGTCAGCAGGAACGAGAGCATCTGCGCGGCGGGCGGCGCGGTGGGGCCGTCCGGCAGCCCGTCACGGCGGGGGGCAGGGGTCCCGAGCGCGACGCGGCGCGCGAACTGGTCAGCCAGCGTGATCGGAATGTCCACGTGGAAAGCGTGGCACGGAGTGCCGGTCTGCGTCCGTGGATTTTTTTAGCGGGGGCCACGGATGTCCCCGGACGTGGCCACTCATCGACAACATGACCGGAAAGCCGCCACCTTTTCTCGCAGGCGACGCAGTGGTGGGCGCTCGTCCGGTCCTCTAGCGGTGGTGGGGTTCCCGATGCGTACACAGCTCGCGCTCTTGGTGTGTCTGCTCCCTGTGATGGTCGCGGCGTGCGAGGCGGCACCCGCCACCGTGGACGACGACGCCAGCGTAGACCTCACGTGCGTGCTCGACCGTGAGTGCCAGGACGGGGTCTTCTGCAACGGAGAGGAGCGCTGCATGCCCGGCGCCACCGACGCCGACGAGCGGGGCTGCGTGGCGTCGCTCGGGACCACCTGTCCGCTCGGGTACGGCTGCGACGAGGAGCAGCGCTTCTGCCGCATCGAGTGCGGCACGGCGCCGGATGCCGATGGCGACGGCCACATCGCGGTGGCCTGCGCGGGCGACGACTGCGATGACGAAGACCCCAACCGCTTCCCCGGCAACACCGAGGTGTGCGACGCGGACGGCCACGACGAGGACTGCAACCTCGAGACGTTCGGCTTCACGGACCAGGACCAGGATGGGTCCGCCCTGTCGACCTGCTGCAACACGGACGGCGAGACCGAATCCTGCGGCGACGACTGCAACGACGCCGACGCGCTGATCAACCCGCGCGCAGGAGAGGCCTGCGACCGTGTGGACAACAACTGCGACGGTCTGGCCGACGAGAGCTGCCCCTGCATGCCGGGCACGTCCGAGGTCTGTGGCACCACCGAAGAGGGCGAGTGCCAGTTCGGCCGTCGCTTGTGCATCGAGGGCATCCTCGGGGAGTGCATCGGTGCCGTGGCCGAAGCGGAAGAGATCTGCGACGCCAAGGACAACGACTGCGATGGCGAGACGGACGAGGCCACGCTGCGGACGTACTACGCGGACAGTGACGGCGATGGCTACGGCGTGGCGGGCAGCACCCGTGAGGCGTGCAGTGTTCCGGACGGCTGGGCGTCGAACCCGTTGGATTGCGACGACGTGCGCACCTTCGTGAACCCGGCCGTGCCCGAGAGCTGCAACGGCCTGGACGACGACTGCGACACCCGCATGGACGAAGGGCTGTTGCGCACGTTCTACCTGGACGACGACGGAGACGGCTTCGGCGCGACCAGCTCGGCGGCCCCGGCGTGCAGCCCGCTCACCGCGGACCACACGGAGCGCGGCGGCGACTGTGACGACGCCTCCGCGGCGCGCAGCCCGGTGGGCCTCGAGGCCTGCAACGGCGCGGACGACGACTGCGACGCGAGCACCGACGAGGGCGTACTGCGCACCTACTACCGCGACATGGACGGCGACGGGGTGGGCGGCACCACCACGCAGAGCGCGTGCTCGCCTCCCACGGGCTTCGTGGCGCTGGGCGGAGACTGCGCCGACACCAACGCGGCGCGCTACCCCGGCCGCTTCGACGCGTGCAACGGCGTGGACGACGACTGCAACGGCTCGGTGGACCCCGGCTGCGACTGCGAGGACGGCGACACGCAGATGAACTGCGGTCCCGCCACTGGCGCTGGCGAGTGCGTGATCGGCACTCAGCTCTGCATCGGTGGACAGTGGGGCCAGTGCGTCGGTGCCGTGGCCGCGTCCGCCGAGACCTGCGACGGTCGCGACGAAGACTGCGACGGAGTCGTCGACAACGGCGTGCGCGCGACGGGCTGCTTCGCCGACGCGGATGCCGACACCTACGGCACGGGCATCGCCACCACTCAGTGCCGCGACGCGGCGCGCACGGCGCACGGCTTTTGCCCGGTCGGCTACACGAACCGCGGGGGAGACTGCAACGACAGCGATGGCTCGGTGCGTCCGGGTGTCACCGAGACGTGCAACGGACGCGACGACGACTGCTCGGGCTCGGCGGACGACGGCGCCAGCATGATCTGCGTCGCCGGCACCAGCCGCGCCGGGACCGGCAACAACGGCTTCTGCCCGAGCGTCGCGGGCACGTATCAGTGCGTGGCCTGCACCAGCGAGGTGTTCACGGCGTCGCCGCCGGCCGAGACCTGCAACGGGCTCGACGACGACTGCGATGGTGCGCTCGACGATGCGTTCGCGTGCGTTCGAAACTCCACGGCGCATGCCTGCGTGACCGGCTGCGGGACCGTCGGTACTCGGAGCTGCAGCGCGTCCTGCTCGTTCAACGGGCAGACGTGCTCGGGCGTCGAGGTCTGCAACGGCTGCGATGACGACGCGAACGGCGCGCCCGACAATGGCCTCGGCTGCGTGCTTGGGTCCGTGCAGGCGTGTACCCGTACTTGCGGCGCCGCCACTCTTCCGGGCACTCGGCGCTGCCTGGGCGACTGCAGCGGCTACAGCGCGTGCACGCTGGCCGAGCAGTGCAACGGTTGCGACGACGACGGAGACGGCACGGCGGACAACGGCTTCTTCTGCCCCCAGAACTCGGTGACGTTTTGCACCACGCCCTGCGGCACAGCGGGACAACGGGTGTGCAACGGGACCTGCTCGGCGTTCGCCAACGCGGACTGTCGGGCGGTGGGAGAGACCTGCAACTACTGCGACGACGACGGAGACGGCAGCGTGCAGGACGATCGCGCTCTGGCGACGACCTTCGCCGACGAAGAGCCCTCGTGCACCAACATGGTCAGCTCTAGCGCAATCACGACTTGCCCGACGGTCGACCTGTACTCCACTCACGTCGTCACGCTGGTGAACGGGACCCCGAGCGACGCTGGCGCGGTCTGGTCGAATGGCCACTACTTGGGTTGGGGCCGGTTTCGAGCCAGTTTCGCAATGCGCGTGTCGAAGGCAACGACCGCACTGCTCCCGGCCGACGGATGGGCCGTCATCTTGGCCGACGGAGGCACCGGCACATTGGGCAGCGTGGGAGGCGGTCTAGGCGTGCCCATGACGCGCACGGGCCTCGCGGTCGAGTGGCGCTTCTATGGCAACGACCCGAACGTGGACCAGGTGGATACGATCACGGTGCGTCGCCTCACGGGTTCGGGCAGCGGCACCATCCTGGCGGGGCCGACACCCGTCCCGGCCATCGCCGACTTCGGCGTGGGCGATCTGATGCTCACGCAGCGCCTCACGGTCGACTACACACCGGACGACCCAGAGACCATCGACGATGAAGAGTACCTGGCGGTCTACACCACCGGGTCGACGCCCGCGCTGATCACGCTCGATGGTGACAATGCGGCGCCCGTCCTCCTCAATGACATCTTCCCGGGCTCACCGTTCTCCGTGGGTGTCAGCGCTGGGACGGGTGGCCGGGTGTTCACCGGTGGGCCGGCGCTCCTCCGCATGACCAGCATGGGCACTGTCGAGTCCTACTTCGAGTCCGAGCGCGTCTGCTACTGACGTCCGCGTTGGTCAGCGCCCGCGCAGGACGATGCGCGCCATGGCCGCACCCGTGCGGAGCTTGTCGCGCAGCCCCGTGGGCGGCCGCAGGTGCCGGTGGCCGCGCAGCAGCGTCTTGGCCTTCACCTTGGTCTGCACCTTCTCCGCGATGACGGGGTTCAGGTGCCCGTCGGCGGCCAGCTCGGCGAAGAGTGAGAACACGTTGCCCAGGTCGAAGAAGTCGCGCTGCTCGCTGAACTTCCCGTCGCCCGCGTAGCGGAACCACGAGCCACCCACGCCCGCCACCTCGTAGTCGCTGCCGTCCGCGCGCTTCACGGGGGCGATCTGCTTCCAGAAGGCCACGATCTCCCCCAGCGTCTCGTCGATGAGCACGCGCTGGTAGGGGTACTCCCAGCCCTCGAAGCCCTTCATCTGGTAGCCGATCGCCACGTCCTCGATCTCGCGGCGACCCTTGGCCTCGAACTCCTCGTTCGGCCCGATGTTCCAGCGGTAGACGGCGTCGTCCGTGTAGAACGGCCCGAGGTACTTGATCCAGTCGCCCGCGGCTTCGGCGTTGCGGTTGGCCTCGAGCCAGGCGTCCATGGTCTGCTGCAGCTCCGCGCGCGTGAACGTGCGTGCGGGCTTCGGATTGATGGCGGCAACGGTGGTCATGCGCGGCACCATATCAGAGCTGACGCCGTCTGGGCGCTCAGCGGGCGCTCAGCCGATCACGCGAGCTCGAGCACCACCTCGGGCGCACCCGGCGGGCCATAGGGCCCCTCGAAGCGCACCAGTCGGAACGGCGCCTTGGTCTCGTAGGCCATGCGGTACTTGGGAACGAGCGGGCGCATCAGCTTGGCCACGGTGGCGCCGACGTTCACCCAGTCGTTCAGGTCCGGGTACATCTCCACCTCGAGCACCTGCAGGTCGCCGGCGGGAACCCGCAGGGTCTGCGGCTTCAGCTGCTCCACGTACACGCGCGCCACGAAGCGGTCGTTGATCCACGCGTGGAACGAGCGCGCCTTCTTGTCCGTGGGCAACCAGCCCAGCATGAAGGGCAGGGCCACCTCGGGGTACAGGTTGGGCGGCAGCCCCAGCGTGTTCGAGCGATGCTCGGCCTCTTCGAGACGCACGCGCGCCCCCGCGCTGTCGAACAGCTCGCGGCGGAACAGGCCTCCGCGCATGGAGCCCTCGCTCACGTGACACTGCAGCGACTCCGTGATGCGACCCGTCTTGATGGGATGATCGAGCGTCAGCGAGAAGCCGCCGTCGGTCTGGGCGAAGGTCACGGCGCTCCTCCCGTTCCCCGCGGCGTCGAGGATGTTCGCGGCGTCCAGCACCGTGTGGAACGCGCGCTTGGTGCGCGGCGTGAGCACGTAGTGGTTGGTACCGAGAAAGCCTTGGGGCGGAGGCGGGAGGAAGTCGTGCATGGGGTCAACCTATCCTGAAAAGGGCGCTGCCCTTTTCAGCCCGCGCTCAGGGCAGCTTCGTAGTTGGGCTCCGAGACGATCTCGGGCACCAGCTCGCTGTGGACGACCTTGTTGTTCCCGTCGAGCACCAGCACGGCGCGCGCGGTCAGGCCCTTGAGCGGGCCGCCCTGCATGGTGACACCGTAGTCGTCGCTGAAGCTGCTGCGGAACGACGAGAGCGTGACCACGCCCTCGATGCCCTCGGCGCCACAGAAGCGCTTCTGCGCGAACGGCAGGTCGGCGCTGATGGCGAGCACCACGGCGCCCTCCTTGCCCGCGGCGGCCTTGTTGAAGGCGCGCGCGGTGGCCTGGCAGACACCCGTGTCGTAGCTCGGGTTGATGGTCAGGATCTTGGTCTTGCCGGCGAAGTCCGCGAGCGACTTCTCGCTCAGGTCGGCGGCCACGAGGGTGAAGTCGGGCGCGGTGCTGCCCACGGCCGGGAGGTCGCCGTTGGTGCTGATGGGGTTGCCCTTGAACGTGATATTGGCCATCGGTTGAACTCTTACTTTCGGTGTTCGATCTCGGGAGCGCGCTTGAAGAACGCGTTCGTGCTCGGGTCGTTGTACGTCTTGTAGTCGATGGTCCACGGCGCGACGGTCATGTCGTCCCCCACGTACGTGACGGTCATCGACTTGGGGGTCACGCTGCGATAGCTGGAGTCCGGGGGCAAGTCGCCGTTGTCCTCGCCGCCGGCGGAGAACAGCGTGATGAGCGTGATGTTCTCGTCGTCGTAGTTCTTGAGGAACCCCTCGTCCACCTTCTCGTGGCCGCGCACCAGCGTGTTGCAGCCCATGCGGTTCAGGAAGCGGGTGGCCTGCAGGCGCCCGAACGGGAAGCGCGCCGACTGCTCCTGCAGCTCGGCCGGGATGACGTCCGCCGAGCTGGGGTCGCTCCA
>CAZEAA010000227.1:0-9877 GCA_964510015.1 uncultured Sandaracinaceae bacterium
AGAGAGCTGAAGTCGATGGGGGGGGCTTCGCCGTCGCCGTCGCCGTCGCCGTCGCCGTCAACGTCAACGTCAACGTCGTCGTCGTCGTCGTCGTCGTCGTCGTTGGCGTCGTCCTCGACGTCGTTGGTGGGCTCGGTCTCCGCGGGGGGGGCGGGGGGTTGAGCCTGCGCGGTGAGCGAGGGGAGGGCGAGGAGGAGGGTGAGGAGGGTGAGGCGGCGCATGGGAAGCTGCTCATCCACCGGACGCGTGCGCGGGCAGGCGTGGCGGGGGAGGGGTGTGAAGGGGCGGCGTCGTGGGCGCGGGCAGGATGTAGGTCGCCCTCGCCAGGCCGTCGTGTATCGAGGCGAGATCCACGTCGGGGTCGATCAGGCGCTGTGCCCGGCGACCGTTGAGCGAAACGAAGACATCGGCGCGGACCTCCACGTCTTCGTATCCGCGAGCGCGGTATTCGTCGGCCACGTGGTGCGCCAGCTGCAAGATGAGGTCGGGCTGCGCCGACATCTCACGCTCCTGCAGCGTGTTCAGGTAGCGGCTGGGCTCGACCTGCTGCTCGTTGGCCAAGCCGCGCGCCCGCACGCGGTACGTGACGGCGCCGGTCTTGCTGCGGACCATCACGCGGAACGAGAAGCGCATGCCCTGCTCGTGCCAGAGCACGTTTCCGCCATACAGGTGGGCGCGCAGAGGCAGCGCCAGCTGCACCAGCACGTATGCCCCGATGGCGACGCTCAGCGGGGCCGCGAGCGTGCCACCGGGCTGCTGCGGCGGCTCTCGATGAATGAGCCGTGGCGCGCTGCTCCGCTCGCGGTCGAACCGAGCCAGCGCGCGGCGTGGCCAGTCCGGTTCGAAGAAGATGGGCGCCGACAGCATCATCAGGAAGGGGAAGATCCCGATGTGGAAGAGCACGTGCGTCAGCGTGTGGAACACGATCACCAGGGCGTAGGCGTAGGGACGCGTCCGTCGCAGTCGCAGCCACACCACGATGGTGGTGTCGAACAGGAAGCCCGCCCAGCTCATCAGCAGAGCCATGTGCGGGAGCCCGAACACGGGCCCGAGCACGGGGATCTCAGTGCGCGCGGCGAGCCACATGCCCATGGGCTGGCCGTGCAGCAGCCAGTCGGGTTGGGCCTTGGCGAGGCCCGCGAAGACGTAGACCACGCCCACCTGGAAGCGCAGCAGGAACAGGCACCACGCGGGCAGGGTCGCGCGGCGCAGCCTGGGGCGCAGGACCGCGTCGAGCGAGAACGCACGGTGCGCGGGGACCAGGCACAGCAAGAACGCCAGCAGGGCCGCCTGGTAGTAGTGGTTCAGGTAGTTGGTGACGTCGCAGAGCTCCACGTACACGAAGGCGAGCAGGAACACCGGAGCCGCCACGCGGTAGACGAGGCCCACGCACGCCAGCGCGGCCGACACCACCATGACCACGTGCAGCGCCATCATGGCGTTCGGGCTCAGCACCTGGACGGCGCTCGCACCCCAGTAGTGGAAGAAGAACGACGGCTGCACGAAGCAGCGCGTCACCCAGCCTTCGGCGATGAAGCGCACCGAGGACGCGCACATCAAGCCGAAGAAGAGCACGCGCAACGCGGCGACCGAGGCGATGTCCACCTCGCGGACGAGGTGCTCGCGAGCGCGCGTGACGAGGCTCGGCACGGCCACCGTCAGTCGTTGTCGGAGCCAGCGCGGTTGGGCGGATCGAGCGACAGCACGCTCAAGAACGTGGTCTTCAGGTCCGTGGCGCACAGCTGCACGGCGTCATGCAGGGCGCGCACGTCGTCGAGGTCCGACACCAGCGCCTCGGCGAGCGTGCCATCCACCCGGTCGACCGCCGCGATGGCCGCGTCGATGTCGGCCAGCATCTCGGCGGCGAAGTCGCCTGCGCCCACGTCCACCAGCAGGTCGTCGAAGCCGAGACCCTCGCCTCCGGTGAAGATCAGGCGGTAGGCGTGGAGGTTCCCGAGGATGCGCTCCTTGTTGTCCCCGGCGAACTGCGACTCGAGCGCCTCGGGGCAGATGGTCGTCGTGCAGTCACGGATGCCGGCCGGCACGACGAGGCGAAGGTCCTTGGTGATCTGATCGAGCACGAACAGCGCGTCCGCCACCGCGTTGAGACCCTCTTGCGCCGTGCGGTACGTCCCGCCGGAGCGCGTGGGGTCGGTGAACTCCAGCAGGAAGGCCGGGTCCCAGGCCGCGATGAGCGCGTCCGCGCGCTGCTTCACTTGCGCGCTCAGCACCTTGGCCATCGCGGCGCGCCGCACGTTCAGCGCGTTCGGGTCCGCCGCGAGCGTCTCCCAGGGGCTGAGCCCGTCCGGGGTGGGGCGGACGTTGATCTCGGCGTTCGCACCGCACGCGTTGGCGGTGGTGTCCACGAACAGCAGGTAGTCCACCGCGCCGAGGCCACGGATGTTGAGCGGCTCGGCACCCAGCACCGCGGCGTCCTCATACGTGGCGCCCGCCAGGAAGCGGTCCACGCCGCACAGGCTGAGGGGCACCACCGCCCACGGGTACATCTCGTCGAAGAGGTCTTGCCCGCCGGGGGTCTGCGTCGCGGCGCCGAGCGGGCCCACGGTCATCATCTCGACCTCCATCATGGACTCCATCAGCGTCAGGTACGCGGCCTGGGCGGCTTCGCGGTCGGCGGGCAAGCCGCTCGCCACGTAGGTCGCGATGGCGGCGTCCAAGGCTGCGGCGCGCGTCTGCAGCGTGCGGTAGCTCGGCAGGATCACGTTCGTACCCAGGGCCGCGAGCACTTCGCTGCGCCGCCCGAGCAGGACCTCCTCCGACCCGCCACAGCTCGTGAGCGTCAGCGGCACGGCGCAGGCCATGGCAAAGAGGGCGAGGGGCGCGAGGAGGGTGGGGCGAAGGGTCATGGTGAAAGCCGCTCGGGGGGAGTGTGCAACGCTCAATGAAATTCAATATCAAGAATATGGCCAGTGCTAGCAACCGAGGCGGGCGGGTTCAAGACCAATCAACGTGGACCGGCCCCGGGGTCGCCCTCGGCGAGCGCGTAGCCCTCTCCTCGCAGGGTGCGAATGAGCCCCGCGCCGAGCTTCCGCCGCAGCCTCCCGATCAGGACCTCCAAGCTGCTCGCCGCCAGCTCGCCGGCGTCGCCCCACACTCCCTCCAGCAGGTCGCGCCGCGACACCACCCGTCCTGCCCGCCGGGCCAGCATCTCCAAGATGGCCCACTCCCTCGCCGTCACCGCCACGGGCATGCCCCCGCGCGTGGCATGCCGCCCCGAGAAGTCGAGGTGCACGTCCTCGCAGCGGTAGATCACGCTCGGCGCGAGCGTGCCCCGTCGCCCGAGCGCGCGGACACGAGCCCGCAGCTCCGCCACTGCGAACGGCTTGGCCAGGAAGTCGTCGGCGCCCGCGTCGAGCCCCTCGACACGCACCGCGACGTGCGACCACGCCGAGAGCAACAGGATGGGTACCGCACAGCCTTGGGCGCGCAGCTCGGCGCAGAGCGCGAGCCCGGAGCCGTCGGGCAGCCGCAGGTCGAGCACGATCAGGTCCGTGCCTTGGGCCACGCGGTCGCGGGCCGTGGCCAGGTCCTCGGAGGTGGTGACCACGTGGCCGTCCGTCCGCAGGGCTCGTGCCACCACGCTGCGAACGTCTGCCTCATCATCGACGACCAAGACCCGCACCCGCCCGCTTTGCCAAACGCAGGCTGAACGGTCAACCCACCAGCGCTTGCCAGACAGCGAGCGCCCGTCTACGTCCACCTCGAAAGTGAAAGTCACTTTCATTATCACTCGGTGGAGTTGGAGACTAGAATGACCTTCGGACGGAATGCCCTGACGGGTGGAGCTCTCTTGGCGGCTGCGGCCCTCGTCGGCTGCGGCAGCGACAGCGATTCCTTCGCGCCCATCACGCGCGTCGACGACGTGATCCTCACGGAAGCCACCGACCTGCGTGGCCTGATCTTCGCCGCGGACGGCAAGATCTACGGCTCCGGCTTCACGGACGCGAACGCCGAGGACCGTCAGACGGTGGTCATCCGGGCCAACGCCGACGGCACGCTGGATGACTCCTTCGGCGAGGGTGGTGTGGTGGTGCTCAACCTGGTGGAGGGCAACGAGCAGTCCCTCGCGCTGGTGGAGCTCGAAGGGGGTGACGTGGTCGTGGCGGTCAACGTGACCGACGGTCAGGGCGGTGCCGACATCGCCGACGTCGATGGCGGCGATCCCGTGCCGCGCCCGGACGGTCAGGACGTGGTGTTGGTGCGCCTCGACGACGAGGGCGAGATCGTGTCGACGTTCGGCGACGAGGGTGTGCTGAGCGTGTCGTTCGGCTGGGAAGCGGCCGATGACGCCAGCTGGCCCGTCCCCACGTACACCGCGGGCAACCCCGAGAGCAGCCGCTTCTCCGGGCCCGGCTTCCCGACCGACACCGTCTGGGACCTGAAGGTCGACCGCTCCGGCGCCACCGAGCGCTTGGTGGTCTTCGGCCTCGGCTCGGCGGCTCGCGTGGCCAGCGGGACGCAGCGGATCGACACCGACCGCTACATCGTGCGCTTGAACGCCGATGGCACCCCCGACGCCAGTTTCAACGGTGGCGAGGTCTTCACGTTCAACAGCGAGGGCACGCTCGGCGACAACGCCCGTCGCGGCATGGTGGAAGCCGACGGCGCGATCGTCAGCTCGGGCTACACCAACTACGGGGAGGGCCTCGACAACCACGTCATCGTCCTCCGCTTGCTGCCCAACGGCACGCCGGACCCGGACTTCGGCTTCGGCTTCACCCCGGCGCGTCCCGGCGCCGCGCTCTTCAACCCGTACGTCGCCGATGGCGGCGCCGCCGAGGCCTACGGCATCGCGCAGCTCTCGGACGGCCGCTACGTGACCACCGGCTACGGAGCGGTCACCGGCGAAGGGACGGCGTCGACCCTCGGCTACGAGACCACCGAAGCCCAGGACGTGGTCATCTTCGGCCTCACCGCGGGCGGTCTCGCCACGAACTTCGGCAACGCCGGCGAGCTCGCTCAGCAGAGCGAGGGCCTCGGGCTCACCTCGGCCGAGGATCGCGGCCGCGCGATCGCCGTGCTCGCGGACGACCGCACCGTGCACGTGGGTCGCTTCGGCGGCAGCTCGGCCATCTTCGTGGTGCGCCCGGACGGCACCCTCGACGAGACCGTGGGTGACGGCGGCCGCTTCCTGTATCCGAGCACCGTCCTCGCGAGCCAGTTCTTCGCGGTGGCGGTCTCCGCGGACGGCACCCGCATCGCGGCGTCCACGAACTCGGATCCGAACGGCGCCATGATCGCCATCCTCGAGGTCGGCGCGAACTGACCGAATGGACCCGCTGTCCGCCCCCAGCCAGGGCTCGGGGCGTCAGCGGGACCGCGGGACAGGGATCGCCTCATACGCGCGTCCTCGGAAAAATCCGTTGCCACGCGCCCGTGCTTCGTCGAGCCTCTGCGCGTCTCTCTCCCCCGACCAGGAACGACCCATGAAGCGATCAGTCCTCTTCTTCCTTACTCTTTGCGCTCTCTCCATCGGCTGCGGCGGCGGCTCGACCACCACCGAGGCCACCGCGACCACCACGCCGGACGCCACCGAGGCCGTCGCCACCGAGGCGGGCGGTCTGCAGATCGGCGGCACCGTGGCGAACTTCGGCGTGCACCGCCTGAGCATGGGCTTCACCCCCGACCCGGCCACGGTGGACGTGGTCTCGGGGGGTGACATCGACGCCTCCACCGTGGACACGGGCGGGGTGGCCTGCGCGGGCTTCGTGACCGGGCAGCCCGACGTCATCGTGCACTTCGGCGAGATGGCCGGGTTCCTGCGCTTCGCCTTCCGTCCGGGGACCGACGGCGCCGACGCGACGCTCGTGATCAACGACGGCCAGGGCAACTGGCACTGCAACGACGACGGCTCCGGGCTGAACCCGGTGGTGGACATCGCCAACGCGGTGCCCGGTCAGTACGACATCTGGATCGGCAGCTACAACGCCCAGGACCAGATCCAGGGCCAACTACTGGTCACCGAGGTCGGCGACGTCCTGCCGTGACCGACGCCGTCGCGTGCGCGCCCATGCGGTACGAAGGTGCGCACGCGGTGGTAGGCTCGTGGACGAATGACCCCCGGTGTGAAAGTCGCGGACCGCTTCCGGCTCGTGCGCCAGGTCGGCGAGGGCGGCATGGGGGCCGTCCATCTGGCGGTCGACGAGCACAGCGGCGCGCAGGTGGCGCTCAAGACGCTCACGCTGCGAGGGGACGCCGCGCGCGCCCGCTTCGAGCGTGAGGCCCTGACGCTCGCGTCCCTCGAGCACCCCAACATCGTGGGCTACGTGGCCCACGGGTTGCCGCTCGACGCTCCACCTTGGCTCGCGATGGAGTGGGTGGTGGGGGTGTCTCCCGACGAGGCTACGCTGAGCCTCGCCGATGCCCTCTGCGTGCTACGCGGCGCCGCACGCGGGCTCTCGGCCGCGCACGGGCGCGGCGTCATCCACCGCGACATCAAGCCCAGCAACCTGATCCTGGTGGACGGGGATCCCGAGCAGGTGAAGCTGCTGGACTTCGGCATCGCGCGCGGGCTCGCGGCCGGTGATGGCGCGGTCACGCTCACGGCCACCGGCGAGACCATCGGCACGCCTCACTACATGGCCCCCGAACAAGCGCGCGGGAACAAGGACGTGGACGCGCGCGTGGACGTCTACGCGCTGGGCGCGGTGCTCTATCAGCTGATCGCCGGGCGGCCTCCGCTCGAGGGGCAGAGCGCGATCGCGGTGCTGGCCAAGATCCTGCTGGAGGAGCCCACGCCCATCGAAGAGCTGGTGGAGGGCTTGCCGGAGGGCGTGAGCGCGTTGGTGCACGGCATGTTGGCGAAGGACCGCGAGCAGCGCTTGCCCGATGCCCACGCCGTGCTGCGCGCCCTCGACACGCTGCCGCTGCCCACGTCGTCGCCGGTGCGGCGCTCCACGCTGCCGTCGCGCGCGCTCGGGGTCGCGGAGCGGCGGCTGGTGTGCGTGGTGTTCGTGGGGGGCGCGGGCGAGGCGACGAGCGTCTATGCCCCCACGCTGGCGTCGGGCGTGGGTCTCGACGCGCGCTCGCCGATGGTGGACGTGGTGCGCCAGCACGGGGGGCACGCGGAGCTGTTGGCGGACGGCACGCTGGTGGCCACGTTCCCGGGCGAGCTGCCCACCGACCAGGCCAACCGCGCGGCGCGCTGTGCGCTCTTGCTGCGCGAGGTGGTGGGCGGGCGACCCATCGCGGTGGTGGCGGGTCAGTCCCTGGCGAGCAGCGTCGTGCCCCTGGGCGAGGCGCTCGAGCGGGGCGCCCAGTTGATCGCCGGCCTGGGTGTGAGCGAGCGCGTGGCGGAGCACTCGGATGGGGCGGTCGGGGCCCTGGAGCACGGGCTGAGTCGCGTGCACATCGACGGCGTGGTGGAGAGCCTGCTCGGGCGCCGCTTCGAGTGTCGTCCGCTCGGCGGCGATCGCTACGAGCTGGTGGACGTGCCGGTGGCCCGCAGCGGAGGGCGGCGTCTGCTCGGGGTGGAGGTGCCATGCGTGGGCCGCCGCCGCGAGCTCGCCTCCATCGCCGCGCTCTACGAGGAGTGCGTCGAGGAGCCGGTGGCGCGGGCGCTCGTGGTGGTGGGCGCGGCGGGCTCGGGCAAGACGCGTCTGACCCGCGAGGCGCTCGAGGCGCTGCCCGGTGTGGACGACGCGCGCGCGGACGGACCGCAGGTCTGGGAAGGGCGCGCCGACGCCATGCGCGTGGGCGCCCCCTACGGCGTGATGGGCGACCTGGTGCGCCGCGCGGCGGGCGTGCGGGAAGCCGACCCCGTGGCCGTGAAGCAGGTGAAGCTCGCGCAGTTCCTCGGGCGCTTCTTGAGGGGCAGCGACCTGCGCAGCGCGCTCTTCTTCCTGGGTGAGATGGTGCGCGCCCCGTTTCCGAACGAGGCCAGCGAGGCGCTCTCCGCGGCGCGCGCCGACGCCACGTTGATGGCGGACTCGATCCGCAGCGCCATGCTCACGCTCCTGCGCAGCGCCACTTCGCAATCGCCGCTGGTGCTGGTGCTCGACGACTTCCAGCACGGTGACCATCCCTCGCGTGAGCTGCTGCACCACGCGCTGCGCCAGCTGGAGCAGGCGCCGTTGCTGGTGGTGGCGCTGGGCCGGCCCGAGCTCGAGACGTCGTTCCCGGGGCTCTGGGACGACCGTCAGCCGCAAGCGCTGCGCCTCACCAAGCTGACCAAGAAGGCCAGCGAGCAGCTGGTGGACGCGGTCGTCGAGGGGCTGCGCCGAGACGGTCGCACAGCCCCACCCGCGCGCGTGACGAGCGCGATCGTGGAGCGCGCCGACGGGAACGCCTTCTTCCTCGAGGAGATGCTGCGGGCCGCCATCGAGAGCCCCTCGGCCGCGCTGCCCGACACCGTCATCGCCATGCTGCAGGCGCGTCTCGCGAGCCTCGACGCGGAGGCGCGGCGGGTGCTGCGGGCCGCCAGCGTGTTCGGCGTGCGTTTCTGGGGTGGCGCCGTGGGGCACCTGCTGGGCCGGGCCGACGCCCCCGACGCGACGCTCGAGCACTTGGCCGAGCAGGAGCTGATCGAGCTGGTGGACGAGCGCGACGTGCCGTCGGAGTGGACGTGGCGCTTCCGCCAAGAGCTGGTGCGCGAGGCGGCCTACACCATGCTCACCGACGAGGACCGGCGTCTGGGCCACCAGCTCGCGAGTCAGTGGCTCATCGAGCAGGGGATCGCGGACCCGCTCTCGCTGGCGGGCCACCACTCGGCGGCCGGAGACCTGGGGCTCGCGGCCGGGGCGCTGGCCCTCGCTGCCGAGCAGGCCCTCGAGGCGTGCGACAACGACGCCGCCTTGCGTCATGCGCAGCGCGGGCTCGAGCTGGCTGCCCGCGCGTCCGAAGCGACCGGGGCCGGTGAGGCCGGTGGGGCCGTGCGGGGGAGGTTGCTGCTGGTGGTCGCCGAGGCCCAGCGCTGGCGCGGAGCCTACGCCGCCGCGCGCGGCCCCGCGGAGGAGGCGCTGGGGCTCCTGACGGAGGGGGACGAGGCCTACTTCCGCGCGCTCGGTTGCGGCATCGTCGCCGCGGGCCAGACCGGCGAGGCGAGCGCGCTCGAGCAGTCGCTCGCGACCTTGGTGGCCACGCCGCCGAACGACCCGGCCGCCGCTCAGCTGAAGCTGATCGCGCTCTGCCGCGGCGCGCACCAGCGCCTCGGTCAGCGGCGCCTGCAGGACGCCGACGCGCTGCTGAGCCGGGCGCAGACCCTCGCCCGCACGCTCGACGAGGAGGGAGCGGTGGTGGCCGCGTGGATCCACACCACGCTCGCGGCGCGCGCCCACTTCGCAGGGGACTGGGTGGCCTACGTGAGCGGCACCGAGCGGGCCGTGCACGCCTACGACCGGGCTCGCGACCTGCGTCACGCGTGCAATCAACGCGTGCGCTGGGGCTACGGGCTCATCGAGATGGGCGCGTTCGAGCCCGCGGTGGACGTGCTGCGCCGCGCGGTGGACGAGTCGGCCGCGCTGGGTGTCCCGCTGGTGGAGGGCTACGCGCTCCAGAACTTGGGTCTGGCCTACGCGCGCCTGGGCCAGCTGCCGCTCGCGCACGCCACGCTGCGCAACGCGGAGGCGCTGGGTGCGGCGAACCAGCACGGCAGCGTCGTCGCGGGCGCCTGCTACTACCTGGTGGACGTCCTGCTCGCGCTCTTGGAGCCCGACCAGGCCCGGTCGTGTGCCGAGCTCGCGGCCACCACCTTCGCGCCGAGCCGCTTTCATCACAGCCTGGCGGTCGCCGCGCAGGCGCGCGTGGCCCTCGCCGCGGGCGACGTGACGGCCGCGTGCCAGCTGGCCGAGGCGGCCGCCCGCGAGCGCCTGCCGGTCGCGTTCGCGGAGGGCAGCGACGCCATCGTGGACGTCACGCT
>CAZEAA010000228.1:0-9875 GCA_964510015.1 uncultured Sandaracinaceae bacterium
CACCGGCTCGGTGCACAGCAGCAGCGGCGCCGCCGTCACGTCGGCGACCTCCGGCGAGATGCGCTCGGCCAGCTGCATCCACATGGCGAAGGTGCTGGCCTCGGCGCTGGCGCCGCCGGCGAGCCGGGTCAGTGCTTCGAACACGCCGGACTCGCGGGGCCACTCGTCGACGGGGCAGTCCGCAGGCAGCTCACCCAGCTCGCGGGCTCGCGCGAGCGCGTGAGTGAGGCCGCCCAGGGTGTCGACCAAGCCGGCACGGTGCCCAGCGAGGCCGCTCATGACGCGGCCCTGAGCCACGGCGTGCACGGCCTCGCGCGGCATGTCGCGCCCGGCGCTAACGCGCCCGAGGAACCGCTGATAGGCGGAGCGCAGCATGCCCGACACCGCCGCGTGTTCGTCCTCGGTGAGGCCGCGCGTGGGCGTCATCCAGGCTGCGCGCGCGCCACGCGTGATGATCACGGGGCGCACGCCCAGGCGGTCGAACAAGCCCGAGGCGTCGGCCTTCCCGCCGATGACGCCGATGGAGCCGACGATGGACGCCGGGTGGGCGAAGATCTCGCGAGCCGCCGACGCGATGTAGTAGCCCCCGCTGGCGGCCACGTCGCCGAGCGAGGCCACCACGGGCTTGCGCGCCGCGAGCCGCCTCACCGCGTGCCACATGCGGTCGCTCGCCAACGCCGAGCCACCGGGCGAGTCGATGCGCAGCACAACGGCGCGCACGCGCTCGTCATCGGCCAAGCGGCGCACCTCGTCCACGAAGGGACCGCTGACCGCCGCGGCGCCGCTCTGCTCTTCGCCGTCCACGATGTTGCCAGTCACGTGCACGATGGCCACGTGCGGCATCAGCGGGCCCACGCGGGCGTCGTCCTCCATCACGAGCTCGACGAAGCGCTCGAAGCCGTCACCCGGCGCCGCGACGGGCAGCGAGAGCGCGCGCACCTTGGGCGCGTCGGTCGCGCGGCGCGTCAGCTCACGGGCCTCGTCGTCGAACGCCACCGCGTCGATGAGCCCCGCGGCGTGGGCCGCCTCGGCGCCATAGGGCCCCGCGTCGATGGCGGCCTGAGCGCGCACCGCGTCGCCCTCGAAGCGCAGCGCCACGGCACTCACCAAGCCCGCGCTCACGTCGTCGAGCAGCGCCTCGGTCGCCTCGCGCGCCTCCTCGGGCATGGTCGTCTCGGTGAGCATGTCGCCCGCGCTCTTGTAGCGCCCCATGGCGATTACCTCGGCGCGCACGCCCACGCTGTCGAGCAGCTCGCGCGCATAGAAGACCTGGGCCGCGACACCCACCAGGTTGAGGTGTCCCGCGGGCGTCATGCTGATGCGGTCGCACGCGCGCGCGGCCAGCGCGAAGCCCGCGTTGTCGAGGCTCTCGAAGTGACAGTGCACCGGCTTGTTCTTCGCGCGCACGCGGTCGATGGCTTCCACCAGGTCCGCCACCCGTCCCCACGCGCCGCCCATGGAGCCGATGCGCAGGAAGAGCCCGCGCGCCGTGTCTTGCTCCTCGACCAGGCGCAGCTGCGTGAAGACCTCTTGCAGCGTGGGCTCGCGCCCGGCGCCGAGGCCCCCACGTCCCGGCCCCGACGAAGGCGGCGCGTCCAGACGCAGCTCGCGCACCTCGATGGCGCCCGTGCCGCCCGACTCGTCGAGCACGGGACCGCGTCCGAGGGCGCAGCGCATCACGCATACGGAGAGCAAGCCAACGAGGATCAGCGGCCAGACCCAGCGCCGGCGAGGCGGCGGCTTGGCTTCGCTCACGTGGGCCCCGGCGTGGGCTCCACAGCGGGCGAAGGAGCAGGCGCAGGGTCGCTGCCGCCCGGCGCTGGCGTGGGGGCCGCGCTCGGACGCAGCGCCTCGAGACGCTGGCGAGCGGTGGCCGCGAGCGAGCCGCTCCCGCTCCGCGACAGGTAGTCTTCGTAGGCCTGGATGGCCTCGCTGCGACGACCGAGCGCTTCGTTGGCGCGGCCGAGCCCGATGAACGCCGGGCCATAGCCCTGGCGCGTGGCGGCCCGGAAGCGCACCACGGCGTCCTCCGCGCGACCGCGGCGCAGCAGCACGTTGGCGAGCCCGGTGGTGGCCTCCGACGAGCCCGGCCGCACCTCGAGCGCGGCTTGGTAGAACGCATCGGCGCGCGACAGGTTGCCGCCCGACAGCGCGGTGTCGCCGTTCTGGATGTACCAGCTGTAGTCGCGCCCCTCGGGCGGACGACCGTCGTCCAGCGCGACGTCGCCCGTGCCCGTGGTGGGCGGGCGGGCAGTGCCGGTGGTGCCCTGCATCTCGTCGTACGTGCGGTCGTCGCGCATCTGCGTGGCCGCGCCCTGGGTGCCGGTGGGTGCCGCTCCGGCGCTCCCCGGCGTGGCGGGTGTGCCCGCGTCCGGTGTGGCCGCTGCGACCTCCACCTGGTCCGCGGTCGCGGGCTGCGGCGCTTCTCCGTCGAGGCGGCGGCGCACGGCCAAGGCGCCCGCGTGGTCGGCTTGCGACGCGAGCACGTGCGCCACGTGAGCGCGCGCAGCCTCGCCGTTGCCGGAAGCCAGGAGCGCCCGCGCGAGCACGATGCGCGCGCGGATCAACCCGGCGTCGGCGCCCACGGCCTGCTGCGCCAGCTCCACGGCGGCAGCGAGGTCTTGTTGTTCGGCGGCTGCGAGGAGCGCGCCCACCGTGAGCTGATCCGCGCTGGCCGTCGGGGCCAGGTCGAGCGAGCGCTCGTAGTGCCGCCGCGCCCCAATCAGGTCTCCCGTGAGGCGCAGCGCGTCCGCCAGCGCCACGCGCGCCTCCACCGAGTCGGGCGCCTCGCGCACGGCGTCTTCGGCCTTGTGACGTGCCTCCTGCGCAGCGTCCCGCGAGACGTGCCGCAGCCCCGCGGCCTCCGCGAGCCGCGCCGGGTCTTCCCCCGCCACCGCCACGAGATCCTGTGCGTCGAACTCGTGCAGCTGGGCTTTGAGGCTGTAGCCGCGCGAGAGCGTGGTGAGCACGCGCGGGTCACGCTCGGCCACCGCCGTCGCGCGGATCATCTCGTGGATGCCGGTGCGATAGCCCTCGGCGTCGTCATGACGCAGCGCCTCTTCAGCGTCCTCCAAGAACGGCGCCGCGAGGTCGGGCGGCGGCCCGCGCATGGCGTCCACCTGCGCCATGATCAGGTCGCGCTTCAAGTACGCGCCCACGCCGAGCCCGACGAGGACCAGCAAGAAGACGTAGCGCCCCCACTTGGGCGAGCGGATGCCGTCGACCTCCTCGTCGTCCTCCACCAGCGGCGGACGCGGGCTGCGGATGGGCGCCTGAATGGGCTCCTCCAACATGTCGCTGGCGCGCGTGGCGGCGATGGCGCGCTGCGAGGCCTTGGCCGCCGCGGCCGCCGCCGGGTTGGCGCGCTCGGGCTCGGCCGGCTTCGCGATGGGTCGGGGTGCGACGGGGGCTGGCGCGGGGGCGGGCACCGACGCGCTGGGCGGGGGCACGCTCGCGGGTTTGGCGGGCGGCGGTGGCGGCACGCTCGCTGGTTTGGCGGCCGGACCGCTCACGCGAGCGCCGGGGTCGCCGTACGCCCCGGCCATCTGATTGGGGCTGACCTGCGGCGCGGCCACCGGTTCGGCGTTGGGCGAGTAGCCCATCAGCGTGCCCTTCGCGCGGCGCGGCTGTTGGAGCTCGGCCGCAGGGCCCGAAGGCCTGCCCGTGGGCGGCACGGAGTCGGGCCGCGAGGCGCGCGCCTGCGAGAAGAAAGAGGCCAGCTCGGCGATGGACCCGAGGGGCTTGAAGGGGTCGCCCTGCCGCGCGATCTCGTCGAACTCGCTGAGCTGACCCGTGGCGATCAGCTTCTGCAGGTCGCGCAGCGTGGGCACCAGCTCTTCGCGACCGTCGCGGTGCCGAATGCTCCACGGGCGCGCGTCGCCACCGCCGGGCCGGTAGACCTTGAAGAGGTGGGCGCACTGAGTGCACTTGACGGTCGTCCCTCGCTCCGAGACCAGGGTCTCGTCGAAGTCGTACTCCGTCCCGCAATTCTGGCAGATGACATCCATGAAGGCCCTGAGCTTACCAGCCTTCCAGCAGATGGCGCACTTAGAGCGCGAACACTCCACGGTTCATGATGCCCGCCGGATCGAGCTCCCGCTTGGCCCCGCGCAGCGCCGCCCGGAAGAGATCCGGGACCTGCTGGGCATACCAGGGCTGGTGTACCCGCCCCACCGCGTGGTGGTGGGTGATGGTGCCGCCGTGCCGGATGATCGCGTCGCTGGCCGCCTGCTTCACGGCCTGCCACTGCGCGATCTCACCGCCGGGCCGGCCGGGCATCACGAAGGTGAAGTACGGCGCGGGTCCGTCCGGATACACGTGCGTGAAGCGGCACGACACGAAGCCGCGCCCCACCTCGCGCTTCATCACTTCGCGCACCGCCTGGATGATGCCCGCGTGCAGCGCGTCGAAGCGGTCCCAGGTGCAGGCCGTCTCGAACGTGTCCACCACCATGCCCATGCTGCCCATCAGGTTCAGCATGTAGGGCGCGTCGATGAACGCGCGCTTCCACGCACCCGCGCCGCCTTCGTCACCGCTCTTCTCGCCTGCGTCGGCGTGCTTCGGCCCTTGCGGGCAGCGCCCTCCGTGGTCGGCCACCAGCTCGAGCGCGCGCGCCATCGGGGCGTGAAACGCGTGGTCGGCCCCCTCGAAGCCCACGATCAGCACGGCGCTGCCGTCGACGCTCACGAGGTTGAGGGCCGCCTCGCGCGCGTCCAGCAGGCGACAGTTCGCGGGGTACAGGCCCGACTGCGAGAGCGCGCGCACGGCGGCCACGGCAGAGCCCCACTCCTTGAAGAGGCACGTGGCGGTGCTGCGCTGCGTGGGCTTCGGACGCACCCGCATCCACGCCTCGGTGATGACGCCGAGCGTGCCCTCGCTGCCCAGGATCAGGCGGTCCGCGCTGGGCCCCGCGCCAGAGCCGGGCAAGCGCCGCGTCTCGAGCACGCCGCGCGGGGTCACCGTGCGCGTGCTCTCCACCAGGTCGTCGATGTGCGTGGGCCCCATGGCGAAGTGCCCGCCTGCGCGGGTGGCGATCCAGCCACCGAGCGTGGCGAACTCGAACGACTGCGGAAAGAAGCGCAGCGTGAGGTCGTGCTCGGCCAGCTGCGCCTCGAGCCGCGGGCCGCTGGCACCCGCTTGGATGCGCGCGCTGCGCGACACGGTGTCCACCTCCAGCAAGCGGTCCAGGCGCGAGAGGTCGAGCGACACGAAGGGCTGCTCGCCGCCGGCGGAGATGCCGCCCACCACGCTGGTACCGCCGCCATAGGGCACCACCACCACGTCGGCGGCGCTGGCCCAGTCGAGCACGCGCGTCACGTCGGCTTCGTCGTTCGGGAACGCCACCACGTCGGGGGCACCCGCAAAGTCGCCGCGGAACCCACGCAGGATGTCGGGGAAGTTGCGACCGTGCGTGTGGCGCACGCGCGCACCCACCGTGGTGTCGCTGATCGCGGCGAGCGCGGCCGGCGGCTGCACGCGCGGCGCAGGGAGCGTGACGGCCGAGAGAGGCACGGGCTCGTCCACCCGCTCGGGCGCGAAGCCCAGCAGCATCTTGGCCTGCTGACCCCGCTCGCGGCGCTGCTCGGCGGTGGGAAACCGGTCGGCCCAGCCCCAGCCCCAGTGACTCTTCTCCCGCACATCGTTTGTATCGCTCATCGGCGGAGCGTACCCTCAACGGGAGAGGCGTGGACCACGGCACGTCCCTCCACTGCCGGGAAAAGTGACTGACAGTTGTAATGCCGTTCGTGGTGTAGAATACTGTTCATAGTGGACGCGATACAGCGGCTAGAGTGGTACCGAGAGTGGTTCGAGCGCCGCGGACGCGCGGCGTTCGTGGGGGAGTTCACACATCCGGTGTTGCTCGCCCGCGAGAACCTCGAGACCGAGACCGAGGCCAGCTTCCACACGGCCTTCATGTCCCGCAGCCAGTTCCTCGCGGAGATGCAGAAGACCGGTGCCGGCGCCACTGACGAGCGCCCTCAGATTCGCGCAGGCGAGGTGCGCGTGGTCCGCAAGGCGGCCGGCGCGGCGTTCGCCGACCGCGTGGGCGTGGGCCGCGCGCGCAACGCCGACGTGTGGCTGCCGAACCCACGCGTCTCGAAGTACCACGCGTACTTCGCCGGCACGCCACAGGCAGGCTACACACTGACCGACGCGGACTCGCGCAACGGCACCTGGGTGGACGGCGTGAAGCTCGAGCCCCGCACGCCGGTGCCCGTGGCCGACGGAGCCGAGGTGGTCTTCGGGCCGCATCGCTTCACGTTCTACACGCCGCTCGGCTTCTGCGAGAACATCGGCCGGCGCGCGCGCGTGTGAGCGGGCTTCAGCGCTCGGCCGGGTCGCCGAGGCTGGACGCCGTGGTCGCGCGATCGGTGCTGATCACCAGGTGATACGGGCCCACGAACGAAGGCTGCGAGACGCCCACCCAGATCTTCATCAGGCCGGCAGGGAACGAGCCCTCCACGATGGGATGATGGCCCTCGTCATCGTCGCTGCAGCGGAAGGTCCCGTCGGAGAGCTGCACGATCAGGCTCGTGTCGAGCGACCCACCGTTGGCCACGATGCGGGCGTAGGGCAGCCGGCCCTCGTTCATCACCTGGTGGTCGGGCTCCGCCGAGACGAAGCCCGAGCAGCCGTGCGCCCACCCGTAGGCCTCGGTGGTCCCACCCACCTCGCCTTCCAGCTGCTCCGTCCCGGTGAAGCCGTCGGGGAGATCGAGGGGTCGGCCGCAGCCGCCGAGGGCACACGAGGCCACCAACAAGAACCCCACGCATGCATGGCAGGTCATCGCGCGGACCATAGCTGGCGGACCTTCGAAATTCCATCTCCGCACCCACTCGCAGCCTTGCTTTCGTGGCTCGGTTAATCGCAGACTTTTTCGCTACAGCGGTAGCGCCGGGGTTGGCGCGGACCGTACGAAAAGGAATGGCAGACATGATGAAAGACATCCGCTCGGCAGCTCAGCGCGCCGCGATCACTCTGACCCTCATGAGCGTCGTGGCGCTCGCGGGCTGCGGCGGCGGCGGTGGCGGTGCGGGCACCACCACGGGCCCCATCGTCCAGGGCGCCCCCGCGACGGTGATCCTTCGCAACGTCTCGCGCGAGACCATCATGTACGTCTACATGAGCCCGTCGAGCGACACCAACTGGGGTGCAGACCTGCTCGGCAGCAACACCCTCGCGGTGGGTCAGTCGCTCACGCTCTCCAACATCACCGCCGGCGTGTGGGACATCCGCGTGGTGGACGGCAGCGGTCACTGGAAGGAGTGGCGCAACGAGACCATCGAACCGGGGACGCAGTACACCCTGGACGTGGACGGAGACGACTGGAACTCCCAGCTCTGACCTGAGCGTTGCCCCTATCGGCGGCGGCCGCCATACTTTCTCGCGATGCGCATGCCCTCCCCCATCTGGGCTGCGGTCGCGACGCTGGCCGTCGCCGCCGCCCTCCTTCTTGGTCCTCTCCGCGCAGACGCGTCGCGGCGGCACACGGTGCGTGCTGGACAGACGCTCGGTCAGATCGCGGACCGCTACCGAGTCTCGGTCGACGACATCAAGGCGGCCAACCGGCTGCGCGGGACGCGCATCCGCGCGGGCCAGGAGCTGACCATTCCCACCGCGGGGGAGGTCTACGTGCGCGCCGGCCAGACCCTCGAGCGCATCGCCCGCCAGCACGACGTGAGCGTGGAGTCGCTGCGCCGCACCAACCGACTCCGTCCCAACGCGCGCGTGCGAGCCGGCGACAGGCTGCTGTTGCCCGGCTTCGAGCCCGCGCCCGAGGCGCCTGTCGACTGGGGTGCCCCCGAAGTCCCTGGTCGTGTCGAGTTCCGGCGTGCGGGTGAGGAGCCGGTGGTTGCCAGCCTGCGCACCGGGAGCGGCGTCAGCCGCGCGGGCCTGCGGTCGCTCGAGGGCATCATGCGCCGCAACGAGCGTGACGCCGACCGCCACACCACCCCGCGCTTGGCGCTGCTGCTAGCGCACCTCAGCGACCACTTCGGCGGTCGCTTGATCACGGTCGTCAGTGGGTTCCGCGACCCGCGTCGCTTCAGCGGCACGGACAGCCAGCACGTGGCCGGCATCGCGTCCGACATCCAGATCCAAGAGGTCCCCAACCGCACCCTCTGGGACTACTGCCGCACCATCGCCGCCGTGGGCTGCGGCCTCTACCCCCGCAGCAACTTCGTCCACGTGGACGCACGCGAAGAGCGCACCCACTGGGTGGACTGGTCCCGTCCGGGCCGCCGGCCTCAGTACGGCACCGTGAACGGCCCGGCGCGACGCGGGCAACACCCCTACATCGCCATGGACGCGCCCACCCAGGACGTCGCGCTCACCGTCCCCGTGGTGGAAGACGACCCGTCGTACGTGGCGCCGCCGCCCGTGGCCGTCAGCGCGAACTGACGGCCACTGCGGGGTTCATTCCCCGTCGCCCTTGCTGGCGCGCTCGTAGTGGGTGGCCGTGGCCTTCACGAAGTCGCGGTTCATGCGCGCGATGAAGTACACCGAGATGCCCTTCGGGCACGCGGACTCGCACTCGCCGTGGTTGGTGCAGCTGCCGAAGCCCTCGTTGTCCATGGCGCTGACCATCTTGCGGGCACGGTCGGGGCGCTCGGCCTGGCCCTGCGGGAGCAGGCCCAAGTGCGTGATCTTGGCAGCCGTGAAGAGGCTGGCCGACGCGTTCGGGCAGGCGGCCACGCAAGCGCCGCAGCCGATGCACTCGGCCGCGTCCATGGCCATGTCCGAGACGTCCTTCGGGATGGGCGTGGCGTTGGCGTCGAGCGGCGCGCCCGTGCGGATGGAGATGTACCCGCCCGCCTGGATGATGCGGTCGAAGCCGCTGCGATCCACGACCAGGTCCTTGAGCAGCGGGAAGCCCGCGGCGCGGAACGGCTCGATCCAGATGTCGAACGGGCCGTCCTTGAACTGGCGCATGTGGAGCTGGCAGGTGGTGGTCAGCTTCTGCGGGCCGTGGGCCTCGCCGTTGATGACCATGCCGCACATGCCGCAGATGCCCTCGCGGCAGTCGTGGTCGAACGCGATGGGCTCCTTGCCCTTCACGATCAGGTCCTCGTTCACGACGTCGAGCATCTCGAGGAAGCTCATGTGCTCGTCGGCGACGACCTTGTAGTCCTCGAACTTGCCCTGGGCCTGCGGGGACTTCTGGCGCCAAACGTGGAGCGTGATGTTGAACGTGCTCATGTCTCTCCTGCTCCGTTACTTGTAGCTGCGCTTGCTGGGCTTGACGTAGTCGAAGGTGAGCGGCTCCTTGTGGAGCTCCGGCTTGGCCGAGTCGCCCGTGTAGCCCCAGGCCGACACGAACGCGAAGTTCTCGTCGTCGCGCAGCGCCTCGCCGTCGTCCTCGTGCTCGGCGCGGAAGTGACCGCCGCAGCTCTCTTCGCGCGTGAGCGCGTCGAGGCACATCAGCTCGCCCAGCTCGAAGAAGTCTTCGACACGGCCGGCCTTCTCGAGGGTCTGGTTGAGCTCCTCGCCGGTGCCCGTGATCTTGAGGTGCTTCTCGAACTCGGCGCGCAGCTTCGGGATCTCGCGGAGGGCCTCCTGCAGGCCTTCCTTGGTGCGGGACATGCCGCACTTGCTCCAGATGATCTTGCCGAGCTCGCGGTGGTAGTGGTCCGGGCCGTGCTTCGGCTCGGGGGCGCTCATGAGCCGCTTCACGCGCTCCTTCACGTCCTTCACGACCTTCTGCACCTCGGGGTGGTCGGTGCCCAGCTCCGGGAAGGTGCGCTGGCCCACGCGCTTACTGGCCTCGGTGCCGATGTAGTTGCCCACGGTGTACGGCAGCACGAAGTAGCCGTCCGCGAGGCCCTGCATGAGCGCCGACGCGCCCAGGCGGTTGGCGCCGTGGTCGCTGAAGTTGG